>NZ_JBFAIM010000001.1:0-415740 GCF_040654715.1 Nonomuraea sp. NPDC050643 | reverse complement strand
CCGATGCCGGGCCAAGGACCGATGCCGGGCCAAGGACCGATGCCGGGCCAAGGACCGATGCCGGGCCAAGGACCGATGCCGGGCCAAGGACCGATGCCGGGCCAAGGACCGATGGCGGGGTCCGGTGTGGGACGGCCGGGGTCCGGTCAGGGTGGCGGGCGGCGGCGGGCAGCGGGCAAGGGCGTCGTCGTACCCATCGCCGTAGGCGTGTCCTGTGTCGCGGTCGTCTCCCTCACCGGCGGCGCCGTCTGGTACGCCACCAAACCCGACCCCCGCACCTCGGTCTCCCTCAACGCCGCCTCCCCTTCCCCCTCCCCCAGCCGGACGGCCAAGCCCCCGGCCACCACAAAACCCAAGAAGACCACCAGACCGAAGACCACCGAACCCACCGTCAAACCCACCAAGACCACGACCAAGACCACCCCGAAGTCCACCCCCACCCCGGACCGCACCACCGCCCGCCCCACCCCGGCCCCCGTCAAGACCACCAAGAAGCCGGTCGTGAACGCCAGGGCGAGCATTCTCGAGATCGAGATGTTCGGCGGCCCCGGCCAGAACGACGCGGACGGCTGTTACATGCCCCCGGTCCACTTCCAGACCTACGTGGAGTCGACCAAACGGGAGATCTGGATCACCTCCCAGTGGGTGCTGGACGGCAAGGGGATGGGGCAGCGGAAGTCGTGGGTGTCGGAGGACGTGTACACCGCGTTCGTGACCTCCGGCCAGTACGACCTCAAGGCCGGCCGCCACACGGTCGCCCTGAAGGTCAGCTCGCCGTCGGTGACGCAGAAGAGCCTTTCCTTCAACGTCTGCGCCCTGCCGACGTGGTGATGGACGAGGTCATCGGCCCGTACCGGGTCGTCAGGCAACTCGGGGAGGGCGGCCAGGGCGTCGTCTACCTGGCCACGGCCCCGGACGGCACGCAGGTGGCCGTCAAGGTGCTGCGCGAGGGGGTGACGCCCGGCGACGCGCGGTTCGCCAAGGAGATCGCGGCCGCGCGGCGGGTGGAGCCGTTCTGCATCGCGCAGGTGCTCGACGCCTCGCTGGGCGCGCGGCCGTACATCGTCACCGAGTACGTCGAAGGCCCCTCCCTCCAGCAGGCGGGCCGCCACGGCGGGGCCGACCTGCAGCGGCTCGCGGTCGCCACGGCCACCGCACTGGCCGCCATCCACGAGGCGGGCGTCGTCCACCGCGACTTCAAGCCCGCGAACGTGCTACTCGGGCGCGACGGACCGCGGGTCATCGACTTCGGCATCGCCAGGGCCATGGACGCCGCGCTCACGCGTACCAGCAGTGTGGTGGGGACGCCCGCGTACATGGCGCCCGAGCAGTTCCTGGGCGCGCCCGCGGGACCGGCCGTGGACGTGTTCGCCTGGGGAGCCGTCATGGTGTACGCCGCCTCCGGCTCCCCGCCCTTCGGTAACGACTCCCTGCCCGCGGTGCTCAGGCGCATCCAGTACGAGGAGCCGAGCCTCGGCGACGTACCGGAGCCGCTGCGCTCGATCGTGTACGCCTGCCTGAGCAAGGACCCCGGCGCCCGCCCCGCCATGCAGGACGTCCTCTTCCAGCTCATCGGCGCCCGCCCCACTCCGCAGGCCGGGCGAGCGACCGGGCCGGCGCTCGCGATGCACCAGGGCCCCGACCGTGCCATCGCCGCCCTCCAGACCGGCCCCGTACGAAAGCGCCACACCCTGGCGTTCCTGGCCGCCGGCTCGGCCGTCGTCCTGACCGGCGCCATCACGGCCGCCTGGGCCTGGTCGCCCATCTGGCCCGGCAGGACCACCACCGCCGTCATCACCACCACACCCACCTCCACCGGCACGGCGTCGAACAAGGTCACCAAGCCGAAGGAGTCCGCCAGGGCCCTGCGCCCCCGCCCCACCAAGACCCGCGAGACATCCGAAGCCACCCCCACCGAACAGGAACCCGGCGCACAGACCAGCAGCCCCACCAAGAAACCGACCACGAAGCCCACCACCGCCAAGCCCACCACCGCGGGCGGCGTGAAGTCGGTGTCCTTCGAGTACGAGGGCATCAGGGACGGCGGCTCCCTGCTGGCCCTACGACACCAACATCTGGGCCAACGTCTCGGCCTCCGGCAGCTTCAGCTACCGCTGGTACCTCAACGGCCAGAGCCAGGGCGCCCAGGTGGGCAACCCGTCGGACGAGAGGAGGCCCGTGCTCCCGTCCATCGTGTGGAAGAAGGGCGGCCCGCACACGGTCGTCTTCGAAGTCTTCAGCCCCAACAAGCTCCGCCGCAGCTTCACCGTGGACATCTGCGACTTCGGCTGACCGGCCCAGGGCCGGCCCACGGCCGACCCACAGCCCGGCCACAACCTGGCCGCGTCTAGCGCGCCGCCGTCCGCAGGGCCCGGTAGAGCAGGCGCGCGTCCCCCAGATGGTGGCGCAGCAGCTTCTCCAGGCCACCGATCGGGACCAGGTTCTGCGGCGCGCGCGGATCCTTGTAGTCCACCCCGGCCAGCGCCGGCAGGGCCAGCGTCACCGCGTCGGCCAGCCGCACCACCTCGGCCGGATCGAGGTCGGCCCCGGCCTCGCACCGCGCCACGCCCGCCCACGGCGCCGTCGACTGGACCGGCAACCGCAGGTACCAGGCGTGCCGCCGCCAGCTCGTGCCCATGAGGAACACCGGCGTACGCTGCCCCGGCCCCAGCGCCCCCACCACCCCGGCCTGCGGCGACGGCAGGTAGGCGGCGTGATGGGTCTTGATGTAGCCGACCGTCCGCGGCAGGTGCGTACGCCCCCGCAGCGGCCCGTCCACCAGCAGCAGGTCGTCGTTCACGGTCCGGTGCCGCACCGCCAGGTCCACCTCGAGCTGCGTGACCTGCCGCTGCAGCGCCAGGGACAGCTCCTCGAAACTGGAGTCGGCAGCCTTGCTGGGCCGGAAGACGGCGTGCGCGGTCTTCACCTCGGGCGTGTTCGGGGAGGCCGAGATCAGCGTCCGGTTGACCTCGATCTCTGCCAGGTCGGCGCCGCCGGGGCCGCAGCGGACGATCCCGGCGGCGTAGGAGGCGGCGATCCCGGGGAAGGGCATCGGCGTGTCGGCGTCGTGCACCCACACCCGCGCGTCGATCCGGCGTACGCCGTCGGCGACCAGCAGCGTCTCAGGGGCGATCGCGCCCGGCCCGGGGGTGACGGGTTTCCAGTCGGCGGCCGGCCGCTCGACGTCGAGGACCAGCTCGGCGCTGGTGGACCCCAGCTCGGACAGGGCCTCGACGGCGAGGGCGGCGGCGTACCCGGGATCCCACGGGTCGACGGTGAAACCTGTCACAGACCTGCCTTCCGCACGTGGGAGCCCTTGGCGTCGCGCCTGACCTCGAAGCGTACCGGCACCCGGTCGGCCAGCGCCGGGACATGGGTGACGACGCCGATCATGCGTTCGCCGCCGGTGGCCAGGCGTTCGAGGGTGGTGGCGACGGTGTCGAGCGTGGCGGGGTCGAGCGTGCCGAAGCCCTCGTCGAGGAAGATCGCGTCGAGGCCCTTGGCGACGGCCCCCGACAGCGCCAGGGCCAGGGCGAGGGCCGCCTGGAAGGTCTCGCCGCCGGAGAGTGTGCGGGCGTTGCGCCGCATGCCCGCCTCGCCGTGGTCGATGACCTCGATGTCGCCGGTCCGGTCGCTGAGGGCCAGCTCGTACTGGTCGCCGGACAGCTCGCGCAGCGTCTCGGAGGCGGTGGCGACCAGGATGGCCAGGGCCTCGGCGCACAGCCACCGCTCGAAGGCGTTGGCGCGCAGGCGCAGGGCCAGCTCGTGGGCGACCTTGGCCTCGTGTTCCTTCTGCGCGGCGGCCTTGTCGAGGTCGGCGGCGCGCCTGCGGTCCTCCTTGACCCGTTCGAGCGCCCCTTCGACGCGGGCGACGGATCCGGCGACGGCGGCGCCGAACTGGTCGGGCGTCGCCTCGCGCGGCAGGGTGACCCCGTGCTCGGCCAGGCGCTCGCCCAGCTTGCGGCGCTCGTGGGCGAGCCTGCCGCGGGCCTGCTCCAGCTCCTCCTCGCGGGCGGCCAGCGCCACGCGGGCGGCCTGCGCGGCGCGGTCGCGCCAGCCGAGCAGGTCGGTCCAGGCCACGTGCAGGTCGCCCCTGGTGAGGGGCGGGGGCGGGTCCTCGTGCGGGCCGGAGACCAGGAGCCGGTCGCGGGTGGACTGCAGGGTGTTCCAGGCGGTCTCGGCCTGGCGCTCGATCCGCTGGACCTCGGCGCGCGCCCGGTCCAGCTTCGCGCGGGCGGACCGGGCCGCCGTCCTGGCCTGGTCGGCCAGCTCGCCGGCCTTGGCGATGGCGGCCAGCGCCGCCTCGAGCGCGGCCCGGTCGCCGGGAGCGGGCAGCGCGGCCAGCTCGGACTCCAGCCGCGTCGCCTGCGTGGCGAGCATCGTCGCCGACGTCTCGGCCTTGGCGTGGGCGGACCTGGCGCGGGCCGCCCGGTCTCGAGCGCCGGCCAGGGCCCGGTCGGCGGAGCCGAGCCCGGCCAGCGGACCGTGGTGGGGCGGCTCGGCGATCTCCCGCAGGCAGACCGGGCACGGCTCCCCCACCGTCACCCGGTGCGCCAGGTCGGCGGCGGTGTGGGCGTCGCGCAGCCGCTCGCGCTCGCGTTCGGCGCCGGCCAGCCGCTCTTCGGCCGTGGTCAGCTCGCCGGCCAGGCCGGTGAGCGACGTCTCCGCCTTGGTGGCGCCGGCTCTGGCGTGGGCGGCCTCGGCGGTCAGGCGTTCGCGGGCGTCGAGTGCGGCCAGCGCCGCCATCGGCCGCGTACGGTCGCCCAGGGACGCCACCGCCTCGTACGCCGCGTGCTCGTCGGCCTCCAGGGCCTCCACCTCGGCGCTCAGCCCGTCGATCGCCTCGGCGGCGGTGCGCCCGGCCGAGGCCAGGGTGGGCACGGCGTCCGGCATGCTCAGCGACGACAGCACCGACTGCCGCTCGGCCACGGAGGCTCGCTCCTGGTCCGCGCGCCGGATGTCGGCGTCGCGGGCCCGCAGCAGGTCGAGGTCGGTGTCGATGGTCCCGGCCAGCCGCCGCAGCGCCGCCAGCCGGTCGGTCAGCTCCCGCTCGGCCTCCTCCGAGGCGCCCGACAGCCGGGCGAGCTGGTCGCGGGCGAAGGAGGCGGCCTGCTTGGCGCTCTCCTCCTCGCGGACGGCCTGCTGCCTGATCAGCTCGTAGACGTCGGCGTCGAGGAGTTGCACGAGCAGGTCCTGCCGCTCGCGGGGCGCGGCGTGCAGGAACTCCGCGAACCGCCCCTGCGGCAGCACCACGCACTGGGTGAAGAACCGGTATTCCAGGCCGGTCACCCGCTGCACCTCAGGGGTGACGTTCTCGCCCTCGGCCAGCGGTTTGACCACCGCCTCGTAGGCGTCCTCAAGGGCGGCGGCGCGGTCGAGCTCGTCGATCCGCGCCTCCTTGGTACGCACCGCGCCCTTGGCGTCGCGCACCATGGACCGGACCACGCCGTAGCGCCGCCCGTCGCTCTCGAACACCAGCGCCACCTTGCCGGCGGAGGCCGAGGGCGCCAGGGCGTGGGCGATGATGTTCTCCTTGCCCCAGCGCGGGACGGTGCCGTAGAGGGCGAAGCAGATCGCGTCGATGATCGTGCTCTTGCCCGCGCCCGTCGGCCCGACCAGGGCGAAGTATTCGGTGTCGGAGAAGTCGACGGTGACCGGCTCGCGGAAGCTGCCGAAGTGGTCCAGATGCAGGAGCAGGGGACGCATCAGCCGGTCACCTCGTCGTAGAGCCGGTCGAACAGCGTGGCCACCTGCTCGTCGTGGCGGCCGGTCGCGGTGAGGTATTCGCGGAACAGCTCGCGCGGGCTGCGGCCGGCCGTGCCGCCCTTGCGGGTGGCGGGGACCGGGCGGAACCGCTCGTCCAGCACCACGTCGACCGAGCCGGGCAGCAGGTCGCGGACGTCGTCGGACAGGCCGACCCGCGGCTTCTCCTCGACGATCACCTTGAGCCAGTCGTCGCCGGGTTCGAGGGCCTCGAGCTGCTCCAGGGTGCCCCGCACCGTGCGGAGCTTGCGGGCCGAGCCGAACGTCAGCTCGGTCACCACGGCCGGGTGTCCGGGCGTGACCTCCACGAGCAGCGCGCCCGGGGTGTTGCCCTCCTCGCCGAAGTCGACGGCGAGGGGCGAGCCGCTGTACCAGATGGGGCACGGGCCCGGGATCTGCTGGCGGCGGTGCAGGTGGCCGAGGGCGGCGTACTGGGTGGAGGTCGGGAAGGCGGTCGGCTCGAAGTAGTAGGAGAAGATGGACTGCGACTCGCGCTCGCCGCCGCCGAACCCGCCGCCGGGCAGCGTGCCGTGGGTGGTGACGAGGTTGACGGTGTCGCCCTGGAAGCCGTCGGTGAGGGCGCCGATCAGCTCGGAGATGCGGGCGGCGTAGTCGCGGTTGTGGTCGGCGGCGGTGCCGGTCAGCACCTCCGCGGCGCGTACGACGTAGCGGTGCGACAGGAACGGCAGCACGGCCAGGCGTACGGGCTCGCCGGAGCGCGCGGTGAACGCCAGCGTGCCGCCCGCGTCGGGGCGGCGGAAGGCGCCCACGACGTGCATGCCGAGCTTGCCCAGCACCGGCCGGTAGACCTCGAGCAGTTGCGGGTTGTCGTGGTTGCCGGCGAGCACGATCACGTCGCGGCCGTCGCCGCGCAGGGCCATGAGCACGTTGAGGACCAGCGACTGGGCCTCGGGTGTGGGGGCGGAGGTGTCGAAGAGGTCGCCGGCCACGATGACGGCGTCGACGTCGTGGGTGCGGGCGGCGGCGTAGAGCTCGCGCAGCACGGCGCGGTGCTCCTCGATGCGAGGGCGGCCCTTGAGCACCTTGCCCACGTGCCAGTCCGCGGTGTGCAGGATCTTCACGAAACCCCCTGAATCGGAACGGCCTGGATCAGAACGGCGGGATGTCCTCTTCGAACGGGTCGGCGCCCGCCGGCGCGCCGGACGCCTCGACGCCCGGCAGCCCCTGGAACGGGTCGGCCGGGGTCCTGGCGTTGCCCGGCCGCGTGGCGGCCTCCGACGGGCGGGTGGCCCAAGCGGGGAACGGGAACGCGACGGCCAGCGGCACCGGGATCTCCGGCTGGGCCACGAACATGGTGCCCGGCTTGGCGATGGTGGCGCGTTCCCTGACGGCCGGGGGCAGCCAGCCGTATTCGGACCTGGCGGCCTCGGCCGGGTCGAGGCGGCCCGCGACGCGTACGGCGCTGTTGGCCACGATGCGGCGCTCCACCTCGGAGGCGGTCTGCTGGGCGCCGATGAGGATCACGCCGAGCGAGCGGCCCCGCTCGGCCACGTCGAGCAGGATCTCCTTGATCGGGGAGTCGCCCTCACGCGGCGCGTATTTGTTCAGCTCGTCCAGCACGACGAACAGCAGCGGCTTGGCCGTGCCTGAGGACTCCTTGTGGTGGAACTCACCGCGCAGCACCACGCCCACGACGAACCGCTGCGCGCGCTCGGGCAGGTTGTGCAGGTCGACGATCGAGACCTGCGCGTCGGAGGTCTTGACGGAGTGGCTGCGGAAGAACGGCAGGTCTCCCCGGATGATCGGCGACAGCGGCCGCACGGCGCTGCGCAGCCGGCGCAGGAAGGCGTTCACGGTGCCCAGCGGCGTCTGCGCGCCGGTCCACTGGATCCGCTCGCCCTCGTCCTGCAACTGGTCCGACAGCAGCTCGACCAGGTCGGAGAACGTGCGGCAGGCCGTGCCCCGGACCATGACCGCGCCGCCGTCGCCCACGGGCTCGGCCCACGCCTTCAGCCGGGCCCCGATCTGCCCCACGAGCAGCGAGTATCCGGCCCGCTCGTCGTCGGCGTCGGCGAAGACGAACCGCAGCAGCTCGTCCTGGCAGAACTCGACCAGCGTCCAGTAGAAGGCGCTCACCCCATGGGTACGGGCGGCGACGTGCGGCACGCCGTTGGGGTCGCCCGGCCGGGGCGGGGCGAAGACGTGGACACTGCCGAACGGCCGGGCGGGCAGCCCCAGCCGGGCGTAGACCTTGCGGGCGTTCTCGTCGAGCCGGACGTTGTCGTGGTCGAGGAAGAGCAGGTCCTCGCCCTTGACCGAGAAGATCAGCGCCTTGGTGTTGGCCGCCTCCTCCTGCAGAACACCCGAGTTGAAGATCGAGTAGAGCAGGAAGGTCGCGAACGACGTCTTGGTGGCCACGCCCGACACGCCGGAGATCGACACGTGGGCGCCGCGGGTGCCGTCGAGGAAGTCGAAGTTGACGTAGAGCGGCTGCCCGTCGCGCCCGGTGCCGAGCGGGATGCGCCGATCCATCACGTCGAAGTAGAGCGCCTGCTCACGGTCGGCGGCCCCGGCCAGATGCACCGTGGAGCCGGGCAGCGGCGGCACGAACACCTCGGGCTCGACCCTGGTCACGCGCACCTCGGCCACCTCGATCACGGCCGCGGGCAGCGCGCCGTCGGCGATGAGGAAGACGTCGGAGTCGTACGCCGCCCCCTCGTGCCTGGCCTCCACGGTCGTCACCACGCCCGCCATCAGCACCGGCCCGTAGCCCGGCACGTCGCGCCTGGTCACCACCACGTCGTCGAGCTGGACGACCTTGCCGGGCGCCAGCCCGATCCAGAACGACAGCGGTGAGGCCGCCTGCGTGCCCAGCACCCGCCCGACCGCCTCACCGGCCACAGGAGCAGCCTGTGTCGCCTCATGGCTCGCGGCCCCGTTGACCGTCACTGATCCCTCCGCCCCCACACATGCCGTTCTAAGCGAGCGTAGCGGCGCTTGAGAGGTTCCGGAGCAGGGTGAGCACGCCTCGCGAAAATGTCGGAGGCATGCTCTAAGGTGGGCGGTCCTCCTGCTGCTCGGGGTGGGGAGCGCGCACGCGGCCCTGGTCCGTCAGAGCGCGAACGCGGCCTTGGTCCAGCCGTACTGCGCGTCCAGCGCCTCGCCCAGCAGGCCGAACAACTCGCCGTACGGCTCCCCTTCGATCCGGACCGGCGCGGCGTACTGGCCCGACGGCTCCCGCTCGGCCATCAGCAGGAGCTGGGCCCCCGCCCGGTCCACGGCCAGCGCCACCGCCGCGTCCCTGGCGTCCACGCAGGTCTCGGCGTCGCCGTCGCGGTAGTAGCCCTCGGCCAGGTTCGCCCACAGGGCGCGGGCCGACTCGTCCTGGTCGGGGGCGAACGCCTTCGCCCAGGTGACGATCACCATGGCGTCCACCCGCATCTGGGCCGCCATCCGCCGGGTGCCCTCGTCGAACGCGTCCTTGGGCGGCACCGGCTGCGCCCGCATCGAGTCGGCGGCGATGCGGAGCAGCCGGGCGGGGCCGAGCTCGGCCATGCGCGGGTCGAGGTCGTAGTGCAGATATCCGACCAGCGGGAACGGCGGGTCGGGCAGGGTGTTGTAGCCGAGGAAGAGCCTGGGGCCATGGAGGGCGTCCGACAGCGACGCGAGCGCGCCGTGCGCCACCCGTCCCAGCCCTTCGGCTCCGTGATCGGGCAGGGTGTTCGCGGACTGCAACATGCTCATGTACGGATTGTGGCAGATCCTTTACTCACTGTTGCGAAGCTCCGGGGATTCACCGGCCCGCCGACGGCCTGGAAGGGAGAGGGGCGAACCCCCGCGCACCCGGGACCCGTGCTTCAGGCACGCGTTCCCGACCAGGCCGCGGCCGCCCGCCTTCGCAGCCGGCGTCCGGTGGCCACGAAGGGCGGGCCGGGCCGGAACCGGGCTAGGCCCGGCCCCCGTCCTTGATGGACACGATCGAGGCGGTCTGGAACCTCTTGTGCCCCTTGCTCTTGCCCCCAACGACCGCCGTGTAGTTCTTCGTGGTCCAGCCGAGGCTGTACTTGATCTTGAGCTTGTGCTTGGTCTTGCACCGGTTGCTCCAGTAGACGGTCACCGAGGTGTTCCCGTCTCCCCAGGACCAGGCGAAGCACCCGGTCACACCCCGGTGGACGTCCGCCGAGGCCGGGGTGGCGCCGAGCCCGACGCCCAGCCCCGCGGTGACGACGGAGGCGGCGACGACGACCGCCGCACGGTTGCGCAGACCGGCCATACGAGCGTTCACGGACATGAAGGATCCCCTCTTCTGGTGGTCATCGGATTCCCGGCGACATGTCACGCCGGGCACCTCCGCCACGCTGCCACCAGAAGCGCCGCCCACCCCACCGATCTTTGTCCAAGCCTCGGCCGAGGAGCCGACTCTGGACATTGGACAATGGACGACCGGCCTCTGACCTGCGCCTCAGCTCGAAATGACCGCCACCGCCTCGACCTCGACGAGCTGGTCGTGGTAGCCCAGCACCGTGACCCCGAGCAAGGTGCTCGGGACGTCGTGCTCGCCCATGTACTCCCGGTAGACCTTCCAGGCGGTCACCAGATCGGCCTGATCGGCGGAGGCCACGTAAACGGTCGTCTTGGCGACGTCGGCCAGCGACGCCCCCGCTCCTTCGAGCGCCGTCACCAGGTTCTTCATCACCTGATGCGCCTGGCCCGCGTAGTCACCGACGGCGACCGTCTCACCGGCCATGTCGAGCGGACAGGCGCCGGCCACCCAGATGTTGCGCACAGGCGCGTCGGCGACCGCCGCGTAGGCGTAGTCGACCTGGTCGGTGAGCCGGTCGTTGCGGATGAGTCGAACCCCTGTGGTCATGAAGGTCTCCTTACGAATACGTGTCGTCATGTGTCAACCAAGTGTCCACCCGCCCCGTCTCCTCTTTGTGCCCCGTCCGTCGCAAGGGAGCCGCCGTGCGTGTCCTGCTGGTCGTCTCAGCCGCCCTGGTCCTTCCGTTCGCGGGCGCCTCCGCCGCGCATGGAGCCCCCGAGGAGGTGGCCTACGAGTGCACGGTCAACGCCACGAATGAGAAGCAGCAGGTCAGCGTGAACATCGAGCTGACGGTGCCCGCCACGGCCCCGGTGGGCGAGCAGATGACGATCGGGTGGCGCGGCACCTACGTGACGGGTTCGGAGCTGATCGCCCCGGACACCGGCCTGGAGGGCGAGGTCAACCTCTACGCCTACGCCGGCATCAGCAAGATCGACAAGCTGACCTCGGCCATCGGCGTCGCCCCGCTCGGCACGATCATCCCGGGAGAGATCGTCCCGCTCCCCAGCACCACGGTCGAGATGAAGACGACCCCCACCGGACCGGGCACGGGCACCGTGCACGTCGCCTCCTTCAACCTGGGCCTCACTCCTCAGGAGCGCCTGATCGAGTGCGAGCTCAAGGAGGAGGGCGGCCAGACCGAGCATCCCCTCACCGTCGGAGCGGGCGGATCCACCAGCCCGACCCCCGACGACACGGGCACCGAGACGACCGATCCCGAGCCCACCGACGAGGAGAGCACCGATCCCGAGCCGGACGACACCGTCACCGAGACCCCGACCGGCGGAGCGGCCACCGGGGGCGGAGGTGAGGCCGGGCCCGACGGGCGGATGGTCATGGGGGCCGGGTTGGTGATCCTGGCGGCGGCGGGCGCCGGGCTACGGCTGCGCCGGCCACGGAGAGACCGATCACCTCGCGCCAGCGGGTGATCGGCGCCCCGGTCAGCTCCGGTCAGCCCCCGACCAGCGGGACGAGCTTGACGAACGACACGACCGGGTCGGCGGTGAGGTCGATCGTCTCGGCCAGGTCGTCGATCTGCCGCTCCCCCACCAGCAGCAGGAACCCGTTGCGCTGGAACGCCCGCTCGGCGATGTCGGCCTGACGCTCCCAGTCGACGCGCCGCCGGGGGCCGCCGCGCTGGCCGTTGAGCTCGACCTCGGCCTCCAGCGGCCGGACCAGCCCGTTGAAGCGGGTCGCCGGGCCGGCGTTGTGGCGGGCGACCTCCTCGCGGACGCGCAGGCGCACGAGCTCGCGTGCCGAAACGCGGTCGGGAAGGTCGGGCAGCGTGAACTCGTCGAGCGCCTTGCCGGTGGCGCTCTCATCTCTGAAGGTGACCGTGGCCATGCCGTATGAATAGCAGCCGGCCCCGACAGAACCTCTGGTCAAACCTTTGAACTAGGGTTACGGTGCACCATTGATGAACATGCCGAAGAAAATCATGAGTTCCCTGGTAGCGGCATTAGTACCGATCGCCGCGAACGCGACCCCCGCCGCCGCCACCCCGTCCCCGCAGACCGTCTACGTCTCCCCGACCGGCAGCGACACCGCGACCGGAACGGTGAAAGACCCGTTCGCCACGATTGAACGGGCCCGCGACGCGCTCGCCGGCAGGACGAGTCCCCGCTTCCCCGGCCGCGTGTACATCCGCGAAGGCGTCTACCAAAGCGCCAAGACCGTCGAGCTGACCGGCGCGGACCACTCCTACGTCACCTACGCCGCCTACCCCGGCGAGCAGGTCGAGCTGGCGGGGGTCACCACGCTGGCCCCCGACAGGTTCCGCAGGCTGGCCGACGTCCCGGACGAGCCCAAGTGGGCCTCGAAGTCCCGTGTCCCCGCCGCCACGGCCCCCCAGGTCTGGGTGTACGACCTTGGGGCCGACGGCATCCCCACCGGTCGGCTCAACAAGAACGGCTTCAACTGGAAGCCCCAGCCGTTCGCCCCCGAGCTGATCACCGACGACACGACGCAGACGCTGGCCCAGTATCCGAACGGCGCGGCGAAGCTGGACCGCGCCCACATCACGGTCAAGGTGGCCCCGAAGGGCGCCCGCGACTACTTCTCGGACAAGACGGCCGACGGCACCACGCTGCCGTACGAGGACATGCTCGAACTCCCCGGCCCCGTCTACACGGTCATCGAGCCGACCCTCGCCACGCACGCCGCCACGTGGGCCCAGGAAACCGACGGCTGGCTGTCCGGATATTTCGGCAACAACTACGCCAACGACCGCGTCCGCATCGCCTCCGTCACCGGCAACGAGGTCACGACCCGCTACCCCACCATGTACGTCGCCACCGACAAGTGGACGTCGTTCGTGGGCCAGAACCTCCTGAGCGAACTCGACGCCGAGGGCGAGTATTACATCGACCGCCACCAGGACAGCAACACCCTGTACTACTACCCTCCCGGCGGCACCGTGGAGGGCAAGGAGATCAGCCTCACCTCCTTCGACGCCCCGTTCTTCCAACTGGAGAACGTCACGGGCGTCACCCTCAAGGGCCTGAAGCTGAACGGCACCACCGGCACCGGCGTCCGCCTGCTCGACGCCGAGTCGTGCACCCTCGACGGCCTGGAGATCCTCAACGTCAGCATGGACGCGGTCGCGATCGGCGAGGCCAACGACGCGATCACGGCCATCGCCGAATACCGCACGAGCCGCGGCGGCCACCACAACCGGGTGGTCAACAGCAGGCTGCACGACCTGGGCGGCGGCGGGGTCTTCACGGCGGGCGGCGACCGCGACTCCCTCGAACGCGGCAACCACGTCGTCGAGCACAACGAGATCTACGACTTCTCGAAGCTGGCCACGTACACCCCGGCGGGCTACATGTACGGCGTCGGCAACACCTTCCGCCACAACAACGTCCATGACGCGCCCCACATGGCCATCCAGATCATGGGCAACGACATGGAGATCACCCACAACAGGTTCGAGAACCTCGTGAACCACGCCTCCGACCAGGGGGTGATCTACGCGGGCCGGGACTACACCTACCTGAACAACGTCGTGGCCTACAACCTGTTCAAGGACGTCGGCGCCGACGGCAACCAGGCCATCTACATGGACGACGGCATGTCCGGCATGGTCGTGCACCACAACTTCTTCGACAACGCCCAGCACGGCCTGTTCTACCAGTCCGGCCACAGCAACACGGCCTCGGACAACGTGTTCCAGAACGTGAGGTACATCGGGCACGACAAGCTCTACCACGAGGGCGGCAAGCGCCTGCCGGTGGCGAACGCGAAGGTCGTGGTCGAGCGCTTCAACGACATGCTGAAGGCCGGCGACGGCACCGGCTTCACCAACACCCGTACGAACGTGGACAAGTGGTACCGCCACTACGCCGCCCGGTACCCGAACATCCGCGACTGGTACGTCCCCACCGACTCCAAGGGCCAGGTCTGCACCACGATCGGCACCACGGAGTGCACCGACGAGTACGTCTGGACGAACCCGAACTCCCTGTACGTGCCGTCGAACAACGTACTGACCCGCTCGGTGAGCATCGCCACGGGCGACTTCGCCTACACGGACGACGCGGGCGGCCTGAGCGTCAAGACCTTCAACCCGGACTTCGACTCCCACAACATCAAGCAGCCCACCGCCGCCGGCTTCGCCTTCGACCCCACCACCGGCAAGTTCGACGAGAAGACCACCTCACTGAACTCGGCCGCCGGCTTCGGCCACAAGTGGGTGCGGGACTGGAACCGGAACTTCACCCTGGAAGGAATCGGCCCCCGCTGATGACGCCGGGCGCCCTCACCTCTCGTGAGGGTGCCCGTCACCGGCTCAGGGGCGGCGTGACCGTGGGCGGCGCGTCGGACGCCGCTCTTCAGGAAACGAAACAGGGGCCGAACCATCGGCTCGACCCCTGTCATCTGCTGTGCACCGCCAGGGACTCGAACCCCGGACCCGCTGATTAAGAGTCAGCTGCTCTAACCAACTGAGCTAGCGGTGCTGGCACTAAGGAATATACCGGTGATCCGCATCCTGGTCGAATCGGAATCCGCCGGGCACGACGGGCTAGAATAAAGTTCGGCCCGTAGACAGGAGCATCGATGTTCGACTCGCCCGCCGATGTGACGGAGCGGCTCGCCGCCGTGAACTATCTCTCCGACGACGCCATCGCCACCTCGGTGTTCCTGGCCGCGGCACTGGGCAAGCCGCTGCTGGTCGAAGGGCCCGCGGGGGTCGGGAAGACGCAGCTCGCCAAGGCCGTGGCGCAGGCGACCGGGGCCGCGCTCATCAGGCTCCAGTGTTACGAGGGGCTCGACGAGGCCAGGGCCCTGTACGAGTGGAACTACAAGAAGCAGTTGCTGCGGATCCAGGCCACCAGCGCCGACGACGACATCTTCACCGAGGAGTTCCTGCTCGAACGCCCCCTGCTGAAGGCCATCAGGACGGCGGGGCCGACCGTGCTGCTCATCGACGAGACCGACAAGGCCGACGTCGAGGTCGAAGGGCTCCTGCTGGAGCTGCTGTCCGACTTCCAGATCACGATCCCCGAGCTGGGCACGATCGCCGCGACGCGCAAGCCGTACGTGGTGCTGACCTCCAACGCCACCCGCGAGCTGTCCGAGGCGCTCAAGCGGCGCTGCCTCTACCTGCACATCGCCTACCCGACCCCCGAGCGCGAGCGCGACATCGTGCTGGCCCAGGTGCCCTCCATCCGGGCCGACCTGGCCGAGCAGCTCGCCAGGACCGTCGCGACGCTGCGGGCGCTGGAGCTGAAGAAGGCGCCGTCCGTGGCCGAGACCGTGGACTGGGCGAACACGCTGCTGGCGCTCGGCCGCGAGGAGCTCGACGAGGCCACCGTGGCGGGCACGCTGGGCGTGGTGCTCAAGCACGCCTCCGACCAGGCGCGGGCGGTCAAGGAGCTGGGGCTGCCCGATGCCTGAGCGGGGGTCGCTGGTCGACCGGCACGTCGGCTTCGTGCACGCGCTGCGGGAGGCCGGGGTGCCGGTGTCGGTCGCCGAGGGGCTCGACGCGGCGAACGCCATGAGGGTGATCGAGCTGACCGACCGGGAGTCGCTGCGGGCGGCGTACGCGGCGACGCTGGTGAAGAAGCCGGTCTACCGGCCGGGGTTCGACGTGCTGTTCGACCTGTGGTTCCCGGCGTCCACGAGCGGGATACGGGCGGCGCACGTCCGCACGGATCTGGAGACGGCCGAGGTCAAGGAGCTGCGCGCGTACCTCGCCGGGCTGCTGACCGGCTCGACCGACCAGGAGCTGCGCGCGTTCGCCCAGGCCATGGTGGAGCGCTTCGGCAGACAGCAGGCCGCGCCCGGCCGCCAGAACTGGTTCTCCTACAGCGTCATGCGTGCCCTGTCCCCCGAGACCCTCATGGCCGGCATCCTGCGCGAGGTCCTCCAGGGCCACGAGCGCGGCGGGCTGGCGGAGAAGACCGTACGCCAGCGGGTCAACGCCAACCTCAAGCGCTTCGAGGACGCCGTGGCCACCGACGTGCGCCGCCGCATCGCCGAGGACTCGGGGATCGAGCGCATCGCCCGCTCGGCCGTACGCCCGCCGCTCGACCAGATCGACTTCCTGCGCGTCACCAAGGCCGACCTGGCCCGGCTGCGCAGGGAGGTGCACCCGCTGGCCCGGCGGCTGGCCGCCCGCCTGACCATCAAGCACCGGAGGGGCAGGCGGGGCCGGCTCGACTTCCGCCGGACCATGCGGGCCTCGCTGCAGAGCGGCGGCGTGCCGCTGACCACCCATTTCAAGCCGCCGCGCCCGCACAAGCCGGAGCTGGTCATCCTCTGCGACACCAGCGACTCGGTCTCGTCGTTCGCGCACTTCACGCTGCTGCTGACGTACGCGCTGCGCGAGCAGTTCACCAAGGTGCGGGCGTTCGGCTTCGTGGACACGGTGGACGAGATCACCCGGTTCTTCCTGCCGGGCTCGGACGTCGTCGAGGCCATGACCCGGCTGGCGAACGAGGCCGACATGGTCCGCTTCGGCCGCACCAACTACGGCCACTCCCTCGAGCGCTTCGCCGAGCGGTACGCGGACGCGATCGGCCCGAAGACCTCTTTGCTGATCCTGGGCGACGCCCGCTCCAACTACCAGCCGCCCGCCCTCGACGTGCTCAGGTCGCTGGCGTCCAGGTCCCGCCACGCCTACTGGCTCAACCCCGAGCCGAAGCCGCAGTGGGACACGGGCGACTCGCTCGCGAGCGACTACGGCGCGGTCGTCCCGATGTACGAGTGCCGCAACGTCACCCAGCTCACCGCGTTCATCGAAACGCTGGCGTGAGCCGCCGCGGACGCCGCGGCTCACGCACCCGGTCTCAGACGCGCTGGAGCTCCCTGGCCGCCGTCCGGGTCAGCAGCTCGATCTGGGCGTCGTTGAGCACGCCGGTGTCGGCCGCCTTGATGAGCCGGGCCGCCGTCCGCGGCTTGGCCAGTGTCAGCCCCTCGGCCAGCACCACGCCGCCGTTCTTGGGCAGCAGCCCGCAGTGCACGGCGATCATGGGCACGATCGTCACCGGGACGCCGGTCTCGCGCGAGAGCAACTCGGCGAACGCCTCGGCCGTCTCCACCAGTGGCTTGGCGACCTTGCTGCCGTATTTCTGGCCGAAGAACAGCCGCCCCGCGTAGCAGGCGATCTCGGTGTCCGGGCTCCACGACTCGTTGTCGATGATCCACACGCCGCCCGGACCGATCACCAGGTGGTCGATCGAGGCCTGCCCGCGGATCGCCCGGCCGTCGAGGACGTGGTAGCCGAGCCGGTTGAGCGACCGGCGCAGCGTCCTGCTGCTGATGGCCTCGCCACGCCGCGCGCCGCGCCACACGGCCGTCGCGTGGAAGGCACGCCAGTAGACGAACCAGTCACCGCCCGCCACCATCCCGGCGACCAGCAGGCCGATCAGCGGGGAGGCGCCCGTGAGGTCGAAGCGCAGTGCCACCGCGACGCCGATCACGAAGCCCACGCCGGCCTTGGCGTAGCGGTGCTTGCGCCGGTTGGGCGCGTCTTCCCGCCAGAACTTCTCGTACCACCACTGCGGGGAAGATCCTGTGTACTTCTCGTTTGGCTGCACGTAGATAGAGCCACCGGGCACGGCAAACTCCCCGAATGAGTAGGTGTCCTGCAGGATCTGCCACGCCGAAGATCCCTCGCCGGTCAAGAGATACCCGCCTCTCAACCAAGGCAAGCCTAAGGTGAGGTGTTTGGCACCGGCAAGACGGTCAACCGACCAGTCGGTATGCTAAGGCAGGTGACAAGGGGGACCATGTGAAAGAGGAACCGGTCAGGCAGCGGTTGCTGGCCGAAGCCACCCGGCTTTTCGCCGAGCGCGGCTTCGAGAGCACCTCTGTCCAGGAGATCGTACTGGCGGCAGGCGTCACCAAGGGCGCCATGTACCACTATTTCGACTCCAAGGATGATCTGCTCCACGAGATCTACGCCCGGGTGCTGCGCATGCAGATGGACCGGCTGACGCAGATCGCCGACGGGCCGGGCACGCTGCGGCAGCGCCTGCACAAGGCCGCGGCCGACGTCGTGGAGACGACGACCGCCAACCTCGACGACTCGAAGATCTTCTTCAGGTCGATCCACCTGCTCACCCCGGAGACGCAGAAGACCGTGCGCGCCGAGCGCCGCCGCTACCACGAGCGCTTCCGCGCGCTCGTGGCCGAAGGGCAGCGCACCGGCATCTTCAGCGACCGTGTCCCCGCCGAGCTGGTCGTGGACTACTTCTTCGGGTCGGTGCACCACCTGGGCACGTGGTTCCACGCGGACGGGCCGCTCACCGGCGCCCAGGTGGGCAGGCACTTCGCCGACCTGCTGCTCGGCTCACTCGGGGCCGGGGACGTCGACAAGTGAGGCCAGCGCCGCACGGTGGTCACCCGGCGTGCCCAGCGCGATCTCGGTGGCCTTCGCCCGCTTGAGATAGAGATGTACGGGGTGCTCCCACGTCATCCCGATCCCTCCATGCAGTTGCACGGCCTCCTCCGCGACGTGCACGGCCACTCCGGCGTTCCACGACTGGGCCACGGCCACCGAGACGGCCGAGGCGTCGGCGGCGGCGCCACGGGCCGCGGCCCTGGCGCGTACGACGTCCAGCCAGAGATCGGCCAGCCGGTGCTTGATCGCCTGGAAGGAGCCGACCGGCCGGGCGAACTGGTGACGCTCCTTGACGTAGGCCAGCGTCGTGTCCAGGCACCACTCGGCCACCCCGAGCTGCTCCGAGGCCAGCAGCCCCGCCCCGAACCGCAGCACCCCGGCCAGATCGCACGCCCCCACCCGCCGAGCCCGCGCCCGGTCGAACGTGACCGTGGCGACCGGCCTGGTCAGGTCGAGCGAGGACACGACGGTCACCGAGGCGTCCTCGACCGCGTACAGGTCGCCGTCCACCGGCACCAGCAGCACGTCGGCCACCTCCGCCCCGGCCACGCCCGTGACCGTGCCGGTCAGCCGCTCACCCTCCAGCCGCACCGACGAGCCGCGGCCGGGCCGATAGGGGGAGGCCGCGAACGACACGGCCAGCGCGGCCGTCTTCCGCCCCTCGGCCAGCTCCCCGAGCAGGGCGTCGCGGGCCGGCAGCAGCGCCTGCGTGGCCAGCACCGCGCTGGTGAGGAACGGCACCGGCGCCACCGCCCGGCCCAGCTCCTCCAGCACCACCGCCGCCTCGCTCGCCGAGGCCCCGGCGCCGCCGAGCTCCTCGGGGATCAGCAGCCCGGCCACCCCGATCTCGCCCGCCAGCGTCTTCCACAGGTCAAGGTCGTAGGGTTCGGACTCGACGCGCCTGAGCACCGCGGCGGGCGGGCAGCGGTCGGCGAGCAGCCCGCGCACGGCGGACCGCAGTTCCTCCTCGACCTCCGAATAGAGCAGGGTCATCGCGGCAGGTCCTTCCAGGGCACGTCCTTGTCGACGCGGGGTTCTGAGGGCAGGCCGAGCACCCGCTCGGAGATGATGTTGCGCAGGATCTCGGAGGTGCCGCCCTCGATCGAGTTGCCCTTGGCCCGCAGATAGCGATAGCCGGGACCACGGCCGTAGAAGTCGACGTCCTCGGAGCGGCGGAAGGTCCAGTCGTCGTAGCCGAGATCGCGCCGGAACTCCACGTCGAACCCCGACAGCGCCTGGTTGAGCTTGGCGAACGACAGCTTCATCCCCGACCCCTCGGGCCCCGGATGGCCCGCGACGAGCTGCTCGCGCAGCCGCGCCCCCGACAGCCGGGTGACCTCGGCCTCCACCCACAACGACAGCAGCCGCTGGTGCAGCTCGTGGGTGCGCAGCTCGGGCCGCTCCCGCCACTCGGACAGCACGGAGGCCACCATGCCGCCGCCGCGCCGCGTGGGCGCGCCCCCGATCGCGACCCGCTCGTTCATCAGCGTCGTCTGCGCGACCCGCCAGCCGTCGCCGACCTCACCGAGCCGCAGGTCGTCGGAGAGCCGCACGCCGGTCAGGAACACCTCGTTGAACTCGGCCTCACCGGTGATCTGCCGCAGCGGCCGCACCTCGACGCCGGGCGCGTGCATGTCGCAGATGAAGTACGTCATCCCGCGGTGCTTCGGCACGTCCGGATCGGTACGGGTGACGAGGATGGCCCACCGGGAGTGGTGCGCCCCCGACGTCCACACCTTCTGCCCGTCCACCACCCACTCGTCGCCGTCCCTGACCGCCCGCGTGCCGAGCGTGGCCAGGTCGGACCCGGCGCCGGGCTCGCTGAAGAGCTGGCACCAGATCTCCTCCCCGGTCCACAGCGGCCGCAGGAACCGGCGCTTCTGCTCCTCGGTCCCGAACGCCAGGATCGTCGGCGCCGCCATCCCGAGGCCGATGCCCTGGAGACCGCCGTTGATCTGCGGCGTGTCGGCCAGCTCCCGCTCCACGACCTGCTGCAGCTCCCGCGAGACGCCCAGCCCGCCGAGCCCTGCGGGGAACCACACCCAGGCCAGCCCGGCGTCGAACCTGGCCCGCAGGAACTCCAGCCGGTCCCCGACCGGGTCGTGCTGCCCCAGGAACGCCGCCACCCGCTCCTTGATCTCCGCCTCGTTCACGCATACCTCTTCAGTTCTCGGTAGGCCAGCGACCGCTTGTGCACCTCGTCCGGGCCGTCCGCCAGGCGGAGCGAGCGCGCTCCCGCCCAGAGAGCGGCCAGCGGGAAGTCCTGGGAGACGCCGCCGGCCCCGTGCACCTGGACGGCCTTGTCGAGGATCCACTCCACCGTGATCGGGGTGGAGATCTTGATGGCCTGGATCTCGGTGTGGGCGCCCTGGTTGCCCACGGTGTCCATGAGCCAGGCCGTCTTGAGCACGAGCAGGCGGGCCTGCTCGATCTTGATGCGGGACTCGGCGATCCAGTCCTGGACCACGCCCTGCTGGGCCACGGGCTTGCCGAACGTGGTCCTGGACAGGGCCCGCCGGCACATCATCTCGACCGCGCGCTCGGCCATGCCGATCAGGCGCATGCAGTGGTGGATGCGGCCGGGGCCGAGCCTGGCCTGGGCGATGGCGAAGCCGCCGCCGTCCTCGCCGATGAGGTTGTCGGCCGGCACGCGTACGTCCTCGAACACGATCTCGGCGTGGCCGCCGTGGTCGGCGTCGCTGTAGCCGAACACGTGCATGCCGCGCTTGATGTGCAGGCCGGGCGTGTCACGGGGCACCAGGATCATGCTCTGCTGGCGGTGCTTGGGCGCGTCGGGGTTCGTCTTGCCCATGACGATGAAGATCTTGCAGTTGGGGTTCATGGCGCCGGAGATGAACCACTTGCGGCCGTTGATGACGTACTCGTCGCCGTCGCGGGTGATGGAGGTGGCGATGTTGGTGGCGTCGGAGGAGGCCACGTCGGGCTCGGTCATGGCGAAGGCCGAGCGGATCTCGCCGTCGAGCAGCGGGCGCAGCCACTCCTTGCGCTGCCACTCGCTGCCGAACATGGACAGCACTTCCATGTTGCCCGTGTCGGGCGCGGCGCAGTTGGTGGCCACGGGGGCGATGGAGGGGCTCCGGCCCATGATCTCCGCCAGCGGGGCGTACTGCAGGTTCGTCAGCCCCGCGCCCAGGGACTGCCCGTGCTCGCCGGGCAGGAACAGGTTCCACAGGCCGCGCTTCCTGGCCTCGTCCTTGAGGTCGTCGAGCAGCGGTGGCGGGCTCCAGCCGCTGGTCGCCGCCTGTTCTTCGAAGGCCGGCTCGGCCGGATAGACGCATTCGTCCATGAAGCGGAGCAATCGCTCGCGCAGGTCCTCGGTGACGGTGTCGAAGGCGAAGTCCATGACCGTGAGCCTACCGACCGGCCGGTATGAGTGTCGACAGGTGGTTTCCCACAAAAGAGGGCAGGTGGCCATAATCAGGACTTCGGGCTGGTCCTAGTGTTGCCGCCATGACCGCGAAGTTGCCCACCCCCGTAGTGCTCGAGAACGACGTCGTCCGCCTCGAGCCCCTCTCCATGGACCACGTGCCCGACCTGTTCGCCGCCGGCGGCGGGGACGAGGAGGTCTGGCGCTGGATGCCGGCCGCCGCGCCGCGCACGGAGGAGGAGCTGGGCAAGATCGCCCGCGGCCTGATCGACGACGACAAGCACGTCCCGTTCGCCGTCGTGCCGAAGGCGGGCGGGCGCGCCGTGGGCTGGAGCACGTACGCCGACGTGCCCGGCTTCGAGGCGAGCGTCGAGATCGGCTGGACCTGGTACGGCCGCGCGTCCTGGCGTACGGCCGTGAACACGAACTGCAAGCTGCTGCTCGTGGAGCACGCGTTCGACCTGGGCTACAACCGCGTCCTGCTCAAGACCGACGTGCTCAACGAGAGGTCGCAGAACGCCATCAGGCGCATCGGCGGCGTGCACGAGGGCACCCTGCGCCGCCACCGTAAGAGGCCGGACGGCACCTGGCGCGACACCGTCTATTTCGGCATCCTTCAAGAGGAATGGCCACAGCACCGGGCTCGGCTGAACCGATAACCGGGAAGGCGGCGTCTCATCCCGCATGACTGATCGGCTGGGGGGCTACTGGCTCGGCGCCCGGATCGACGGCGGCGGGCAGGTCATCGTCCGCGAGGCCTACGACGAGTCGGGCGCGCGTCACGCGCTGGGCGTGCCCGCCCTGCCGGACGCCGCCGCCCGGGCCAGGCTCGCCGCGGCGGCGGAGGCGGCGGGGCACGTCCGTTCCCTGTCGGTGGCCAGGCTGACCGAGGCGTGCCTGGAGGGCGAGCCCCCCTACCTGGTCAGCGAGTACATCGAGGGCCCCACCCTGCGTCAGGTCGTGGACCGGCACGGCCCGTACGCGGGCGACGACCTCTACCGGCTGGCCGCCGCCACGGCCACCGCGCTGGCGGCCGTGCACGAGGCCCACGCGGCGCACGGGGCGCTCACGCCGGACAAGGTCGTCCTGGGGGCCGAGGGGCCGCGGCTCGTCGGGCTGGGGCTCGCGGGCGACGGCGGGGGGCCGCCCGCCGACGTGCACGCCTGGGGACGCCTGCTGATCTTCGCCGCGTACGGCCCCGAGGAGCGATTAGGCGGCGGCGAGCGCCTCGACCGCCCCTTACGCGGACTGGTGGCCGCCGCGCTCCACCGCGACCCCGAGCACCGCCCGAGCGCCCGCCAGCTCCTGATGTCCCTGCTCGACGCGCCCCAGTCCCAGCAGGGCCGCCTGCTGCCCCCCGAGCCCATCGACGACCCGCCGCTCGGGGCCCGCGCCGAGGCCGTGTACGCGCGGCTCAGCCCGGCGGAGCAGGACCGGGTGCCCGACGTGTTCCTGCGGCTGGTGGGGCTGGACTCCGACGGCGCCGACACCGTGGTCGGGGCCGCCGCCGAAGAGCTGGTCGCCGGACGCGGCGCGGAGGAGGCGTCCGCGATCGCGCGGGTGCTGGCGGCGTACACGGGGGCGGGACTGATCAGCGAGAACGGCGGGGCGTCCATCACGCACGCGGCGCTGCTGCGGGCCTGGCCGCGGCTGCACGAGTGGCTGGACGGCGAGCGGGACGGGCTGGGCGTGCAGCGGGAGCTGGCGGGGGCGGCCCGGCAGTGGGAGGCGGGCGGGCGGCGGGAGGCGCAGCTCTTCCAAGGGGAGCCGCTGGACAGGGCGCTGGCCTGGGCGGCCGGCGGGCGGCGGCGGGTGACGCTGAGCGCGGGCGAGCAGACCTTCCTGGACGCGGCCATCGCCCGGGGCCGCAGACGGTCACGCCGGCGCTGGGCGGCCGTGGCCGGGCTGCTGCCGCTGGTGCTGCTCCTGGGGTTCTGGCAGACGTTCTGGCAGCGGAACGCCGCCGACGGGCGACTCGAACAGGCGATGGCCAAGGTGGCGGCCTCACGGTCGGAGGCGCTGCGGCTCACGGATCCGGTCACGGCGCGCAAGCTCGGCCTCGCCGCCTGGCGGCTGGCGCCGGTCCCCGAAGCCCGGCGGGCGCTGGCGACGGCGGACGCGGCGGTGGCCGTGTTCACCGACCCGTGGGCGGGGCCGCGCTCGCTGCACGCCATCAGCGACGACGGCGCCAGGCTGGCGGCCCTGGAGGAGAACACGCTGCGGGTGTACGACCTCGCGTCGGGCCGCGAGGTCGCGCGGGCCGCCGGGCCCGTCCAGAGCGTGCGGGCCATGGCCTGGTCACCCGACGACCGGACGCTGGCGCTGGTCGGGGTCGATCGCTCGTACCTGTGGGACACCCGTGCCTCCGCCGTGGGGCCGCCCTTCGGCCGGGGGCTCGGAGCGCCCGGGGAGCAGGCCGCGTGGTTCAGCCCGGGCGGTGAGCTGCTGTTCGCGGCGGCCAGGCAGTCGGGCGAGCGGTGGGCGTGGGATCTGCGGGCGGGGCGGGCGGCGTACGTGGGCGAGTACGCGGTGATCGGGCCGGGCGGGCGGGTGGCGCTGGTGTTCGACGGGAAACGGTCGGAGATCAGGCGGCCCGGTCGTACGTCGCCGGCGCCGTGGCTGGACCGGATGCCGTGGGAGTACACGACGTTCGCGCCGGACGGACGGCGGGTGGCGATCGCGGAGGAGAGCGGCATCCAGATCTACGGGCTCGACGGGCTCCCCACGAACGACCCCCGGTTGCGGCCGTCGCCCGGGTACCTGCGGTTCAGCGCGGACGGCAGGCTGCTGGCGAGCACGGACAACGACCACGTACGGGTCTGGCGCCTCACCGGCGGCACGCGGTCCGGCGAGCCGGCGGGACCCGGCGACGGGCCCGAGGCCGCCGTGACCGCCACCGGCGGTGAGCCGATCGTCGACCGGCCGGTGGCGGCGGCCGGCGTGGACCGCCCGGCGCGGGCCGTCTTCACGCCGGACGGCCGCCGGCTGCGCGTGCTGACCGGCCGCGGCGTCGTCCTCACCCTCGACCTGACCGCCCAGCCGGCGCCCGCCGACCACGCGGCGCACGTCTGCTCCCGCTACGGCGGGCTCTCCCCGCGGGAGTGGTCCAGGCACCTGCCGGAGCTCCCCTACCGCGAGGTGTGCTGACCTCGCGCGGCACAATGTCACCGTGACGACGCTGGACCACCTCGTGTACGCCACTCCCGACCTGGACGCCACCGTGGCGGAGCTGGAAGCCTCGCTCGGCGTCCGGGCCGCGACCGGCGGACGGCACCCCGGGCTCGGCACCCGCAACCACCTGATCGGGCTCGGCGGCAGAAGCTATCTGGAGATCATCGGCCCCGACCCCGGCCAGGAGACGCCGGCCGGGCCCCGGCCGTTCGGCATCGACGAGCTGGCGGGCGCGGCGCTGGTGAGCTGGGCCGTGGCGGTCGAGGACATCGACGCGGCCGTGGCCCGGGCCCGCGCCCGGGGCCACGATCCCGGCGACCCGCGCGACATGTCGCGCCGCACCCCGGCCGGCGACCTGCTGAGCTGGCGGCTCACCCCGCCCCCGCAGGCCGGGCGTGGCCTGGTGCCGTTCCTCATCGACTGGGGCGCCACGCGGCACCCGGCCGAGAGCGGCCTGCCGCCGATCGCGCTGCTGTCGCTGACCATCGCCCACCCCGACCCGGCCGCGGTGGCCGGGCGCCTGGCGGCCGTCGGCGTTCCGCTCGACGACGGCGGACCCCGGCTCGTCCAGGCGCCACGGCCGCACCTGAGCGCCGTCCTGTCCGGGCGGCACGGCGACGTGACACTCGCCTGATCCGCGCGGGCGGCGAGCGCGGCTACGGCCTGGTCTCGCCGAGCATGCCGGTCAGCAGGTCGCGCAGGCCGTCGTGGAGTTCCTCGAGCGTGGGCACCGCGCCGGCGCCCGCGATGGCGTCGAACATGAGCCCCTCGCCGAAGGCCACGAGCTGGCGGGCGTGCCGCACCGGGTCACGGGAGCCCATGGCGGCCAGCATGGCGACGGCCGGGTCGCGGAAGCGGCGGCCGGCCTCGTCGTAGATCACGCGCAGCTCGGGCCGTCTGGTGGCCTCCAGGGCCAGCTCGTAGCGGGCCAGCGTGCGCCTGCGGTCCAGGAGCTGCAGGTGCAGCGCCTGCGCCATGAGGGCGGGCAGCCTGGAGCGCTCGTAGGAGTCCTCCTGGTAGGCGCCGGCCAGGACCTTGACCTCCAGCTCCGTGAGCCGCGACAGCGTCAGCTCCAGCAGGGCCGCGCGCGTGCGGGCGAGGTTGGACGTGGAGCCGGGCGGCAGGCCCGCGGCCTCGTCGACGGCCCGGTGGGTGAGGCCGCGCATGCCCCGCTCGGCCAGCAGGGTGATGGCGGCGTCGGCGACGGCCTCTGAGCGTTTCACGGAATCCCATACTACGGGGGTAGTGGGCCCGAACTACAGGCGTAGTAGGCTGACACTACAGACGTAGTACGAGAGGGGTCTGCGATGGCCAGGGCTGTGGTGATCGGCGGCGGCGTCGGCGGGCTGACCGCCGGGGTGGCGCTGCGCCGCAAGGGGTGGGACGTGACCGTGCTGGAGCGCGTGCCGGCGATCGAGCCCGTCGGCTCCGGGCTGGCGATCTCGGCCAACGCGCTCAAGGCCCTCGACGCCGTCGGCCTCGGCGACGACATCCGCAGGCTCGCCACCGCCGAGGGGCGGCTGGGCCTGCGACGCTCCGACGGGACGTGGCTCACGCACACCTCGGAGGCCGACGCGGACGCCAGGTACGGCGACTCGGTCGTGGTCATGCTGCGGGCCACACTGCTGGACGTGCTGGCCGACGCCCTCGGCCGGGAGCGCCTGCGCCTGGACACGGCGGTGACGGAGGTGGACGCCGCCAACGGCGTCGTACGGACGGAGGCGGGCGACCTCGACGCCGACCTGATCGTGGCCGCCGACGGCATCCACTCGGCCACCCGGCACGCGCTCTTCCCCGAGCACCCCGGCCCCGTGTACGCGGGCGTGACCGCCTGGCGCGGCCTCATCCCCCGGGGCGGCCTGGACATCCCGAGGTCGGAGAGCTGGGGCAGGGGCACGGTGTTCGGCATCCACCTGCTGGCGGGCGACGTCGTCTACGTCTACGCGACCGACGTGCTGCCCGCGGGGACCGTGCACGAGGACGAGCGGGCGGAGTTGCTGCGCAGGTTCGGCGGCTGGCACGAGCCGATCCGGGCCCTGCTGGAGGCGGCCGACCCGGCCAGGATCATTCGCAACGACATCTACCACCACGCCGAACCGCTGCCCGCCTACCACCAGGGCAGAGTGGCGCTGGTCGGAGACGCCGCGCACGCGATGACGCCGAACCTGGGGCAGGGCGCCTGCCAGGCGATCGAGGACGGGGTGGTGCTGGCGCACGTGGCCGGGGGCGACCTGGCCGCCTACAGTGCCGCCCGCATGGAGCGGACCAGGAAGATCGTCCGGCGGTCGATGACGTTGTGCCGGATGACCAGGCTCCGCAACCCCGTCGCGGTCCGGCTGCGCGACCTGGCGCTGTCGGTGGGGGCCCGGGTCAGCCCAGATCTGATGTTGCGGTCGATGGACGAGATGCTGCGCTGGCGTCCACCGTCGGAGACGACACGGTGATCTTGCGCTCCAGCGGCACGGCGGGCTTCACCGGCCGCACCGCCTTCGCGGGGGCGGGAGCGGCGTGGTGGTCGGGGGCCAGCCGGCCGAGGGTGATCGTGCCGCCGATGGTCAGCGCGGCGGCCAGCAGGGCGGGGATGGCGGTGGACGGGTTGGTGGGCAGCGGCTCACCGAGCAGGATCGCGCCGGCCAGCACCGAGGTGATGGGGTCGATGACCTGGACCCCGGCGTAGGCGATGCCGAAGTAGCCCACGGCGTAGGAGCGTTGCAGCAGCACCGTGGCGCAGATCAGCAGCACGGGGATGGCCAGGCTGAACCAGTGGATCAGCCGCCCCCAGTCGCCCTGCATCCCGCCGCCGACCACGCGCACGAAGGTGGACACGCTCGCGGTGGCCACTCCGGCGCTGGCGGCGAGCAGCAGGGCCTTGGCCGAGCCGTGCACCCGGCTCGCGGCGAACTGGGTGGCCAGCGTGATGACCGCGATCACGGCCACGAACCCGAGCGCGGCCCCGTCGCCCAGCCGGGGCGTCACGTTGTGCGAGGGCACCAGCAGCATGAGCCAGAGCAGGCCCACGGCCACCGCGACCGAGCCGATGATCTCCCCCTTGTACGGTTTGCGCCCGTACATGAACGCGGCCAGCGGCACGGCGAACACCAGCGTGGCCACACTGATCGGCTGAACGGCCACCAGCGGGGCGAAGCTGAGCGCCACGGCGTGCAGGCACGCGCCGGTGAAGCTGATGGCGCCGCCGATCCACCAGCGAGGGCGCTTCACCAGCCTGAGCGAGGCGCCCTCGGCCACGGCCTCGTACTGCTGCAGCGCCGCGCCGAGCGCGTATCCCAACGCCCCTGCCAGGGCGATCAGCATGCCGACCCAGGTCATCGCGGCCCGCGCAGGGACAGGGATCCTTTCAAGAGCATTGCTCCAGCTTATGAGGCCGGCGCCGCTCCAGAATCATCCTTTAGGCTGAAAAGTCGGCGTACGTTGTGTGTGACCAGCACGAACATGTGGCCCATCTTTGGGCCCGGCAGGGGTCCCGATTAGCCCCGGATTAGGACTGTTCGGGGCAGACGCAGAACAGGTGGCCCTCCGGATCCTGCAGCACGATCCAGCGCGTGCCCTCCTCCGTGACGCCGGGCTGGAACTCCGGCTTGGTGGCGCCCAGCGCGACGTACTCCTCGACCGCCTTCGCCACGTCCGGCACCCGGAAGTCGAGGTGGAACTGCTTGTCGGGGCTGGGCCAGGTGACCGGCTTGCGGTCGGCGACCCGGCCGAAGTAGATGCTGGTGGAGCCGTCGCCGAGGGCGGCGTACTCGTCCTCGGAGTACTGGATCTCCATCCCGGTGACCTCGTGGTAGAACGCCGCCAGAGCCCTGGGGTCGGCGCAGTCGATGGTGAAGGCCAGAAGCCTTGCTTTCGTCGTCATGCGGACCAGCCTGCCAGCCGTACCTGCCACCTTCTGTCAGGTACGCGGACCTTCCGGTGCGAAGACGAGAAGAGGGCCGCGCCCTGTGCGGACGCGGCCCTCCTCTTACGGCACGGGGTCACCCAGGGAAGCGGCCGTAGTAGTCCCCCAGCCGCGTCCGGTATTCGGGTTCCTTGAACGTGCCCTCATCGAACTCGGGCGCGGCCTTGATCTCGGCCTTGGTGCGTGCCACGAACACGTTGCGTTCCTGGGGATCGATGCTCGTGATCATCATGGCCGGGAGCAGGACCTTCTTGCCGAAGATCCACGGGCCGGTGTCGACGATGATGTAGCTCTCGCCCACATCGTACGTCGCCTCATCGACGGACCCGATCTTCCCGTCGGTGGCCTGAACGTGGTAACCCACGAGGTCCAGAGCCTGCCCACGGTCGTAGACGTCGGGACGATAGTTCCAGAGCTCCATTGGTGCTCTCTCCCTCTCTTCTTTCCGTCTTCTCGGGCAAACTCCCTGCTACCCGTCAGTATCGCGGTAAACCCGTAAGAGTACGTTTGACGTTCTTTAACCATCCATCAAGCTGTTGCCACCACCCTCTTGACATCAGACGGGAGACAACATGCGAGTCAAGGCAGAACGGTTATACGAGATCGACGGGCTTCGCCTGCTGGCGGCGCTGTTCGTCGTCCTGTACCACTACGTGTTCTCCGGATGGGCCGGCGACAAGACGACTGTGACGTTCGTCACGGAGAGCGCGTGGGCGAAGTACGGCTATTTGGGTGTCGACCTGTTCTTCCTTATCAGCGGCTTCGTCGTGTTGATGAGCGCGTGGGGCCGGACCCCGCGCCAGTTCGTGGTGTCGCGGGTGGTGCGGCTCTATCCGGCGTACTGGGTGGGCATCGCGATCACCGCCGTGGTGACCGTGACGCTGGGTCAGGGCATGTTCAAGCTGACGCTGCCGCAGGTGCTGGCGAACCTGACGATGTTCCAGTCCGTGCCCGACATCAAGGATGTCGACGTCGTCTACTGGACGTTGTGGGCGGAGATGCGGTTCTACCTGCTCATCCTGGCCTTCACCTTTGTCGGGATGACGAAGGGCCGGATCATGGCGGCCCTGTGGGCGTGGCTGGGGCTGACGTTCCTGGTGCAGTTCGGCCTGCTGCCGGGGATAGCGGACCTGATCGTGCAGTCGGAGTTCTCGCACTACTTCATCGCCGGGATGGCGCTGTTCATGTTCTACAAGTTCGGGCTGAACTGGCAGATCGCCCTGCTGGTGCCGATCTGCCTGGGCAACGCGGTCTACCGGGCGATCGGTTACGCCGAAGCGGTCGGCGGCCGCTACTCGGTGACGTACTCGCCCGCGATCATCACGGCCGTGGTCGTGCTCATCTTCCTGGTGATGACGTTCGTGGCGCTGCGGGTGACGCGGCCGCTGGCCCGGCCGGGGCTGGTGACGGCGGGCGCGCTGACGTACCCGCTGTACCTGCTGCACGCGCACATCGGCTTCATCCTGCTGGCCAGGCTGCAGGACACGGTCAACAAGTACATGCTGCTCGTCGGGCTGATCCTGGTGATGCTGGGGGCGGCGTACCTGGTGCACCGGTTCGTCGAGCGGCCGCTCGCGCCCAGGATCAAACGGCTGCTGTCGAAGCGCGAACCCGCCCCCGAGCCGGTCCCGGTGGGCACCCCGACCCGATGAGCTGACTGTCCTGACAACCGCCCGCCAAGCGGCGCCTCGAAGCTCGCCGTGTGGATACGATCCGCGTCACGGACTGTAAGGGGAGCAGGATGAGTCTCAGTGATGGACACGAGTGGGCTCCTCCCGGAGTCGACCCCGAGCGGCCCAGCGTGGCCCGGGTGCACGACGCGCTGCTCGGTGGCATGGAGAACTTCGCCTCGGACCGTTCGGTGGCCCGCAAGCTGAAGGCCGCGGTGCCCGAGGTGGTCGACCTGGTCTGGTGCAACCGCGCCTTCATCGGCAGGGTCGTGGACTTCCTGATCCGCGAGGCGGGCATCAGGCAGATCGTCGACCTCGGCTCCGGACTGCCCACGGTGGAGAACACCCATGAGGTGGCGCAATTCGCCGACCCCGCGGCCCGGGTCGTCTACGTGGACATCGACCCCATGGTGGAGCCGCACGCCCGCGCCATCCTGCACGGCAACCCGTACGCCGACGCCATCACCGCCGACGCCCGCGACGTCGACGCCGTGCTCGGCCACCCGGCGCTGCGCCGCCTGATCGACCCCGCGCAGCCCACGGCGATCCTCGTCATCGGGCTGCTGCACCTGTTCTCCGACGAGGAGGACCCCTACGGCCTCATCAGGCGCTACATGGACGCGCTGGGGCCGGGCGGCTACCTGGCCGCCTCGAACTTCCTGGCCTCCGACAGCCCCAAGGCCAAGGCGCTGGAGGTCATGCTGCAGGCCACCATGGGCACCGGCCACTTCCGCGACCGGGCCGCCATCACCCGCTTCTTCGACGGGCTGGTCCTGGTGGAGCCCGGGGTGGTGCACTTCCCCGAATGGCACCCCGACGACCGCATCCCCGGCCCGCTCGCGCCCTGGGAAGAGCTGCTGCTGGGCGGCGTCGCCAGAAAACCGTGAGGCGGCCGGTCCCGCGCCGGAAAACCCTGAGGCGGCCGTGGCCGCACGCCCGCTAAGGTGGCCCTCATGCCGCGACGTCTGATCTGTTCCCCTCCGCCCGCCCGCTAGCGGGCGGCATTTCCGAAGATCTCCGGGTCTGACAGATCCGGGGGTGGTCGCTGCCCGCATACGGGCCCATTCCGACCACTCCTTCCGGAGAACACCTGTCATGACCCACGTCTCCGCCCGGCGGGGCGCCTTCTACGTGTCCGTGGCCGCGACCGCCTGGGGCACCGGCGGCGCCGCCGGATCCCTGCTCTTCGAGACGGGCGGCCTCGGCCCGCTCGGCGTGTCCCTGTGGCGCTATCTCCTGGGCGCCGCCTTCCTGCTGATCCTCACCCGCCGCGTGACCCGCGGCGTCACTGACAGTGCCGCTCACAGTGCCACTGGCGGAGCCGCTCACAGTGCCACTGGCGGAGCCGCTCACGGGGCCGCCCGCGCCCGCCCGCTCACCAGCCGCGTCCTGCTCGCGGGCGCCGGGATGGCCGTCTACCAGGCCGCGTACTTCGCCGCGATCGCCCACTCCGGCGTGGCCGTCGCGACCGTGGTGACGATGGGGGCCACGCCCGTCTTCACCGCCCTCGGCAGCCGCTTCCTGCTCCGCGAGCGTCTCGGCGGGACCGCGCTCTGCTCCCTGGTCGCCGCGCTGGCCGGGCTGGTCCTGCTCACCGGAGAGAGCGCGCTGCGGGCCTCCTCCGTCACCGGCATCGCCTTCGCCCTCGTCTCGGCCGCCGGGTACGCCGGGGTGACCCTCCACTCCCGCCGCCACAAGGACGACGATCCGCAGGCCATGGCCATCGGCGGGTTCGTCGTCGGCGCGGTGTGCCTGGCGCCGTTCGCGCTGGTGGAAGGGGTGGTGCCCGAGGTGAGCTGGACGTCGCTGGCGCTGCTGGCGTATTTGGGGGCGGTGCCGACCGCGCTCGCGTACGGGCTGTTCTTCCGGGCGCTGACCGTGCTGCGGGCCACCACCGTGTCGATCATCTCGCTCGGCGAGGCGGTCGGCGCGGCACTGCTGGGCGTGGCGGTGTTCGGCGAGCGGCTCACGCCCCTGGCCTGGTGCGGGTGCGCGCTGCTGCTGGCCGCCGTCGCCGTGCTCGCCTCACGTGCCGATGCGGCGTGATGTGACGGCGTAAGCCGCCGGATGAGCTAGGGTCCGGTACGGCGACGCTTGTCGTATCGTCGCTCCGCTCCCCTCCCTTGAAAGAGGGAACGGTGTCGGCGAAGCGCGCGTTGGAGGAACTGTGGCCTCGATTAAGGGAATACTGAGGAACCTCCTGGATCGTCCAGGCGGTGTCCCCCTGACTTCCTACCAGAAGATCGTCAAAGCGGCGGACGGCCGGGCCGGCCGGGTGGGTGGGCTCGACGAGCTGCCGGTGCCGAAGATGGACGATCTGGCCGAGTTCTGTGCCCTCGCGCGCGAGGCCGCCGACCGGACCCTGGGGCTGCGCCCGTACGACGTGCAGCTTCTCGGAACGCTGGCCCTGCTCGACGGGAAGGTCGCGGAGATGGCGACCGGCGAGGGCAAGACCCTCTCCGGCGCCATGGCGGCGGCCGGTTACGCCCTGCAAGGCAAGCGCGTGCACGTCATCTCGGTCAACGACTACCTGGCCAGGCGTGACGCCGAGTGGATGGGCCCCTTCTACGAGGCGCTCGGCGTCAGCGTGGGCTGGATCGGGCAGAACTCCACGCCCGAGGAGCGGCGCGAGGCGTACGCCAAGGACGTGACCTACGGGCCGGTCAGCGAGATCGGGTTCGACGTGCTGCGCGACCGGCTGCGCACCGACGCGGGCGAGATCATCGTGCCCGCCCCCGAGGTCGCCCTGATCGACGAGGCCGACTCGGTGCTGGTCGACGAGGCCCGCGTGCCGCTGGTCATGGCCGGGGCGGCCGACCCCGGCGACTCGGTGCCGGAGATGGCGGCGCTGGTGCGGCAGCTCGTCCGCGGCTACCACTACGAGATCGACGAGCAGGCCCGCAACGTCTATCTCACCCCCAAGGGCGCCGACAGCGTGGAGAACCTGCTCGGCGTCGAGCTCTACGACGAGCACGAGCCCGGCGCGCTCATCGAGATCAACCTGGCCCTGCACGCCCACGCGCTGCTGGCCCGCGACGTCGACTACATCGTGCGCGACGGCAAGGTGCAGCTCATCAACCCCTCGCGCGGCCGGGTGGCGCTGCTGCAGCGCTGGCCGAACGGCCTGCAGGCGGCCGTGGAGGCCAAGGAGGCGCTGCCGCCGAGCGAGAAGGGCGAGATCCTCGACTCGATCACCGTCCAGGGCCTGATCCGCCGCTATCCGCAGATCTGCGGCATGACCGGCACCGCCGTGGCCGTCAGCGAGCAGCTCGGCGAGTTCTACGGCCTCAAGGTCGCGGTGATCCCGCCCAACCGGCCCTGCGTGCGCACCGACGAGCCCGACCGCATCTACCCGACCGTCCCCGACAAGGACGCCGCGCTCGTGGAGGAGATCCAGGAGGCCCACGCCACCGGCCGGCCCATCCTCATCGGCACGCTCGACGTGGCCGAGTCGGAGAACCTCGCCAAGCTCCTGCAGCGGCGCGGCCTGGAGCCGGTCGTGCTCAACGCCAAGAACGACGCCGAAGAGGCCGCGATCATCGCCAGGGCGGGCGAACGCGACGCCATCACGGTCTCGACCCAGATGGCCGGGCGCGGCACCGACATCCGCCTCGGAGACGGTGTCGGCGAGCTGGGCGGCCTCTACGTGATCGGCTCGGGCCGCCACGCGAGCAGCCGACTGGACGACCAGCTCCGCGGCCGCGCGGGCCGCCAGGGCGACCCGGGCGGCTCGGTGTTCTTCGTCAGCATGCAGGACGACCTGATCACCCAGTTCGTCCCCGACGAGCGTCCTCCGGCCGCCGACGCCGACGGCGTCGTCCGCCACCGGCGCGGCATCTACCTCGTGGGCCACGCCCAGCGGGTGGCCGAGGGCGTCAACCTGGAGATCCACCGCAACACGTGGCGTTACACCCGCCTGCTCGAGCACCAGCGCGAGCTGATCCTCGAGTGGCGCGACAAGGTCCTGCACGGCGACGCCGCCGCCACGGCGCTGGCCACCGCCGACCCCGAGCGCTGGGAGTCCATGCCGGAGGACACGCGTGACGAGACGGCCCGCCAGATCGTCCTGCACGCCATCGACCGCTGCTGGACCGAGCACCTGGCGTTCCTGACGGACCTGCGCGAGGGCATCCACCTGCGGGCGCTAGGCCGGATGAGCCCGATCGACGAGTTCCACCGGGAGGCGGTGGCGGAGTACAAATCGCTGCTGGCCGAGGTGGAGCGGCGTTCGCTGGAGTCGTTCGAGGCGCCGGAGCCGGATCTGCAGCGGCCGGCGGCGACGTGGACCTACCTGGTGCAGGACAACCCGTTCGGCACGGAGTGGGACCGCATCCTCAAGCGGGTCACCGCGGCCACGCGGCGGGGCTGATCACGGCCACTTGGGGTCGCCCGACGGCTCCACGGGCCCGGTGAGCACGCCCAGCCGCTCCAGCAGGGTGATGAACGTGGCCGCGTACGGCGAGTGCGCCGTCACGGCGGCCACCCGCGGCCAGTCGACCTGCTCGCGCAGCGCGCGGACCTGGGCCAGCAGCGCGCCGTAGTCGCAGGCGTGCTCCGACAGCGGCAGGAGCCACGAGATGACCAGGTCGGTGGCCTCCAGCACGGGAACGATCACCGCCGAGGCCTTCAGCGGCTCGGCCCGGTCGAGCAGCTCATCGGTGATCGCCAGGTCGGACACGCGGAAGATCAGGTCCACCAGCCGGCCCTCGTCGTAGGCCTTGACCAGCCAGTCCTCCGGCGGCTTGGCCGTCTGGAAACCCAGCCCGCGCAGCGCCTCCAGCGCGGCCGGCACGTCGTGCTCGGTCAGCACGAAGTCGACGTCGTGCAGCGAGGGCGCGGCTCCCCGCGCGTAGGCGGCGCATCCTCCGGCCAGCGCGAACTTCACTCCGGCATCCTTCAGCCCGGAGCTGGCCCGCTTGAGCGTGTCGAGGATGGCATCGGTGACGGCATGACCATGGCTGCTCATGAGGTCGGGCTACCCAAACGATCGTCAACTAGGCGTCGTCGTCCGGGCAACCGAGCCGAGAGTACGGGCCTGGGCTGGGGGTAGCGCCAGGAGCTATGACCGAAATGCTGCAGAAGACGGAACGGGACTACGAGGCGGGGCACGACAGACCGCTGAAGGGTTACATCGGGCTCCTCAGCGCGTACGGGGGCACGGTCGCGATGGCCACGGCCGCGGCCCTCCTGGCGGGACGCAGGGCGCCCGACCACTTCGGGACGATGGACCTGCTGCTGATGGCGGCGTGCACGCACAAGATGTCGCGGCGCCTGTCCAAGGACCCCGTCACCAGCCCGCTGCGCGCCCCGTTCACCCGGTACGAGGGCCAGTCCGGTCCCGCGGAGGTGCGGGAGAAGCCGCACGGCGCGGTGGGCGAGCTGCTCGCCTGCCCGTTCTGCCTGGCGCAGTGGATCGCCACCGGCTACGCCGCCGGCCTGGTGTTCGCGCCCAAGGCGACCCGGCTCGTGGGCGCCACGATGACGGCGGTGGCCATCTCGGACTGGCTGCAGCTCGCGTACGCGAAGCTGATGAAGTCGGCCGGCGAGAGCGACTAGTGACGCCTGCGGGAAAATGGCCGGACAGCGAGCTGAATTTCCGACTCGCCCGTCAGCGAATGGAAAAAGATGTTAAGCGGGCATCGCTGGGGGCAGTTGCAGGCCCATGGCTACTTTGCTCTGGATCATCGCAGTAATCCTCGTCATCGCCGGGATCTACGTCATCCTGGCCCGGCGCGACCTGCTGTGGGGGATCGTGCTCATCGTTCTCGGTTTCCTGGTCGGGCCTGGCGGGGTCAGCATCTTCAATGTCTAGGGGCGTCACCCGCCCCGGTCCCTGTTCATCCTTACCGCTGGGCCGATTCTCCGAGAACGGCCCAGCGGTACCTTAGTTTTGCCGAAATATCGTCAGTACCGCTCCTCAGCCCGGCGTGCCCGGGCATGAGGAACGTGTGAGCAAATATCCGCCGTTCGGCCGCTACGAGAGCGGCGCTGCCTCGGCGAGAGTCCGGGACCAGCTCGCGCGGCTGCGGCATCACATGCGCAACGAGGCCATCCTCGACGAGGCCACCGCGCGGCTCGCGATCGGGCTCAACGTACGGCCCGGCGAGGCCGCCGAGCAGCTCGCCAGGATGGCCCAGCACAGCGGCCTCGATCTCGTCGAGGTCGCCAAGGGCATCGAACGGCCCCCCGAGGAGGAGCGGGGGCCACTCGAGGTTCCCCTGTGGGTACGCGGCATGCTCGAGGCCGTCCACGCCTCGGCCCTCTACCTCACCCCCGTCAAGGACTCCACGGACCGCGTCGTGGACTTCCTCATCCTCGCCGCCAACCGGCACGCCAGGACCGTGGCCGGCCGTACCTCCGCGGAGCTGGCCGGGCGCCGGCTCATGGCGGTCAGCCCCGGCGTGGCCAGCTCGGGCCTGCTCGACGACTACATCACCGTCTACGAGAGCGGCGAGCCCCTGCACCGGGAGCCGCTGGAGTTCGTCGAGGTGATGGACTACCTGCTCTGGCCGGCCACGCTCAGCGTGCGCGCGGCGCGGGTGGACGACGGGCTGCTGGCGAGCTGGCGGACCATCGACGACGAGGAGCTGCTCGTCTCCGGCTGGGAACGCGCCCAGCGCCTGGCCGAGCTGGGCTGGGGCGAGTGGAACCTGGCCACGGCGCGCACGCTGTGGACCCCCCAGATGTACGAGATGTTCGGCCGCGACCGCGCCTTCGGCCCGATGGCCCTGGAGGAGCTGCCCTCGGTGGTGATGCCGGAGGACCTGCCGGTGGTCGAGGAGCAGCTACGGTCGCTGCTGGAGTACCGCGAGGCGGTCGAGACCGAGTTCAGGATCCAGCACCGGCACGGCGTGCGGCATCTCAGCGTGTTCAGTGAGCCGATCCTCGACACCGACGGCCTGCCGGTCAAGGTGCGCTACCTCGTCCAGGACGTGACCAAGAACCGGCGCAAGGAGCGGGCCCTGGCCGTGGCGCACGAGCAGGCCCATTGGCAGCGTAAACGGGCCGAGGAGGAGCACCAGGTCACGGTGCAGCTCCAGAACACGATCTTGCCGCTCCGCCGGGGCCTCGTCCACCTGCCGGGCCTGACGGTCGCCGTACGGTATCTGCCCGGTGAGGAGCCGACCCGGCTGGGCGGCGACTGGTTCAAGGCCCGGCTGATCCCCGACGGCAGAGTGCTCCTGGCCATCGGGGACGCCATGGGCCACGGGCTGACCGCGGTGAGCATCATGTTGCAGATGCGCTCGGGCCTGGCCGGCCTGGCCTACACGGGAGCCTCCGCCGACCAGCTCACCACCTGGCTGAACGACCTCATCGTGCACTCCAGCGAGGGCATCACGGTGACCGGCACCACGATCATCGGCCACTTCGACCCCGAGGGCCGCACCTTCTCCTGGACGAACGCCGGCCATCTCGCTCCCCTGCTGATCAGGAACGGCCGGGCCGAGCTGGTGAACGGGGTGCCGGGGATGATGCTGGGGGCGTTCGACGCCACCGAGTACCGGATGAGCACCACCCGCCTGGAGTCCGGCGACATGCTCGTGCTCTACACCGACGGGCTCGTCGAGCGGCGCGGGCAGGACCTGGACATCGGCATGAACGCCCTGGTCCAGGCGGCCTGCTTCTGCGCCGGCGACGATCCGGAAGAGGTGATCGCGTGCCTGCTCCGACGGCTGGGCGGTGAGAGCGCCGAGGACGACATCTGCCTCGTCGCCGCCCGGGTGCTCTAGCCTTCCTCGCCCGGGAACCCGTTGTCGCAGTTCAGGCAGTAGACGGCGTACGCCTTGCCGATCACGGGCAGCGCGACGTTGCGCACCCTGATGCCGCCGGGGGTCATGCCCTTCTCCCTGCCCTTGTGCGCGTGCCCGTGCAGGATCAGGTCGGCGCCGGCCGTGTCGACCGCCTCGGCCAGCAGGTAGCTGCCGAGGAAGGGGTAGATCTCCGGCGGCTCGCCCTCCAGCGTCTCCTTGATGGGGGAATAGTGCGACAGCACCACGCGCTGGTCGGCCACGATCTCCTTCAGCGCCACCTTCCACGCCTCGGCGATGTAGCGGGTGTGGGCGATGAAGTTCTTGATCTCCCGCTCGCCGAACTCGCTCGCGCTCTTGCCGGCGTACCCGCCGCCGAATCCCTTGCCGCCGACCACGCCCAGCTTCTTGTCGCCGCACTGGACCACGGCGCCGTCGTCGTCCAGCACGACGACGCCGGCGTCGCGCAGTTCCGCGGCGATCTCGTACTGCAGGTCGGAGTGGTAGTCGTGGTTGCCCAGCACCGCGACGATGGGGATCTCCAGGCCGCGCAGCTCGTCGGCCACCAGCCGGCCCTCCTCCAGCGTGCCGTGCCTGGTCAGGTCACCCGCCAGCATGAACACGTCGGCGCGGTCCTCGATGCCCTCGAGCTTGGCCCTGTACTGGCCTCTGACGTCCTCGCCCAGGTGGATGTCGCCTACGGCCGCAATACGCAGGTCAGTCAAGGTGCTCATCCTCTCCCGGCTTGGATGCCTGAACGATGTTGATCTCGTTGTGCACGTGGAGCTCGGGCGCGGCCTCCTTCGCTACCTGGCCGAGCCTCTCCCGCTGCTCGGGGCCGCTCACCTGCCCGCGCAGGAACAACTGGTCGCCACGTATGTCGACGCGAATTCCGAGCTCGTGCGTGCGCGCGTCCTCGGCCAGCGCCTGCTGGACTCGGGCCGCGACGTACTGCGGAGCTTCCATCGCTCTCCTCCTTCTTCTGTCGGCGCATGCCCGGGCACGAACGGCTCAAACGGCACGAATTAGGTCGATTACGGCCTGCTCCACCGTGCCCGCCGTGGCGAGCTGCCCGAAATCGACGTCCGCGCCCAGCTCGGTGAGCACCGCCGCGATCGTCCTGTCCTGGTCGTACGCCTCCACCACACGGGGGTCCACGTACGACGCCCTGGCCACGGTCGGGGTGTTACCGAGATACTCGGCGACCTCCCGCATCACCCGGACGATCGCCCGCTGCTTCCTGCCCTCTCCTTCGTCCGCCGCCAGACGGGACACCGCCAGCCCCACGGCCGCCAGGACCGTGGCGTGCCAGGTGCGGAAGTCCTTGGCGGTGACCTCGTACCCGATGGTCTCGCGCAGGTAGTCGTTGATGTCCTCGCTTCTGATGTCGGCCCACCCGCCTTCGTGGCGGTAGCGCAGCAGCTCCCCCTCCACGCCGAGGGCCTTGAGCGACCTGAGCACCTTGCACGCGCCGGGATCGGCCACCTCGACCTCGCGGCGGATGTCGCCCTTGGCCTGGTAGGAGCAGGTGATGATGCCGCCGGCGCAGACGATGTGCTCCATCCTCAGCGTGGCCAGGCCGAAGGTGTCGTAGCTCTCGCCGCCGATGCGGAAGAAGCCGATGTCGAGCAGCCGGGCCGCCGTCGCCAGCACTCGCGCCCGGGTCAGGCCGCGCCCTTTGAGCTGGTCGTCCACGGACTTCCTGAACGCGGGCAGCCGCTCGGCCACCTCGAGGATCCGGTCGAACTTGACCCGGTCCTGCTGCTCGCGCCACACGTCGTGGTAGCGATACTGCCGCCGCCCGGCGGAGTCGGTGCCGATGGCCTGCAGATGCCCGGTGGGCGAGGCGCAGATCCACACGTCGGTCCAGGCCGGCGGGATGGCCAGCGCCTTGATGCGCTCCAGGGTGGCGGGGTCGCGGACCGGCTTCCCGTCGGGGCCCGCATAGCTGAACCCGCGCCCGCGGCGGCGCCGCGAGATGCCCGGCTCACTCTGGTCGCTCGGATGCAGCTCGGCGGCGTGACCGCCGGACCGGGGCTCCTCACGGGGATCTGGCTCGGGCACGCAAGGCGGGCTACCCCAGACGTTAGGTAACAAACGGCAAGGGCAGGTGAGCGATATGTCTGATAACGGAGAGTGGCACGAGGAAAGGGACCGGAAGGGTCATGCCATGGTGCCCGCCACACCGCGTGACGTGGTGCACCTCAGGGTCGGCTCTTTCATCCTGATGTTCCTGTTCGCTTTCGCGGTGCTGGGAATCATCGCGCAGGCGCCGGTCATGACGGGCATCGCCATCGTCCTGGCCGTGATCACAGTGATCGACATGACACTGGCGGCACGCCGCCAGAAACTACGACATAACGGAGAGGCTGGCTGATTTCAACATGGCACCACTGAGAGGGCGGGTCGTAGTGGTGACGGGTGCGAGCGGCGGCGTCGGGCGCGCCGTCGTCCGCGAACTGGGCGCCCAGGGCGCCAAGGTGGCGCTGATCGCCCGGGGCACGACCGGGCTCGGCGCAGCCGCCGTGGACGTCGGCACCGAGGGCGGCACCGGCCAGGTCTACGAGGCGGACGTCGCCGACTACGACCAGGTACGCGAGGCGGCCGAGCGCATCGAGACGGAGATGGGTCCGATCTCCGTCTGGATCAACACCGCGTTTTCCTCGGTGTTCGCGAAATTCACCGATATTTCCCCCGATGAGTTTCAACGCACCACCGAAGTGACGTATCTCGGATATGTCTGGGGCACCAAGGTGGCGCTGGAACTGATGGGACCGCGGAACGCGGGAGCGATCGTCCAGACGGGTTCGGCCCTGTCGTATCGCGGCATCCCCCTGCAGTCGGCGTACTGCGGGGCCAAGCACGCCATCAAGGGCTTCACGGAGTCGGTGCGCACCGAGCTGCTCGCCGACGGCAGCAACGTCGGGATCACGCTCGTACAGCTCCCGGCCGTCAACACACCCCAGTTCGAGTGGGTGCTGTCCAAGCTCCGCCGGCATCCCCAGCCCGTACCGCCCATCTACCAGCCGGAGGTCGCGGCCAGGGCGATCGTGTACGCGGCCGAGCACCCGGAGCGCAAGGAGTACTGGGTGGGGACCAGCACGGTGGCCACCCTCCTGGCCCAGCGGGTCGCCCCGGCACTGGTGGACCGGTACGTGGCGATGACCGGCGCGAAATCCCAGCAGACCGACGAGAAGGAGCCGAGCGGGGTGTCGAACCTGTGGGAGCCGGCGGACGAGTCGACCGACTACGGCGCCCACGGCACCTTCGACGACCGCTCCCACGCGCGCAGCCCCCAGGTCTGGCTCTCCCAGCACCGGCGTCCGGTCCTGCTCTCGCTGGCCGGCGGAGCGGCGGCCGCCGCGTTCGCGGCCCTGCGCCGCACCAAGCGGTCCTGACCCCCGCACTCAGGTTCGTCACGATACGGGCAGGCGAGCGTCACAGCAGGTGACGGGGCGCCGACTTAAGCCTGCCCGTGGGGGTAGACGGCCTGAAACCCATTCGAGGAGGGCTCGATGCCTGAACGCGATCTCCAGTATTTGGCCGGGCTGGCCGCACAACTGCGCGTCGACTCCGTACGGGCGGCCGCGCAGGCCGGTTCCGGCCATCCGACCTCGTCCATGTCCTCGGCCGACCTCATGGCCGTGCTGTTCGCCTGCCACCTCCGCTACGACTTCGATCACCCCGACCGCCCCGCGAACGACCACTTGATCTTCTCCAAGGGCCACGCCTCCCCCCTGCTCTACTCCCTCTTCAAGGCGGCCGGCGTCATCGATGACGAGGAACTGCTGTCGTTCCGGCGGCGTGGCAGCCGGCTGGAGGGCCACCCGACACCGCGGCTGCCCTGGGTCGACGTGGCCACCGGATCGCTCGGGCAGGGGTTGCCCGTCGGAGTCGGGGTGGCGATGGCCGGGCGGCTGGAGCGGCTGCCGTACCGGGTGTGGGTGCTCTGCGGCGACAGTGAGCTGGCCGAGGGGTCCATCTGGGAGGCCGCCGAGCACGCCGGGTGCGAGGGGCTGGCCAACCTGACCGCGATCGTGGACGTCAACCGGCTCGGACAGCGCGGGCCGACCCGGCACGGATGGGACACCGGGGCCTACGCGCGCAGGTTCGGGGCGTTCGGATGGCACACGATCGAGATCGACGGGCACGATCCCGGGCAGATCGACTACGCGCTCGGCGACGCCCGCAACACGCGCAGGCGGCCCACCGTGATCCTGGCCAAGACCCGCAAGGGCGAAGGAGTGCTGGAGGTCGAGAACCGCGAGGGCGCCCACGGGAAGGCGCTCAAGGATCCGGACAAGGCGGTGGAGGAGCTCGGCGGGTCTCGTGCCGTGCGGGTCGAGGTGCACAGGCCCGAGATGGCCGACGCGGTGCCGTACCGGTTCGAGTCGAAGGCGTTGAAGCTGCCCGCGTACCGGGCCGGGGAGAAGGTCGCGACGCGGACGGCGTACGGGGAGGCGCTGAAGGCGCTCGGGGCGGCCCGGGGGGACGTCGTGGCGCTGGACGGCGAGGTGGCCGACTCGACGAAGACGGAGGCGTTCGGCAAGGAGTTCCCCGAGCGGTTCTTCGAGATGTACATCGCCGAGCAGCAGCTCGTGGCCGCCGCCATCGGGTTCCAGGTACGCGGGTGGGTCCCGTACGCGGCCACGTTCGCGGCGTTCCTGACCAGGGCTTATGACTTCATCAGGATGGCCGGGGTGAGCGAGGCGTCGATCCGGCTGGTCGGGTCGCACGCCGGAGTGGCGATCGGGGAGGACGGGCCCTCACAGATGGGCCTGGAGGACCTGGCCATGATCCGGGCCGTGTACGGCAGCACCGTCCTCTACCCCTGCGACGCCAACCAGGCGGCGGCGCTGGTCGCGGAGATGGCCGACCTGGACGGGGTCTCCTACCTGCGGACCACGCGGGGCGACACACCGGTGATCTACCAGCCGGGCGAGCAGTTCCCGGTGGGCGGGTCGCGGGTGCTGCGGCACTCCCCCGGCGACCGGGCCACGATCGTGGCGGCCGGCGTGACCGTGCACGAGGCGCTGGCGGCGGCCGACGAACTGCGCGACGCCGGCATCCCGGTGGGGGTGATCGACCTGTACTCGATCAAGCCGGTCGACACCGGTGTGCTGGTGGAGGCGGCCACCACCACGGGCAACCTGATCACGGTGGAGGACCACCGCCTTGAGGGCGGGCTGGGCGACGCGGTGATGGACGCCGTGAGCGAGCTGGGGCCTCGGGTGGTGAAGCTGGCGGTGACGGGACTGCCCGGGTCGGCGAAGCCGGAGGAGCAACTGGCGGAGGCCCACATCGACAAGAACGCGATCGTCGAGGCGGTCAAGCGCCTCCTCTGACACATCCTCCGGCACATCCTCCAGCACGGCGGGCGGGGACATGGGTGAGGGCCGGCGGGTGAGGTGGGTGGCTCGTCGCCACCATCGCCTCCGTCGCCGGCCCCCGGTGTGTGGTGGAACGGTCAGCGGGCCTTCGCCGTGGCCCTGGGCTTGGCCGTTGCCTTCATCGTGGCCTTGGGCATCGATGTGGACATCGCCTTGGCCGCGGTCTTCGGCTTGGCCATCGCCTTCGCCGTTGACTTGGGCTTGGGCATGGCCTTCGTTGTGGTCTTGGGCTTGACGGTGGCCTTCGCCGTGGTCGTCGGCTTGGGCTTGGCCATCGCCCTCGCCGTGGTCGTGGTCGTCGACTTCGGCTTGGACATGGCCTTGGCCGTGGACTTCGGCTTGGCCGTGCTCTTCGTGGTGGCCTTTGTCGTGGATTTTGTGGCGGACTTTGTGGCGGCCCTCGACATGGCCGTGGTCGCCGCCTTCGTCGTGGCCCTTCTGTTGGCCTTCCTGATGGCGTCCACCAGCTCGGTCTTGGTCATTTTCGACCGGCCGACCACGCCGAGCTTGGCGGCCACACCCTGCAGGTGCTCCTTGCTGGCATTGGCGTTCACGCCCTCGGCCGTCTTTCCGGACCGGGTCGTGGCGCCCTTGTCGGAAGGGCCCTTCCCCGACTTCGGCTCCCAATGGTCGCCGATCTTCTCGAAAGAATGCTTCAGCGCGGCGAACGCGGTCATGTGCGCGCGTCGTCCCTCGCCGTACTCCTTGACGGCTGAATCGTGTGCCTTGACCCACGTGTTCTGCGCCTTCTTCGGCGAGCGCTTGATGGTGGACGGCAGTTCTTCGACTCCTGGCATGCCGATTTACCTCCTACAGCGGCGGTTCGTCGTAGCGGCGCCGCTCCTCGTAGACGGTGGTCCTCCGTGTCTCCGGCTCCTCGTAGATCTCGTGACGGTGCACCGGCTCGTCGATCGGACCGACGGCCCTGCGCGTCACGGCGATCCGGTATATGCCGAACAGAAGTCCGGCCAGACCACCGAGCATGAGGATGACGCCCACTACGTTGATGTCGAGGCCGGCGAGATCGAACTCGACGGCCCAGGTGAGAATCGCACCGAGCATGATGAGGATGATGCTTCCGGCGATGGTCATCAGATTTACCTCCTTGACGCGAAGGAACATCTATCCACATGTCGAAAAACAAACCAATCGTGGTGATCGGACTCATGGGATCCGGCAAGACGACCGCGGGCCGACTGATCGGTGAGGCCCTTGACCTGCCCTTCAGCGACAGCGACCCGTTCCTGGTCGCGCGGTACGGAGGCACCGCCGCGCAGATCGCCGGACGCGTCGGAGCGGACGAACTGCACCGGTACGAGGCCGAGCACGTGCTGCACGAGCTGGCCGGCGAGCCCAAGGTGATCGCGGCGGCGGCCAGCACGATCGAGGATCCCAAGGTGCGGGAGGCGCTCCGCGACGCGTTCGTGGTCTGGGTGGACGCGGCCGACGAGGTGCTGGCCCAGCGGATGCGATCGAGTGACCACCGCCCCGACTTCGACCCGGCCGCGATGCGGGCCCGTCGTGAGCCGTACTTCCGCGAGGTGGCGGACCTGGTGTGCGACGTCGGAGACCTGCGGCCCGAACAGGTGCGGGACGCCACGCTGCGGGAAATGGGTTTGCCCGCAGGTGATCAGGACTGATACCCAGAGGGGATGTTCGCCGACAAACCCACGCTGAAGGGCAAGCACGTGACGCTGTGCCCGGCAGGCCCGGAGCACACCGACGGCCTCATCGAGCTGATCTCCGACCCCGACGTGCACCGGTTGACGGGTTCGCACGGCCACATCAACGACGACCAGGCCCGCCAGTGGTACGCCACCCGCGGCGAACACACCGAACGCCTCGACCTGGCCATCATGGCCGACGAGGAGTACGTCGGCGAGGTCGTCCTCAACGAGCTCGACACCGACAACCTGTCCTGCAACCTGCGCATCGCGCTGATCGGCGCGCGGGTGTTCGGCAAGGGCTACGGCACCGAGGCGCTCGAACTGGTCCTCGGCCACGCCTTCACCACGACGCCGCTGCACCGGATCAGGCTCGACGTCTTCACCTTCAACGAGCGGGCGCGGCACGTCTACAAGAAGGTCGGATTCGTGGAGGAGGGCGTGGAGCGCGACGCCCTGCGCTGGGACGGAGAGTGGCACGACTCCGTTCGCATGTCCATCCTTCGACCGGAATGGCAGGCAAGATCCTGAAGCCTGGCATAATGATCATGACGCATGGGTCCCCCGAGGCGCGCGGGGGACCTGTGGCGTCCTTCCGGACAACAAATGGGCGGTGTCGTGCGTCTAAGCATCAGTGACGATGCGCTTGGTGCCCGGTGACCCCGAGAGGCTTGGCGGCCTTTGGCTGGCGGCCAGGCTCGGCGCGGGCGGGCGCGGCGTCGTCTACGACGCGTGCGACGACGAAGGACGCCGGTTCGCGGTCACGGTGCCGCGGGGCGAGGTCGGGCGCCGGTTCGAGCGGGTGACCTGCCGCCATCTGGCGGAGGTGGTCGCCGTCGGGTCCGACGAGGGCGTGCCCTACGTGGTGAGCGAGTTCGTCGACGGGCCCGATCTGCGGCGTGCCGTCGAGCTGCACGGGCCCTACGAGGGTGACGAGCTGGTGGCGCTGGCCGCCGCGCTGGCGTCCGCGCTCGGCGCGCTGCACGAGGCCGGGCTGACGCATCGGGGGCTGAACCCGGAGAGCGTGCTGCTGGCCGCCGACGGGCCCAAGGTCATCGAGCTGGGACTGCCCGCCGGCGGGCCGGTGGGCGCGACGTACACCTACCAGGCGCCGGAGGTGCTGACCGGGCACGCGGCCGAGGCGGCGGCGGACGTGTTCGCGTGGGGCGCGGTGGTGCTGTTCGCGGCCACCGGGCGCGACCCGTTCCGCGGCGAGAGCCCGGGCGGGATCATGCACCGGCTGCTGACCGTCGACCCCGACCTGAGCTGCCTGCCCGAGCCGCTGCGCGAGCCGGTGGAGCGGGCGCTGGCCAAGGATCCCGCCGAGCGTCCCGCGGCCTCCGAGCTGCCGGTCGAGAGCGAGATCGAGCTGCGGCCGCCCGAAGGACACATACGCCCGAGGTCGCTGGGCGAGGTGGCCGAGGAGGTCTACCTGTCGCTCACGCCCGCCCAGCAGCAGGAGGTGCCGGGGCTGCTGCTGCGCCTGCTCGACGGCGACAGCCCGCACGACGAGGGCGACGTACTCGGCCCGCTCATGGACGCCGGTCTGCTCGTACGCCGCAGCGTCCGCGTACCGGCCGTCGAGACCTCCGTGGGCAAGCTCGTGGCCGTCAGCGACGACCGGGTGGCGCCGGCCAGCGCCGCGCTCTACCGCGCCTGGCCCCGGCTGCGCGGCTGGGTCGCCGACGAGCGCGACGGCTTAGAGGTGCACCGCGGGATCCGCGAGGCCGCCAGGCACTGGTCGGAGCACCGCCGTGGCCGGAGCCACCTGTTTCGCGGCCAGTCGCTGGACACCGCGCTCGGCTGGGCCGCGACCAAGCGCCGCCACCTGCGGCTCAACCAGCTCGAACGCGACTTCATCAACGACAGCGTGGCCCTGTCCAAGCAGCGCAGGAGGCTGCTCGTCCCCTCGCTGGCGACGGTCGGGGCGGTGCTGGCGGTCGCGGTGACGCTGTCCGTGGTGTCCGTGCACGGCCAGAACGATCTGCGCGGCCGGCTCATCGAGGCCGACGCCAGGGCCGTGGCCGCCAGGGCGGAGGCGATGCGGGCCGCCGATCCGCGTACGGCGATGCGGCTCAGCGTGGCCGCGTGGCGGCTGTCGCCCGTGATCGAGGCGCGGGCCGCGCTGCAGACCTCGCTCGTGCAGCCCGAGCTGGGCGTGTTCAGCGACCCGGCTCCCGACCAGCGGGCCCGCTACCTGCTGCGCGGGGACGAGCTGGTCAAGTGGGACACCGGGACGGTCACGGTCTGGGATGTGGCGGATGAGCGGCGGCTGGCGTCGTACGTGCTGCCGGCGGGGGCCATGGCGCTGAGCGACGACGGGAGGTTCGCGGAGGGGGCCGGGGGCAGGCCGTTCGACGTGACCACCGGGCGGGCGCCGTCCAGCGGGGCCTACGCGATCAGCCGGGGGAACCGGACCCGGGTCTACCGGGGCACGAAGGCGCTGTTCGACGTGGCCGACCGCAAGGTGGCCCTCTCCCCCGACGGGACCAGGGCGGCCTTCTCCGGGCTCAACGGGCGGGTCGAGCTGTGGGACCTGGCGCCGCGCACCCGGACGGGGGTCGTGGAGGTCCAGCCGCTCACCGGGGCGGACGCGGCGGCGCCGGCGCTGGCGTTCAGCCCCGACGGGACCACGCTGGCGGTGGCCGGGCGCGACGGGGTCACGCTCGTGGCGGCCAGGCAGGCGGGAGCTCCGCACGAGACCGACGCCCAGCCGCAGGCGCCCTCCCCCACGGCCGCCCCCCAGAACCCGCCGACGTCCGCACCCACGTCCGCGCCCACATCCCCGCCCCAGCAGGCGAACGCCGACGCCCCGCCGAACGACACCGCCCTGCCGAACGACACCGCCCCGCCGGACGACACCGCGTCTCAGAGCGCCCAGCCCGTTCAGACCCCGGGCGCGCAGGCCGCGCGGAGCCCTGGGGCGGACGCGTTGCGGGTGGAGGTCCCGGAGCAGGCGCAGGCCTTCCGTGCCGGTTCCGAGCAGAGCGCGGAGGCGGTGAAGACCCGTGAGCCCGAGGCGCGGGCGAAGAGCCGCAGGCCGGCGACCGGAGGGTGGGGTGTCGAGGTCGTCGACGGCCTGGAGGCGTCGCCCGGGGCCGCGGCCGGCCCGCTCGTCTTCAGCCCCGACGGCCGCCTGCTCGCCCTGCCCGGCGACGGCGAGGTACGGGTCTGGAACGTCACCGAACGCCGCCTGTCCGGCGCCTACTCCCTCAAGGACCCCGGCCACGGCCTGTCGTTCTCCTCCGACGGCCGCTCACTGCGCTACCTGAGCGGCACCGGCTCCGTCCTCTCACTCGACGTCTCCGGCCTGCCGGTCCCGTCCGACGACGTCCAGACCGCCGCCTTCTCCGGCAACGGCCGCGTCGTGGCCAAGGAGGTCGGCGACTCGATCGAGATCACCGACACCGTCGAGCGCAGGCGGCTCGGCCGCATCACCGCCGCCGGTGACCTGGCCTTCGACGCGAGCGGCCGGCTGCTCGCCGTCGCGGGCGACCCGGTGACCGTGTGGGAGGTGTCCGGCGGCAGGCAGGTCGCCGCCATCGAAACGGGCGGCGACGTGCTCGCCGTGGCGCTCTCTCCCGACGGCGCCACGCTGGCCACCGCGCGCGGCAAGACGCTGGAGACGTGGGACGTGCGCCAGGGACGCCGGCTCAAGGCGTACGAGGGCGCGGGCGACCTGGCGCTGGCCTTCAGCCCCGACGGCTCGACCCTGGCGGCCGGGGCCAAGCTGCTGGCGCTGCGCACCGGCCAGATCACCCCGCTCGACCTGGCCACCAGGGCCGGCGGCGGGGCCGCCCCGACCGCGCTGGCCTTCTCACCCGACGGCCGCCGGCTGGCGTTCGGGCTGGAGAGCGGCCGGGTGCTGCTCTGGGACGTACGCGAGCGCGAGCCGCTCGGCACGGTCGAGACGGGCACGACCCAGGTGGACGAGCTGCGCTTCTCCCCCAAGGGCGACCTGCTGGCCATCGACGCGACCCGCACCTCGCTCTGGGACGTCAGGACGCTGCGCGAGGTCGGCCAGGTCGGGTCGTGGGCCGCCGGGCTGGCCTTCAGCCAGGACGGCAGGCGGCTGCGCGGCGTGGCGCTCGACGGCACCGTACGCGAGCGCCCGGTCGATCCCGCGCTGACGGCGAAAGAGGTGTGCGCCAGGGCGGGCGGGGCGCTGAGCAGGGCGGAGTGGACGCGTCTGATCCCGGAGAGCGGCTACCAGGACGTCTGCTGACAGACGCCTGCCAACAGGGCGGCAAGTCGGCGACCAGAGGACGAAAAGACGCGCCGCCCATGCTGGCCGCATGAGAACCGTACAGATCCCCGACGTCTCCCCCCGCACCGGCGGGGAGCGCGAGCCGGACCTCACCTCCATGTACGTCATCCACCGCGCCATGCTGACCGACCTGCGGCGTCTCGCCGGCCTGTGCGGCGGGCCCGATCGGCTGAGCGGTGACCGGGACAGGGAGGCCCGCGCGTACGCGGCCTCGATCCTGACCGAGGTGCACCATCACCACGCCAACGAGGACGACCTGCTGTGGCCCATCGTGGAGCGCACGGCGGGGCACGCGGTGGACCTCAGCCCGTACACCGACGACCACGAGGCGCTCGGCCCCGTGCTGGAGCGGTGCCGCGCCGCGCTCGGCGGCGACCGGCACGAGCTCGGCCGGGCCCTGACCGACCTGCTCGAACTCCTCGACGACCACATCGCCGAGGAGGAGTCCGCCCTGTTCCCGATCATCTCCAGGTTCGTGCCGTACGACGCCTACGTCTGGACGGAGAAGCAGGTGGCCAGGCGGGCGTCGCTGGGTCAGCTCACGTTCACGGCGCCGTGGCTGCTGCGTCACGCCACCGCGGACGAGGCCGCCCGGCTGCTGGCGGGCGCGGGCGCGCCGCTGCGCCTGCTGGTCGCCCTCACCAAGGCCCGGTACGCCCGCCGCGAGCGCGTGGTCTTCGGCCCTAGTCGTCCGGGTAGAGCTTGAGCACCTTGCCCTGTGGGCTGGCCACCAGGTAGCCCGAGCGGTAGCCGTCGGACACGTAGACGAGCAGCACCTGCCGCGTGCTGGCGAACGCGTAGTCGGGGTCCACGATCAGGTAGCGGGACTTGGGCTTGGCCACGCCGAGGTCCTTGTCGGCCCTCTTGAGCAGGGCGGGGACGGCGTCCCAGTTGATCTTGCCGAGGTCGACCAGGGGCGTGGTGATCTTGCCGCCGTCCGTCCAGCGGCTGAGGGTGCCGTCGCGGTAGGTGTAGCTGTCGTAGAGCTCCCGGTCCCTCTTGAGCGGCACGTCGATGGAAACGTGTTCCGGGTAGACCGTCATCTTGACGACCTTGGTGCCGCCGGCGAGCGGCTTGAGTTCGGCGATCACGGACCGGATCCCGGCGGGGGTCAGCAGGTTCTTGGGGGCGGGCTCTTCGGTGGCCTCTTCGGTGGCCCGGTCGGTGGTCCGCTCGGTCTCTTCCGGCGTCGCCGGGTCGGACGTCCGCTCGCCCCCGTCGTCGGCCTGCCGGTTCCCGCTGTCCGCCGGGGGGAGCATCTGCCACACCAGTACGCCCACGACCACGACGGCCGCGACGGACACCGTGACCGCCGCGCCGGCGACACCCTTGCGGCGGGAGCGGCGGGTGTTCAGGGTCCCGGCGTGCGGCACCGGCGTCGCCCCCCACGGAGGTGGTGGCGACCCCGGCCCGCCGTAACCGGGCGGCATGGTGTTGCCCCTGCCGGGCGGACCTGCGTACCCCTGCGGCCCGGTGTTCCCGGACGGCCCTCCGTGAGCCGGTGGCCCCCCGTAGACCGGCGGGCCTCCATAGACCGGCGGGCCCCCGTGCGAAGGCGCGCCTCCGTGCGAAGGCGCGCCCATGTGGGACGGCGGGCCCGAATGAGCCTGCGGACCGGAGTGGGCAGGCGACCCTGAATGCGATGGCGAACCCGAATGGGACGGCGAACCGGAAGAGGATGGCGAGCCGGGATGCGATGGCGAACCGGAAGGGGACGGTGGGCCTGAGAGGGGTGGCGCGCCGTGGGCGGGCGCGCCGGAGTGGCGTGGTCCGAAGGGCGCCGGGCCCGAGTCGCCGCCCGCCGCCGCCAGCATCCGGTCCAGGGTGTCGGCGTCCGGGCGCGCGGCCGGATTCCGGTTGAGGAGGGCGTGCAGGACGGGGCCGAGTGACCCGGCCCGCTCAGGCGGGGGCACGTCCTGGTTGAGCACGGCGGCCAGCGTCGCCAGTGTGGTGCTCCGGCGCAGCGGATGCCGCCCCTCCACCGCCACGTACAGCATCATGCCCAGCGACCACAGGTCGGAGGCCGGATCGCCTTCGACGCCGTTGATGCGCTCGGGCGCCATGTACTCGGGCGAGCCGATGAACGACCCGGTGGCCGTCAGGCTCGTGGACTCGCGCACCGCGGCGATGCCGAAGTCGGTCAGCACCGACCGGCCGTCATCGCGCAGCAGCACGTTGGCGGGCTTGACGTCGCGGTGCTGGATGCCCACCGCGTGCGCGGCCCGCAGCGCCGATAAGACCTCGCGGCCGAGGCGCGCCACCTCCTGCTGCGGCATCGGATCGCGTTGGATGCGGTCCTGCAGCGAGCCGCCGGAGACCAGCTCCATGACGATCCACGGGTAACCCTGCTCGCCCGGGTCCACGATGTGGTGGATGGTGGCCACGTGCGGATGGTTCAGCCGGGCCAGGGCGCGGGCCTCGCGCAGCACCCGGGCCCGCAGCTCGCGGGCGCCGGCCGGGTCGTGCTCGTCCATGGAGGGGTCGGGAGGGCGCACTTCCTTGAGCGCGACCTCACGGTGCAGGGCCACGTCCCAGGCCCGCCACACCAGGCCCATGCCCCCGCCACCGAGCCGCTCCATGAGCTCGAAGCGGTCGTCGATCACGCGTTTGTGCATGCAGAGCAGCGTAGGGCCGACGCGCCCCCGCCGTCATCAGGGGCCCTGATCAGGCGCTGATGGTGAGGGCCTCCGCCGCGACGCCGTGCGCGAAGGGCCGGCCGGCGGCGTAGCGGGCGAGCTCGTCGAGGGCCAGGTGGGCGATACGGGCCAGCTCGCCGCCGAGCGAGCCGGCCATGTGCGGGGTGAGCAGGACGTTGGGCAGGTCGTAGAGGGGCGAGTCGGGCGGCAGGAGGTCGGGCTCGGTCACGTCGATGACGGCGTACAGGCGGCCGGAGGCCAGCTCGGCGATGAGCGCGTCCTGGTCGACGAGTGCGCCGCGGGCGGTGTTGATCAGGGTCGCGCGGTCGGGCATGCGGGCCAGCCGGGCGGCGTCGATGAGGTGGCGGGTCTCCGGCAGCGCGGGCGCGTGCAGGGTGATCACGTCGCACCGCTCGAACAACTCGTCCAGCTCGACCTGCGCCACGCCCAGGTCCTCGCTCAGGTACGGGTCCGCGACCAGCACGTCCAGCTCGAACGGCCGCAGCAGCTCGATCACCCGCCGGCCGATCTTGGAGGCCCCGACGACCCCGACCGTACGCCGGTAGTTGCCGAACCCGGGAAAGCGCGCGTCCAGGTCGAGCCGTGCCCGCTCCTCGCGGTAGAGCCTGGCGACGTCCAGCACCCGCTTGTTGGCGAACAGGATCGAGGCCAGCGTGTATTCGGCGACCGGCTCGGCGTTGGCCGCCGCCGCGGACGAGACGGCGATGCCGCGCCGCCAGCACGCCTCGGTGACGTGGTGTTTCACGGTGCCGGCCGCGTGCACGACCGCCCGCAGCCTGGGCGCCCTGGCCAGCACGTCCTCGGTGATCGGCGGGCACCACCAGCTCGTGTAGAGCACCTCGGCCTCGGCCAGCGCCCCCGCCACGGCCGGGTCGGCGAAGTCGGCGGCCACCAGGCCGGGGTCCACGTCGGCGATCGTGACCAGGCGCTCGCGCGCCTCGCCGGTGATGAGGCGGGCGGCGATCTCCGGCGCCATGGCGAGCAGGGTCTTCGGCCGTGCGTTGGTCATGTGCTCTCCCCGAACCACAATACGGTCAATTCGATCATAACGAAATCGACGCCGTCGATTCGCGTACCCGTAGCTCGGGCAGGAGGGCGACGTGGCGGCCGGCCGCGCCGGGCCGCCGGGCGAGGCCGGTGAGGCGGGTGACCAGCAGGTCCACCGCGCAGCGGCCGACCTCCTCCTTGGGCGGCGCCACGGCGGTGAGCGAGGGTGAGCAGAAGGCGGCCACCTCGTCGTCGTAGGCGACCAGCGACATCTCGCCCGGCAGGTGCACCCCGGCCGCGTTCAGTCGCCTGACCAGGGAGATCGCGTCTTCGTCGTTGTGCACGAGCAGGCCCGTCACGCCACCGTCGCGCACGAGGCGCAGCACGCCGGCCACCGCCTCCTCGGGGCGCTCGCGGTCGATGACGATCTCCGCGGGAGCCTCCAGGCCGAGCGCGGCGGCGGCCGCCGACAGGCCCGCCCTGATGCCCGGCAGGGTGGGGCTGGCGTTGGCGACGAGCGCGAGCCCGCGGTGGCCCAGCCCGGCCAGGTGGCGTGCGGCCAGGTAGGCGCCGTGGGCGTGGTCGGAGGCGACCGCGTCGAGCGTCGAGGCGGGACCGGCGAGCTCGGCCCGCCGCTCCACGAGCACGGTGGGGACGGGCAGCCCGGCCAGCCACTCGGCGTGGGACTCGTCGGGATGCCTGCTGGGCGTGAGCAGCAGGCCGTCGATGCCGTCGTCGACGAGCTGGCGCACCTGGGCCCGGTCCTCGGCGTCGGAGTAGTGCGAGATGCCGAGCACGAGCCGCGCCCCCGCCTGGGCGGCCTGCTCCTGGGCGCCCTTGATCATGGCCGGGTAGTAGTAGTGGGCCGTGGGCACCACCATGCCGATCGTCAGCGAGGGAGTCTCGGCGGCGGGCCGGTCGAGGTCGGAGGGCAGCGTGACGCCGCCGTGCGTCCTGGTGAGCAGCCCCTGCTCGGCGAGGTGCTCGACGTCCCTGCGCAGGGTGACGGCGGAGACGCCGAGCTCTCTGGCCAGGTCGGTGAGCCGCGCGGAGCCCCGGTCGCGGAGCCGGCGCAGGATGAGCCGTTGACGACGCTGTTGCACGGACACCCGGACCCCTCCTTCGGGATGGTGGCTCGATCCTACGCTTTCGTTATGATCGTTTTTCGATCGTCAAGCCGTTCCGGGCGGCCTCGATCCAGGGCCTGACCCCCGCCCGCTCCCCGACGGCCAGCGCCTCGCGGAAATGCGGCCCGGCCGGCCGCTCCAGGTACACCGCCAGCTCGCCCAGCACCTGCGCCGTCGGCCAGACGGCCAGATAGCCGGTGCCGCCCACGGGCTCGGCCGAGAACGGCAGCAACGCCTCGTACGCCGCCTCCGCCCGCCCCCGGTCCCCGATCGCGACGCCGAGCAGCCCGCGCACCGCCGTCAGCACGTGCCAGAAGTAGTCCCGCCGGAGCGGCCGCGGCTCGGCCGGCACCACGGCCCGCGCCTCGGCGTCCCGCCCCGCGTGGCAGAGGGCCAGCGCGTACAGCTCGCGGGCCTGCTCCTGCCACGTCCCCGTGGTGGTGAAGGGCTCGACGACCGGCAGCAGGGGCGTCAGGTCGCCGCGCATGAGGTGCAGGCCGTAGCGGGCGAGCAGGTGGATCCCCACCTCGTGCTGCCACATGCCCAGCCGCCCGGCCAGCTCGGCGGCGGTGCGGTAATGGGACTCCGCGCCCTCGTGGTCGCCGGCCAGCGCGGCCCGCAGGCCGTCGTAGAAGCCGGTCACGGCCAGGGTGAGCGGCAGGTCGTACAGTCCGGCGAGGTGGGCGGCCCTGGCGGCGTGCCGGTCGGCCGCATCGAGGTCGGCCCGGTTGACCGCGGTCTGCATCAGGACGAGGTGGCCGAGCACCTCGACCGTCACGTCCGAGCCGGACAGGCTCAGCAGCTCGGCGCCGATCCGTTCGCGCTCGGCGGTGCCTCCGTAGCGGAAGCTCTGGTGCAGGCGGCCGTTGAGGGCCAGCACGAGCAGGTGGCGCTCGCCGAGGCGGCGGGCCATCGCGACGGCCTCCTGGGAGGCGAGGTAGCCGCGCTCGCCCGGCTCGCCCTCCAGCTCGTAGCCGAGCGCGGTCAGCAGCCGGCAGCGGGTCCCGCCGTCGCCGGGCGGGAGCCGGTCGAGCGCCTCCTCGACGGCCGCGACCAGCTCCGCGTCGAACGTGCCGTACTCCCGGTTGCTCCAGAACGTGGGCACGTCGAACGAGACGATCACCTGGGCCAGCAGGTGAGGGTCGTCCAGAGGCCGCACGTCGCGTACGGCGCCCTCCCGGTAGGCCCGGGCGGTGCCCAGCCTGCCGGTGGCGGCCAGCGCGGACACCAGCGACAGCGTGAGGTCGAGCCGCTCACGCGGGTCACCGGCGCAGGCGTCGAGCGCCTGCTGCCAGAGGGCGGCGGCCTCGTGGTGGGCGAAGCGGCGCTCGGCCTGCTCGGCGGCGAGCCTGGTGTAGCGCACGGCCTTGCCGGGGTCGGCGGCGGAGGCGGTGTAGTGGTGGGCGAGGGCGGCCACGTCGCCGGGGTCGTGCTCCTCGATGGCCCGGGCCACGCGCAGGTGCAGGCGGGCCCGGCGGACGCGGGACAGGTCGTCGTACAGGGTGTCGCGGACGAGCGCGTGCGCGAACCTCAGCCGCCCCGCCTCCGGCTCGGTCAGCAGCCCGGTGACCAGCCCGGACTCGATGGCGGACAGCACGGTCTCCTCGTCGGCGCCGCTGACGGCGGTCAGGACGTCCACGTCGCTCTCGCGGCCGATGACGGCGCCGTGCCGCAGGATCGTCTGCGCCTGCGCGGGCAGTCTGGCCACCCGGCGCCGCAGCACGTCGCGCACCCCCGCCGGGATGGCCACGACGCCCTCGGCGTCGAGCAGCCGGGCGGTCTCCCTGACGAAGAACGGGTTGCCGCCGGTCCGCTCGGCGACCCGCGCGACCGTCTCGGGTGTGGCGGGCCGGCCGCAGGTGACGCTGATCAGCTCGCCCACCTCGGTCGCGGTCAGGCCGGTCAGCTCGACGCGCAGCGGCTCGTGGGCGGCGATGGCGGCCAGGGCGTCGGCGAGGTGGTCGTTGGGCTCGGTGTGCCGGTAGCTGCCCACGACCAGGACCGGCGGCCCGGCGGCCTCGCCGATCACGTGGGTGAGGATGGCCAGGGTCTCGGCGTCGGCCCGGTGCAGGTCGTCGAGCACGAGCAGGAGCGGGCGGCCGATCGAGGTGACGAACGCGCCGACCGCCCGGCGCAGCCGGAACCGGGCGCCCGGCACGTCGCCGCGTACCGGGGTGTCGAACAGCAGGGGCGCGAGAGCCTCCTGGTCGCCGGGCGGGAAGCGGGCGGCCAACTGCCTGAGCAGCTCGGCCCAGGCCCAGCCGGGCGGTGCGCCCTCGTGCTCGGGGCAGCGGCCCCAGCCGACGGCCCAGCCCTTGCGCTCGAGCGTGGCGCGTACCTGCTCCATGAACGCGGTCTTGCCCGCGCCGGGCTCGCCGCCGACCAGCACGGCGCCGCCGTCGAGGGCGGTCACGGCGGCGAGTTCGGCGCGGCGGCCGACGTACGCCTGACCCGCCACGGCGATCCTGGCGGCCGGGGCGGGCGGGGGCGCGGCCTCGCTCAGGTGGGCGGCCTGGGCGAGGATGTCCTCCTCCAGTCGCCGCAGCTCGGGCCCGGGATCCACGCCCAGCTCCGCGGCCAGGTGCGCGCGGGCCCTGCGCAGCGCGCCGAGCGCCTCGCCCTGCCGGCCGCACCGGTAGAGCGCCCTGGCCAGCAGCGCCCACGCCCCTTCCCGCAGCGGATGCTCCCCGGCCAGCCGCTCCAGCTCCGGTACGGCCTGCGCAGCCCGCCCCAGCCCGATGACCGCGCCGGCATGCCGCTCGACCGCCGACAGGCGCAGCTCCTCCAGCCGCCCCGCCTCCGCGTCGGCCCAATGGGCGCCGGCGAACTCCTGGTAGGCGGGCCCGTGCCAGAGCGCGAGCGCCTCGGCCAGCCGCTCGTGCCCGGCCGCCGGGTCGCCCACCACGCTCTCGAACCGCCAGGCGTCCACCGCGCCGGCCTCCAGGCGCAGCGCGTAACCGGGCGGCTGGGTGACGAGCACGCCGGCCTGGGCGCGCGGGGACCGGCCCGGTTCGAGGGCGCGGCGCAGGTTGGAGACGTAGGACTGGACGGCGGCCAGCGCCTTGGGCGGCGCCTCGCCGGCGTAGAGGTCGTCGATGAGGCGATCGACCGGAACGACCTGGCCACCGGCGGCCAGCAGGCGGCCCAGCACCGAGCGCTGGCGTGGCCTGCCCAGGGCGACGGGCTCACCGTCGAGCCGCGCGGCGAGCGGCCCGAGCACGTGGAAGGTCAGCACAATGCAGCCACGGTACGGCACCTATTCACCGAGGTCGCCCAGGCGCCCGATCAGCGCGGTACGCGAGGTTATCCCGAGCTTGGTGTAGATGTGGCTCAGGTGGTACTCGACGGTCTTGACGCTCAGCACGAGTTTGCGCGCCGCCTGCCGGTTGGTCAGCCCTCTGCTGATCAGCACCGCCACCGTGTGCTCCTGCGGCGTCAGGCCGAGCCGGGCGGTGTCCTGGGGCAGCAGCACCGCCCGCCCGCTCGCGGCCAGCTCCAGATCGCACTGCTCCAGGTACGGCAGCGCCCCCAGCCGCGACAGCGTGAGCTGGGCCGCCTCGAGCTGCTCCGCGGCGGCCGACCTGCGGCCCCTGCGGCGCAGGAACGTCCCGTACGCGAGCCGGATCCTCGCCTCCTCGAACGGCATCTCGATCTTGGCCGTGTGCTCCAGGGCCACCTGGTAGCCGGCCTCCGCCTCGGCCGGGTCGTGCCTGGCCGCGTGCAGCCCGGCCCTGGCCCGCGCGGCGGCGGCCAGGACGCTGCGCCGCTCCCTGTCCAGGGCCAGCAACTCGCACGGCACCAGGGTCGCCTCGGCCTCGTCGAGCCGGCCGGCGCCGATCAGGGCGTCGGCGAGAAGGGTGCGCCAGAGCACGATGGAGGGCTCGTCGGGCAGGTCCGTCCTGGTGAGCGGGGTGAGGGCGGCGATGACGGCCTCGTGGTCGCCGCGGGCGGTGGCCACCAGGGCGTCGGCGCCGGCCGTACAGACGAGGGCGGTGGGGTTGTCGGGCGAGCAGGCGGCGCGGGCGGCGTGTACGTGCGCGACGGCCCGGTCCCACTCCCCCCGTGCGGCCGGGACCAGGGCCGCCGCGGCATGGGCGTAGCTCCCCAGCCACGCCTGCCCGAAGTCGTCGGCGGCCGACGCGCCCACCTCGGCGTGCCCCACCGCCTCGTCCCACCGCCCGAGCCGGTACTCGGCCTGCGCCAGCGCGATCGCCGCCAGCACCTGGAACGACGCGGACCGGTCCGCGCCCATGCCGAGCAGGCCCAGCAGATCCGCCTGCGCCCCGGCCAGGTCGTCGGCCCACAGCCGCAACATCCCCCGCCCCAGCAGCGCGTCCAGATCCCCGGGGCCGCCCTGCCCCGGCACCGGCAGCTCCTGGCACAGCGCCAGCCCCTCGTCGCCGCGTCCCGCCAGCCCCAGCCCCACCAGCTCCGCGAACCGCACCAGCTCCCCCTCGGCCTGCCCGGCCCAGCGGGTGGCGACCCGCCCCTCGCCGGTGAGCAGCGCCGCCATGGCCTGGCGGGCGGCGATGCAGGCGGTCAGGGAGGCGTCCTGCCCGGCGTGCGTCCCGGCGTTGTCCAGCCGCCCCACCGCCTCACGTACCCGTCCCGCCACCAGCGCCACCGACCCCAGCGCGTAGTCGCGGACCCCAGGGTCGGCCCCTGGTGCCACCTGGGCGGCCAGGGCCGCGGCGTCCCCAGGGCGCCCGGCCGCCAGCAGCGCCTCGACGGCCTCCGCGATCAGCCGGTCCCTGCCGGGGCCCTCCGCCGTGAGCTGTACCGCCCTGGTCAGGCAGCCGCACGCGCTCGACCAGCGCCCGGCCGCCGCCTGCCGCCGCCCCACCCTGGCCACCTCCCGCACCAGCGCCTCGTCCACCTGGTCGGCGGCGGCGAGCCGGTGGTGCAGCCGGTGCACCACGTCGTCCGCCAGGTCGGCGGCCAGCAGGTGCAGGCGGCGCCGCGTGGCGGGCCCGAGATCGTGGTAGATGGCGGCCCTGACCAGCGGGTTCGGAAACCCCACCGAGACCCCGGCCCCGGTGCGCCACTCCACGAGCAGCCCGGCGCCCGTCGCCTGCTCCAGCGCGGGCAGCGGCTCGGCCAGCTCCGCCATCCGGGCGACCAGGTGCAGCGGCTCGGCCAGCTCGGCCATGCGGGCCACCAGGTGCAGGGGCGCGGACGTGCCGAGCACGGCGGCCGCCGTCAGCAGCCGCTGCGCCGCCGGCCCGCACTGCGCGAGCCGCTCCAGCACCAGCGTCGTGTACGCCCTGGGCGCGGGCAGCGGCGCGTCCACGTCGGCCAGGGTCTCGGCCCGCACCTGCTGCAGCAGCGCCCGCGCGTGCAACGGCACGCCCTTGGTGTGCTCGTGCAGCCGCTCGGCGGCCTGCGGCGTCAGCCGTACCGGGCCGAGCCGGGCGCTGAGCGCCTGCAGCTCGCGCGCGCTCAGCCCGTTCAGCGGCAGCCGGAGCGCGGCGCTGCTGCGCAGCAGCCGCCGCAGCCCGTCGGGCAGCCGGGGGTGGTCGCTCTCCCTGGCGATCAGGATCGCCAGCACCCGATCGGTACGCAGCCTGCGCAGCGCGAACGTCAGCGCCTGCAACGAGGGCAGGTCCGCCCAGTCCGCCCCGTCGATCGCGATGACCACGGGCGCCGTGCGCTGCAGCTCGGCCAGCAACTCCAGCAACGCGGCCCCCACGACCAGCGGATCTGGCCGCGTGCGGGCACCGTGCGCCCCGGTCTGCGCCGCCGGGGCCGTGGGCTGCACTGTCGCCTGCGCCCCGGCCAGCACCTCCGGTACGGCCTGCGCCTGCGTCCCCAGTTGCCCCAGCACCCCGTACGCCAGCCCCGACTCCCCTTCGTCCCCGCTGACCTCCAGCACCACCGCGTTCTCGATCGCGCACAGGAACTCCCCGGCCAGGGCCGTCTTCCCGACCCCGGCCGGCCCTTCCAGCACCACCAGACTGGAGCGGCCCTCGCAGACGCGGCCCAGCTGGGCATGGAGTACCGCCAGCTCACGACATCGTCCGACGAACTGGTCGTCGCGGGAGCGCTCGGGTCCGCTGCGGAGGGCGCGGGCTGTCATCGTACTCACCCCCTGGCCTGCGTTGCCCTGGCCAAGATTCATGGTGGGCCTTGGCCAGGCGACCGTCCAGTGTCCGTTTGACCCGAGTCAGTTCCTCCCGTCATTAGGGACTCACCCCGGGGTAATCCCCAGGGCGTTCCCTGATGCTCGCGGCAGGGCCCGTTCATAGCGTCCAGCGTGGACGAATGCCCCAAAACGCCGGGAGAACATCATGCCGTCCTACATCGCAGAGGAGCAGCGGGGAGCGGAGGCACGAATTCTGAACGTGCTGTTCCCCATGATCCTCCAGGGCCTCCAGCTGACCCACCAGGCAGCGGACCAGTTCGGCGCACGCCCGAACCAGCCGCACATGCTGCCGATGGGGCCGCGGATGGAGCACCGGCCCGTGGAGTACCAGCAGCAACAGCAGCGCTACACCATCCAGGAGACCTACACCCAGCTCGCCGCCGACCGGTCCTTCATGGACGTCGCGGCCATCCTCATGCCGGTCGTCCAGGCCATGATCCCGCCGCTGGTGGAGCAGTTGCTCTCCTTCGGCCCGGCCAAGGCGGAGACCGACCAGAACGAGGAGGACCGTTTCCAGCAGTTCGTGCCGCAGCTCATCGGCACCATCACGCCGATCATGATGCAGGTGCTCCCCGGCCTGCTGCAGAACATGCGCGGCATGCACGCCGAGCACCCCGTACGCGTCACCGACCGCGAGCTCAACCAGCGGTACTTCGGTCCCATCCTCCAGGCCACCCTGCCCGCGATCATCTCGCAGCTACCCGAACTGCTCGCCATCGTGCACGGCGACCAGCGCTCGCCCATGCGCTTCGAGCGCATGCCGGGACGCGCCCCACTGCAGCTCATCAGGATCAGCAGGAACGACCTCGTCAACGCCCACCGGCTGCGCGACGGCGACGTGCTCTACCTGACCGAGACCCCCGCGCCGCCCGGCACCACCGAGATCCGGCTCAGCATGGCGCCCCACGGCCTGTGGTGGAAGGGGATCCAGGTCACCGACGACAGCGACCGGCAGATCTGCTTCGTCGAGACCGACCGCGACACGCACGCCACCTTCGACTCCCGGTCCGTGCAGACCGGCGGCTCGATCGTGCTGTGGAAGGCCAAGATGTTCGGCGTCCACACCCCGATGTACATCCTCCCGACCGGTGACCTGTCGCCGGACGGCAAGTGCTTCACCTTCCACTGGGCCGCGGACTGATGGCCGGGCCCACGCTGCGGCTCGGCAGCAGAGGGGAAGAGGTCAGGCGGCTGCAGGAGCTGCTGCGCGCCCGCGGCTACCGCGTACGGGCCGACGGGTACTTCGGCGGCTCCACGTACGGTGCCCTGCTCAGCCTCCAGCAGCGCGAGGGGCTGCCCGCCGACGGTGTGGCGGGACCCACCACCTGGCGGGCGCTCGGCCGCACGCCGGGGACCATGACCGCCGAACGCCCGGCGTACTCGGGCGAGCCGGCCGAGTGGAACGTCATGGTGTACATGGCGGGCAACAACAACCTGTCCGACGCGGCGGGGCGCGACCTGGAGGAGTTGCGCGCCGTGCGGTCGTACAACGGCGTCCGGGTCACGGCCTTCGTCAAGCGGCAGGACGCCGGCGGCCGGGCCCGGCGCATGGAGATCTCCCCGGGCGGCGCGCCCGACCGGATCGAGGAGCTGTCGCCGCCCGTCGATTCCGGGCATCCGCAGACGGTCGTGGACTTCGTCCGCTGGGCCGCCGCGCACGCGCCCGCCAAGCGCTACGCGCTGGTGCTCTGGAACCACGGCGGCGGCTGGACCCCCGACGACCTGGACCAGATCTACACGCAGGTCAGAGGCCGCGGGGTGCGGCGTGACGTCGAGACGGGCTACGTGCGGCGCACCCCGCGCATGACCGTGTCGGACGGGGAGCCCGCCTTCTCCGAACTGGCCAGGCTCACGCAGACCCCGGAGATCACCAAGGCCGTGTTCACGACGTCGCTGAGCGAGGTGCTCAAGCTGCCGGGCGGACAGGAGCGCGCGATCGCCAGCGACGACGGCACGATGCACTCGCTCGACACCATCGAGCTGCGCAGGGTCATGGAGCGGATCCACAAGGACCTCGGCAGGCCGCTCGACCTGCTGGGCATGGACGCCTGCCTGATGAGCAACCTCGAGGTCTGCTACGAGCTGCGCGAGCACGTCGGCGTCGTCGTCGGCTCGGAGGACGTCGAGCCCAACGAGGGCTGGCCGTACACCGAGATCCTGTCCGCCATGGCGGCGAACCCGCGCATGGACGCGCGCGAGCTGGGGCGGATCGTGGTCGAGGAGTACGTCAGGTCGTTCCGCCCCACGCACCAGACCGTCACGCAGTGCGCGGTCGACGCGACGCGGATCGAGGAGTTCATGCGCGAGTTCGAGACGCTCGCGAGCGGGCTGCGGCAGCAGGTGCACACCAACCGCTCGGTCGTGGACAGCGTCCAGTCGGTGGCGACCCGCTTCCACGTCGACCGGTCGCTGGTGGACCTGCGTACGCTCTGCCTGGCGCTGGTCGCCGACTCCCGTACCGACCCGACGCTGGCCTCGGTGGCCGACAAGCTGCTGGCCATCCACGGCCCGGGCGGCTTCGTGATCAACGAGGCGCACCAGGGCGAGAAGGTGGAGGGATGCGGCGGGCTGAGCGCGTACTTCCCGATGGAGCGTACGATCTCGCGCTACTACGGCGATCTTCACATCGCCCAGCACACCGACTGGGATGAATTCCTCAGAGAGTACGGAAACGCGCGTACCATCAGGCGTTAGAAGGCCACACGCCGGCGATCCGCCGGCTTCGCTGGGGCTATTGCGGCCCGGGACCGGCCGCAATAGCCCCTACCTTGGTGTCATGGATCCCCTCATCAGCCGCAGGGCGCTCAACCGGGCCACGCTGGAGCGTCAGCACCTGCTGCGGCGCACCACCCGCTCCGTGACCGAGGTCGTGGAGCACCTGGGCGGGCTGCAGGCGCAGACCCCGCACACCTGGTACACCGGCCTGTGGAACCGCATCGAGGGCTTCAAGCCCGCCGACGCCTCCGACCTGCTGGCCTCGCGCGAGCTGGTCCGCCTCGCGCTGCAGCGCTCCACCATCCACCTGGTCACCGCCCGCGACTGCCTGGCCATGCGACCGCCCCTGCAGCCGGTGACCGAGCGGGGGACGCGGACGACCTTCGGCAGGAAACTGGCCGGGGTGGATCTGGACGAGCTGGCGGCGACCGGGCGGGCGCTGCTGGAGGAGCGGCCCATGACGTTCGCCGACCTGGGGCGGGCGCTGGCCGAGCGGTGGCCGGACAACGACCCCCACGCGCTGGGCCAGGGCGTGCGCTGGCTGGTGCCGCTGGTGCAGGTGCCGCCGCGCGGCCTGTGGGGCAGGAGCGGGCCGGTCGCGCATACGAGCGCCGAGTCCTGGCTGCTGGGCCTCGAGGTCGAGCCGATGACGCTGCCCGAGCTGGTGCGGCGGTATCTGGCGGCGTTCGGGCCGGCGTCGGTGATGGACGTGCAGACGTGGTCGGGGCTGACGCGGCTGGGCGAGGTGGTGGAGGGGCTGGACCTGCTCCGGTTCAGGGACGAGAGCGGCAGGACCCTGTACGACCTGCCCGACGCCCCGCGCCCCGGCGAGGACACCCCGGCGCCGGTCCGCCTCATGTACGACTTCGACAACCTCTTCCTGTCCCACGCCGACCGCTCCCGGGTGATCACGGAGACGGGCCTGGCCGCGATCCAGGGCTTCATGGGCACCAACGTGCAGCCGCGCGCCATCCTGGTGGACGGCGTCACGGCCGGCGACTGGACGGTCACCCGCGCCAAGGGCACCTCCACGCTCAACCTCCACCAGTGGGAGCCGATCGGCGTCATGGACGAGGTCGAGGAGGAGGGGCGGCGGCTGCTGGAGTTCCTGGCTCCCGGGGACAAGCACGATATTTCAGTCTTTGACCGCCCGGCCAAGCCCTGACACCCGCCGCCGCACCGCCACGAAGAAGGTCAGCACCGACCCCTCCCTGATCCCGCCCCCGTCGTTCTCGTCCGGCTCGAAGAGGACGAGCAGCGCCGCGGGCGGGGTCTGGTCGCGCCATCCGGCCTTGTTGTGCAGTGCACAACGATATGTTGCATAGCCGTTTCGCCGGTATGTTGGACCACGTGCCGGAACGCAACCAGTCAGCCTCGCTCAGACGCGCGCTGGCCGTGCTGGACCACGTACGCGAGCACTCGGGCCTGTCACTCACCCAGCTCTCCGAGGCCGTGGGCCTGTCCAAGAGCACGGTGCTGCGCCTGACCGTGCCCCTCATCGAGGCCAGGCTGCTCGACCGCGACCGCAGGACCGGCGCCTACCGGCTGGGGCACGGCACGCTCCGGCTCGGGCAGTCCTACCTGGCCACGCTCGACCTGCGCGCCGTCGCCGCCGAGGAGTCGCACCGGCTGATGAGCGAGGTGCGCGAGACCGTCCATCTGGTCGTCTACGACCCGCCGCACGTCGTCTACATCGACAAGGTGGAGAACGAGGCGAACGTCCGCATGGCCTCGCGCATCGGCAGTCGCGGCCCCGCCCACTCCACCGGGGTCGGCAAGGCCATCCTGGCCTGGCAGCCCGAGGAGGCCCTGGCCGAGCTGGTCCTGGAGCCCAGGACCAGGCACACGATCACCGACCCCGAACGGCTGCGCGCCGAGCTGACGCACATCCGCCGGCGCGGCTACGCGGTGGACGACCGCGAGAACGAACCCGAGGTGCGCTGCGTCGCGGCGCCGATCTTCAACCACGACGACGCCGTCACCGCGGCCATCTCCGTCTCCGGGCTCACCTCGCGGATCACCGCCGCGCGGGTGCGCGAGCTGGGACCACTGGTGGCCGAGGCGGCGGCGCGGATCTCGAGAAAGCTGGGTAGCCCGAACCGATGACCGAGCTGGTGACCTTCGGTGAGACCATGGCGCTGTTCGCCGCCCGCCGCACGGGCCCGCTGCGCTTCGCCCGCGACTTCGACCTGGGCCTGGGCGGCGCCGAGTCGAACGTCGCGATCGGCGTGGCCCGGCTCGGGCACGACGCCACGTGGGTGGGCAGGGTGGGGGCCGACGAGTTCGGCGACCTCATCCGGGCCACGCTCGCGGGCGAGGGCGTGGACGTGCGCGCGATCCCCGACCCCGGGGCGCCCACCGGTTTGATGATCAAGGGCAGGCGCACGGCCGACCTCATCGACGTGCGTTACTACCGCAAGGACAGCGCGGGCTCCCGGCTGTCCGCCGCCGACCTCGACCCCGCCCTCATCGCGTCGGCCCGGGTGCTGCACGTCTCGGCGATCACCCCGGCCCTGTCGGCCTCCGCGCGGGAGGCCGTGCGGCACGCGATCGCCACGGCCCGGGCCGCCGGGGTGCCGATCTCGCTGGACGTCAACTACCGCAAGGCCCTGTGGACGCCCGAGGAGGCGGGGGCGTGGCTGCGCGAGACGGTCGGCGACGTGGACGTGCTGTTCGCCACCGAGGCCGAGGGCCGGCTGATCGCCGACATCGAGGGGGCGGAAGAGCTGGCCAAGGCGCTGGCGGCGCTGGGGCCCCGGCACGTGCTGGTCAAGTTCGGCGCGGAGGGGGCCATGGAGCTGTCCGGCGGCGTCGTACGACGGGCGTCCCCCTACCGGGTGACGGAGGTCGACTCGGTGGGGGCCGGCGACGCGTTCGCGGCCGGCTGGCTGGCCGACTGGCTGGCCGGGGCCGACCCGGACCAGCGCCTCAGCACCGCGTGCGCGGCGGGCGCGTTCGCGGTGACCTCCCAGGGCGACTGGGAGAGCCTGCCCCGCCGCGCCGACCTCGACCTGCTGAGCCGCCCCGCCGACGGCGTGAGCCGCTGACCGGCGGCGGCCACCGCCGCACTCCGGCCCGCTGATCAGGCGACACGCACCCGGGCGATCTCCTTCCGGTACCGGCGCTCGCCGACCAGGGCCCACATGACCCGGGCGGGCAGCGGCAGCAGCCCCAGGAACGCCTGCCGCTCCCAGTCCGTGGCGTCCTCCAGCAACGCGCCGAGCTGGATGAGCAGCCGTTCCTTGGACAGGTGGGAGCGGCCGTACTCGCCGAGCCGGTCCCACTCCTGCTTGGTCACGTGCTCGGAGACCAGCGGCAGGATGCGCTCCTCCTCCTGGTCGAGATGGACCAGGAGGTCGTCGTGCAGCCGCTCGATGGTGGCGGCCACCCGCTCCCCGTCCTCGGCGGCGGCGCTCCGCTCCCAGGCGGGGATCAGGCCGCTCAGGGCCTCGATGTGGTCGGCCACGCGCTCGTGCTGGGCCTCCATGGTGTTGACCAGCTCGGTCTCGAACGTCACCCGCTCCAGCAGCAGCGGCCAGAGCAGCTTGTCCTCGGCCTCGTGGTGATGGTGCAGCCCGGCGAGGATCTCCTTGACGTGCGCGGCCAGCACCGCGGCGCGCGCCGTGTCCCCGGGAGTGACCCGGCGGATGAGCTCCGGGGCGAGCTTGAGCTCGCGGCGGAACAAGCGGTGGACGACCACCATCTCCCAGACGGCGGGCTTGTCATCAGTAGTCACGGTGTCCAGGGTGCTGGCCGCCGATTGTCATACGGTTGCGTCTCGCTGCAATCACCATGGGGAAGACCTGCTTCGGGCGGCTCAAGCCGGGAGCCGACGGCCGCCTTTACGTCCGGGCCTCCCAGAGAGAGGCTCGGACATAGGGAGGTGGTCGTCATGGAGTACAAGCAGTGGAACATCCAGATCTGGATCAGCGAGGACGATGACGACGCTCTGACCACGGCCACGGCGGTGCTCTTCACCCCGGACGGCAAACGGCACGAGAGCGTGGGGCACGCCCGCCGCAATCCGCACGACCGGCCCGTGCCCGGCATCGGGGACGAGCTGGCCGCCGGGCGGGCGCTGTCGGACCTGGCGGCGAAGCTGATCGAGGACGGCGCCGACGACGTGGCCCGGATGGCCAGCCCGGCCTGAGCGGCTCCCCGCCGGGTCAGAGCAGTCCGGCGGTCGCCAGGAGCTTGCCGATCCGGCCGACCTCGTCGTCGTTCAGCGGGGTCTGCGGAAGCGCGGTGATCGGGCAGTCGATGATGCCGCGCAGGTGCAGCGCGGCCTTGAACGCCCCGAGGCCGGACGAACTGCCGCCCATGCGCGACCCGCCGACCTTGACGATCTCGAACAGCCTGACCAGCCGCTCCTGCTCCGCCCTGGCCGCCTCCCAGTCACCGCGGGAGGCGCAGCGGTACAGCTCGGCGTACCCCTGCGGGTCCACGTTGCCCAGCCCGGGCACCACGCCGTCGGCGCCCATCCACAGCGCGGAGTCCACGGTCACCTCGGAGCCGGTGAGCACGCTGAACGGCGCCTCGCGGCCCATGATGACCTCGCGCAGGCCGCCGTCGTCGCCGCTGGAGTCCTTGACCCCGGCCAGCGCGCCCTCGGCGGCCAGCTCGAGCAGCAGCCCGGCGCTCAGCTTGGTGTGCACGGAGACCGGCAGGTCATAGGCGTAGACCGGCAGCCCCGCCCGCGCGCCCAGGATGCGGAAATGGGTCCGGATCTCCTCCGGATGCGTACGCGTGTAGAACGGCGCCGTCGCCACCAGTCCCGACGCCCCGGCCTCGACGGCGACCCGCGCGTGGTCGAGCACGCGCGGCGTCGTCATGTCGATCACCCCGGCCAGCACCGGCACCTGCCCGCCCACGTGGCCGACCACGGTGTCCAGCACCGTGCGCCGCTGCGCGTCCGTCAGGTACGCCACCTCCGACGACGACCCCAGCACGAACAACGCGTCCACCCCGCCGTCGACCAGATGATCGACCAGCCGGACGAGCGAGGCGGCGTCCACCTCGTAGTCGGCGGTCATGGGGGTGCATACGGGAGGGATCACACCGGTCAAACTCATACACGCTCCTGAATCAGCTCAACATCGGTCGCTCCCGCCGCCACCGGATGATGGCAGTGGAAGAGATGGTCATCGTCGGTCCGGGCGGCGGGCATCTCCTCGGCACAGACGTCGTCCGCCCGCCAGCACCGCGTACGGAACGGGCACCCGCTCGGCGGCTTCGTGGCCGAGGGCACGGCCCCCACCAGCGGGATCGGGTTGATCGGCGAGATCAGCCCGGGTGTGGCCGAGAACAGCGCCCGCGTGTACGGATGCCGCGCCCCCAGCGGCACCGCCTGGGCCGGCGTCTGCTCCACGATCCTGCCCAGATACATGGTGACCACGCGGTCGCTCATCCTGCGCACGGTCTGGATGTCGTGCGAGACGAACACCAGCGCCAGTCCGAGCCGCTCCTTCAGATCCAGCAGCAGGTTGAGGATCTGCGCCCGCACCGACACGTCGAGCGCGCTGGTCGGCTCGTCCGCCACCACCAGGTCCGGCTCCAGCGCGAGCGCCCTGGCCACGGCCACGCGCTGGCGCTGACCGCCGGACAACTGGCTCGGCAGCGCGTCGGCGACGGTCGGGGGCAGCCCCACCAGGTCGAGCAGTTCCCGCACCCGCTCGTCACGCTGGGCGGGGGTGCCGCGGCCGTGCACGTTGAGCGGGTCGCGCAGCACCTGCCGGATGGGCAGACGCCGGTTGAGCGCCGTGGACGGATCCTGGAAGATCATCCCTACGCTCGACCCCACCAGCGCGCGCCGCTCGGACTCCTTCAGTCCCCACAGCTCCTTGCCGCGGAAGGTCACGGTGCCCTCGGTCGGCCGCTGCAGGCCCACCAGCACCTTGGCCAGCGTGGACTTGCCGCAGCCCGACTCCCCCACGATGCCGACCGTCTCGCCGGGGCCGACGGTGAGGTTGGCCTCGGTCAGCGCGTACACGCGGTCCCGCGACAGCAGGCCGCCGGAGCGGGCCTTGTGCACGACGTGCACGTCCTTCAGCTCAAGCACGTTGCTCACTCCCCACGCTGCTCACCCTTCCCGGGGCCGGATGGTGGCAGGCCACCGCGTGGGTGGCGTCCCCTTCCAGCACCGGCGTCTCGGTACGGCACACGTCCGTGACCATCGGGCATCGATCGGCGAACCGGCAGCCGCGCGGGAAGTCCGCCGGGGCGGGCACCACGCCGGGGATCTGCGTGAGCCGCTCGGCCCCCGCCTCCAGCGACAGCACCGAGCCCAGCAGGCCGCGGGCGTAGTGGTGGGCGGGCGCCCCGACCAGAGCCGAGGTGACGCCGGTCTCGACGATCTGGCCGCCGTACATGACGACCACGCGGTCGGTCACGTCGGCCACCAGCGCGAGGTCGTGCGAGACGAGGATCAGCGCGAACCCCAGCTCCTCGCGCAGCCTCAGCAGCAGCTCGATGACCTGCGCCTGGACGGTCACGTCCAGCGCGGTGGTGGGCTCGTCGGCGACGATCAGCTTGGGTTCGCGCGACAGCGCCATCGCGATCAGCACCCGCTGCCGCTGCCCGCCCGACAACTCGTGCGGGTACGACGACAGCGTACGGCGGGCGTCGAGGCCGACGAGCTCGAGCAGTTCGGCGGGGCTGCGCCGGCCGCCGCGCCGGGTGAGCTGCTTGAGCTGGGCCTTGATGGTCATGGCCGGGTTCAGCGAGGACAGGGCGTCCTGGTAGATCATCGCCATCTCGTGGCCGAGCAGCTTCCTGCGCGCCCGGCGCGGCTCCGACAGCAGCTCCCGCTGGTCGAACCGGACGTGGCCGCTGACGCGGGCGTCGCGGGGCTGCAGGCCCATGATGGTCAGCGCGGTCAGCGACTTGCCGCAGCCGGACTCGCCCACCAGGCCGAGCACCTCGCCGGGGCGTACCTCGAAGCCGATGCCGTCCACGATGTCGACGCCCTCGGCGAACCCGATCCGCAAGCGCTCGACCGCCAGGATCGGCGGGCCCTGTGGCAGCGGGCGGGCCCGCTCGGCCAGCCGGCGCGCGGCCTCGGCCAGGCCGGGCAGCTCGACGATCTCGCCGGACCCGGGGCGGGCCTGCTCGAAGGCGTCGTCCTTCTTCACCGACGCCTTGCGGGCGGCCGGGGCGGCCCAGGCGTCGGAGATGCCCTCGGACAGGATGTTCAGGGCCAGCACGGTGATCAGGATCAGCAGGCCGGGGAAGACCGTGGCCCACCAGCCGCCGAGCAGGACCAGGTTCTTGCCGTCGGCGATGACGCTGCCCCACGAGGGGTTCGGGGGGCGTACGCCGGCGCCGATGAACGACAGCGACGCCTCGAACACGATCGCGTCGGCCACCATCACCGTGCAGAACACGAGCACGGGGGCGGCGCAGTTGATCGCGACGTGCTTGATGAGGATGTGCGGCGTGCGGGCGCCGATGATGCGCTCGGCGGCGACGTAGTCCTCGCCGTACTGGGCGATCACGTTGGCCCGCACGACCCTCGCCACGGACGGCATGTAGAGGAAGGCCATGGCCATGACCAGCACCGGGATGCTGCCGCCGAACACCGCCACGAGGACGGCCGCCAGCGCGATGCCGGGGAAGGCCATGATCACGTCGAGCACGCGCATGAGGGTCTCGTCCACGGCCCGGCGCGAGGTGGCCGCGACCGCGCCCACGATCGCCCCGGCCACCAGGGCGAGCCCGGTGGCGCCGAGACCGATGATGAGCGACCAGCGGGCGCCGTACAGGAGCCTGGACAGGATGTCGCGGTTGGCGCTGTCGAGCCCCATCCAGTGCGCGGCGGACGGCCCGCCCCCCGCGGCCTCCTGGAAGTACGGCGAGTGCGGCGCGATCCACGGCGCCAGCAGCGCCGCCAGCACGACCACCGCGATGATGCCGACCGACACCCACGACAGCGGCGTCAGCCTGCGGAACCCGACACCGGGCCGGGACAGGCGCTCGGTCAGCCCCCCTCTCATCCGGAACGGTCTCATGCGGCACTCCTGAGGCGGGGGTTGACCAGCAGGTAGAGGACGTCCACGACGAGGTTGACGACCATGAACCCGACGGCGATGGTGAGCACGACGCCCTGGACGACGGCCGGATCGCCGTCGCGCACCGCGTTGATCATGAGCTGCCCCATGCCGGGCAGGCCGTAGATCGTCTCGATGACGACGGTGCCGCCGATGAGGTAGCCGATGCGCAGGCCCAGCACGGTCAGCGGGTTGATCAGGGCGTTGCGCAGCACGTTCCGGCCGACGACCACGATCATCGGCAGCCCGCTGCCGATCGCGGTCCGGACGTAGTCGCGGTCCAGCTCCTCCACCATCGACGTGCGGATGATGCGGATGAGCTGGGCCGCGATCGGCAGCGACAGCGACAGGGCGGGCAGCGTCATCGACTGCAGCCAGCCGGTCAGGGAGTCGGCCGGGTTGATGTACCCGCCGGTCGGGAACAGCCCCTCGCCGACCGCCAGCCACTGGATCATCAGCAGCGCCAGCCAGAACGCCGGCGCCGCCACCCCGACCAGCGACACCATGCGGATCACCTGGTCGGGCCAGCGGTCGCGGAACAGCGCGGCCGTCACGCCGAACGCCAGCGAGAGCACCACCGCCACGGCCAGGCCCAGGAACGTGAGCTGCAACGTCAGCGGCAGCGCGGTCGTCACGGACTCGATGACCGGCTTCTTGGTCAGCACGCTGGTGCCCATGTCGCCCTGCGCGAGGTCGGCGACGAAGCGCACGTACCGGAGGGGGAGCGGGTCCAGCAGGCCGTTCTCGAGCTGGAACTGACGGACCTGCTCGGGGGTCGGGTTCGCGCCCTGGAAGTAGGCGTACTCCGGCTTGCTGCCGGAGAAGCGCATCACGATGAACACGAACGCGACCACGCCGAGCAGCAGCGGGATCAGGATGAGGAGCCGCCGCAGCAGCATCCTGGCGACGAACGTCATGTCCTCTTGGCCTGCAGCAGGTTGATGCCCGGGTACGGCTGGGGCCGGATGCCGGACAGCTTCTTCGGGTCCCAGGCGGTCATCAGCTCGTTGTGGACGACCGGGTAGAGGATCGCCTGCTCGGCCACGAAGTCCAGATATTCGTGGATCAGCGCGGTCTTCTTGGCCTTGTCCGTCTCCTTGCCGGCCTCGTCCATCATCGAGAACAGCTTCTCGGCGTCCTTGGTGCCGTCCCAGTGGCTGTACTTCATCCACAGGCCGCCGGGCACGTAGTTGTAGTGCAGGATCAGGTCGGCGTCCATGCCGAACTGGTTCGGGTTAGAGGCCGCCGCGACGACCTGATACTCCTGGAACTGGTCCATCTTGGTGAACAGCGCGGCCGTGTCCTGCGGCTCCAGCGTGGTCTTGACGCCGATGGCCTCCCAGGAGGAGGCGATGGTGGGCAGGCAGTCGGCGATCCAGCTCACGTTGACGGCCATGAGGTTGATCGTCAGGTCGGTGACGCCCGCCTCCTTGAGCAGCGCCTTGGCCTTCTCGGGGTCGTAGTCGTAGACGACCGAGGCCCGCTTGTGGTCGGGGTGGCCCTCGTTGAGGAAGGAGCTGGAGGCGGTGCCGTGGCCCTTGAGCGCCACGTCGATCATCTTCTGCTTGTCGATGGCGTAGTGCAGCGCCCGGCGGACGCGTACGTCGTCGAAGGGCTTGGTGCCGGTGTTGAACATCAGGAACATGTGGTTCATGCCCTTGCCGCCCTCGACCGTCAGGCCCTGCTGCTTGAGCTGCTCGACGTTGGCGTACGGGATGTTGTCGGCGATCTGCGCCTCGGCCGAACCGCCGGAGATCTTGGCCACGCGGGCGGCGGCGTCCACGATCGTCAGCCAGTTCATCTTCTTGACCGTGGCCGGGCGCGGGCCGTTGTAGCCGTCGAACGCCTCGAACGAGCTGTTGGACTTGGGGTTGTGCGCGACCAGCTGGTACGGCCCCGACCCCACGGCCTTGCCGCCCTTGGCCTGGTCCCAGGCGCCCGCCTGGCTGAACACGTGCTTCGGCATGATCTTCGCGATCGTCAGTCGCGGCGCCGCGTCGGGGAACGGGAACTTGAACACCAGCTCCACGTTCCTGTCGTCCACCTTCTTCACCTCCTGGAGCCAGGACTTGAAGAAGTTGCCGGTCAGCACGTTGTCGGGGCCCATGATCCGCTCGAACGTGAAGACGACGTCGTCGGCGGTGACCGGCTGCCCGTCGTGCCATTTGGCGCCGTCCCTGAGCGTGAACGTCCACGTGGTGGCGTTCAGGTCGGTCGGCAGCGCGGTGGCGAGGGCCGGATAGGGCTCGCGGGTGACCGGGTCGGTGTCGAGCAGCCCCTCGTAGACGTGGCTGATCCCGGCCATCGCGAAGGCCGAGGCGGTCTGCGTCGGATCCCAGCTCTGGTCGTTGCCGTAGCCGATCACAGCGGTGATCAGGTCTTTGTTGGTTCCGGCACCGACCGAACCGGTCGAGGCCGGGCCTCCGGAACAAGCGGAGAGCGTGGCCGCGATGAACGCCGCCGCCCCGGTGGCCCCGCTGTAACGCAGGAAGTCACGGCGGCTGAACTCAGAGCTCACGGATGCCTCCTGAAGGGGTAGAACGTGGGACATCCCATGTCCTATCTTGTGCGTAAGGTGGACGCTAAACGCCAGGCCTGCTTGAGGTCAACGGAAGATTTCCGGATTGTTACCTACGATGAAAGGATTCTTCATGACCACAGTCCCGCGTCCGGCGCGCCCCAGCCGTGCCGCCGAGGCCCAGGAGGGCGTCAAGGACCTCATCGTCCGGCGCGGACTGGTGGCCGGAGATCCTCTCCCCACGGAATCCGAGCTCATGGAGGAGCTCCAGGTCAGCCGTAACTCGGTCCGGGAGGCGCTCAAGGCCCTCCAGGCGGTGGGCATCGTCGACATCCGCCACGGCTTCGGCATGTTCGTCGGCCGCATGTCGCTGGCGGGGCTCGTGGACGAGCTGACCTTCCACAGCCGCATCACCCTCCAGAACGGCGCCCACCACCTCGCCCACCTCGTCGAGATCCGCGAGATCCTGGAGAGCGGCTTAGTGCAGCGCCTGATCGAGCTGGGCCCCGAGGTGGACCTGACCCCGGTCGGGGACGTCATGGCGCGGATGGAGACCGAGGCGGAGGCCGGCCTGGTCTCCCCCGAGACCGACCGCCTCTTCCACGACCTCCTCTACCGTCCCCTCGGCAATCCCCTGGTCAGCCAGCTTCTGGGCGCGTTCTGGGACGTCTACTACCAGCTCCGCGGCGCCCTCGGCGCACCCGACGAACCCCCCGGCGACGTGGCCAGACGGCACCGCGACATCTACACCGCCGTGCTCAGGGGCGACAGGACGGCCGCCGTCGCGGCCGTCCACGCGCACTTCGAAGGCGTACGCAACCGCGTGGCCAGGATCGAGGGCTAGCCCGCCGGCCACCGCTCCACCCGCCGCCACTGAGCCCGCCACTCCCCGAACCACTGCGCGAACCACGGGTGGACCCCCGCCAGCGGCATGATGTACGCGACGGTCTCCAGGTAGTAGCGCCGCTGGAACCGCCACGGCATCCGCTGCAACTCCTGCACGTTGCTCACCCGGTCGGCCAGTTTCACCAGCACGGCCTGCGGCGGCGCCTTGACCAGCGAGGCCAGATAGTCGGCCTTGACACCGCCGCGCGGCTTGGTCACCCACCGCACGAGCGTGGCCGCCCGGGGGCCGAACCGCCGCGCGACCTCCGACTCGGTGCACGGCGTGTCCTCCAGCACGTCGTGCAGCACGATCGCCACCAGCATGTCCCTGTCGACCAGCCGGGCGCCGGTCACGGCCACCTCCAGCGCCTCGAGCAGGTGCTCCAGGTAGGGCCTCCCGGTGGGCCGCTGCTGCACCCCGTGCTGCCGCCGGGCGAAGGCGACCGCCTCGCGCAGGGTGTCCACGGTGGGCGTCGGGAGCGCCTTGGCCAACGGGCCTTCCGCGTGCGCCCACGACGGCCAACTCGTGAAGATCTCCATCCCGCTCCTTCGTCTGCGATCTCGTCTGCGGTCGTGTCCCCGAGCGTGTCCTAGGCTGAGAATATGGCCGAGATCGCCGTCCCCGACGGGTCGTGGACGTTCAACGGGGAAATGCTCCGCATCGTCCCCGGCAGCGACAAGGAAGTCCACGAACTGCGCAAGACGCTCGGCGAGGTGCCGGTGCCGCTCGAGGCGATCGCGGGCGTGACCTTCGAGCCCGCCCGCAAGGGCGGTCACCTCCGGCTCCGGCTCCGCAAGGGGGCCGACGCGCTGTCCGACGTCGTGGCCGGCACGCTGGCGCCGCCGGCGGACCCCTACCGGCTGGCCGTGCCGAAGACGCGCACCGGCGCCGCCGAATACTTCGCCGACGAGATCCGCGACACCCTGCTCGTCTACCAGACGCCGAGCGCCGCCTGCGAGCACTACCTCCTGCCGGTCCCCGGCGTGCCCATCTCCGCCACGGCCGGCGACGGCACGGCGGTCTTCGACGGGGAGCGGGTGCGGCTGGAGTGGACGGGGTTCGCCGGCACGGAGAAGGAGAAGGCAGGGCCGCAGGAGTTCCCGCTCTCCGACGTGAGCGGTGTGGAGTGGAAGCCGCAGTCCGGCATGGGCTACGGCACGCTGCGCTTCCGGATCAAGGGCGAGGGCCCGGCCAAGCCGCCGCAGAAGGACCTGCACTGCGTGTCGTGGGGCATCCAGCGCTTCGGCGGCACGACGGCCCTGGTGGCCGCGGCCGTGCTGGCCCGGCTGCCGCGCGACGTGGCCGAGCTGCCGCCTCCGCCGGCGCCGGCGGCCGACGACGTGCACGACGCGGTCCTGCGCCGCCTGACCGAGCTCGGTCAGTTACACCGCTCCGGTGTCCTGACGGACGAGGAGTTCGCGCTGGCCAAGCAGGCCATGATCCGCCGCCTGCAGGACTCATGAGCGAGGCCGCAGCCTCTGACGCCTAGGCCAGCCGCTACTCGCCGCATACGATCAACTGCGGAAAGTAGCGTCCAGGCATAGGAGGGGCAATGTCCAGAGGAAGACGTGTCGCCGCGGCGGTGGCCGGCTCGCTCGTGCTCGTGTCGGGGATCCCGGCCACGCCCGCGTCGGCGGCGGCCACGGTGCTCAACTGCCGCACCTTCGTGCACGCCGCCGACAACGATCTCGGCATCGCCGCGTGCAGCAACCCCACGGGCCGGAACTGGATCTTCCGGGCGGTCGTGGTCTGCGGCCGGGCGCCCGACGTGGTGGGCGAGTGGGTGACGCTCCCGCCGGGCGGCTACGGCGAATCGCAGGGCTACTGCGGCGGCATCTTCACCAGCGGCGTCGGCGCCGTCGGCGTGGACGAACGCCCGGCCTGAACGCCCCAAGGCCCCCGGCGCAGGGGGCCTTTCCGCGTCACGGTCTCAGCGGAGCGCGACGCCCCGGAAACGGCAAAACCGCCCGGCGAAACCGGGCGGCTTTGGGAGAGATGGTGCGCCGCCAGGGACTCGAACCCCGGACCCGCTGATTAAGAGTCAGCTGCTCTAACCAACTGAGCTAGCGGCGCAACAGATGTAACTCTATCAGCCGCCGAACGGTGCCCGCGCCGCTCTACCCCAGCCTGGCCCCCAGCCTCGCGTACGCCCCCAGCACCAGATCCCAGAACCGCGTGACGTCCACCGAGGTCGCCACCGACGCGTTCGCCCGCCGGTCGCCGACCTTGAAGTCCGTCACGGTCATGCCACGCGTGAACTGCCCGGCCGTCTCCACGTTCACCACCGCCGGCACACAGGTGAACAAGGAGGGATCCAGCACGTACGCCACCGCGCACGCGTCATGGATGGCCGGCCCGCCCTCGGCCGACACCACCCCGTAGAACCGCGCGGCCGGCACCAGCAGGTCCGACAGCCGCCCGAGCCCCCGCATCCGCTCCAGCACCTCCGACGTCACCACCGCGCGCAGCGTCACGTCGAGGCCCAGCATCGTCACCGTCCACCCGGCCTCGAACACGATGGCCGCGGCCTCGGGGTCGGCCAGCATGTTGAACTCGGCCGCCGGATTGTGGTTCCCCCGGGTGTAGGAGCCACCCATGATGACCAGGTCGCGGGCCCACTCGACGACGCGGGGCTCCCTGCGTACGGCGAGGGCCACGTTCGTCAGCGGCCCGACGGCCACGAGCGTGATCTCACCGGGGTGCGCCTTCAGCGTCTCCACGATGTAGTCGACCGCGTGTCCGGGCGACGGCCCCCGCTCCGGCGCGGGCAGGACGACGTCGCCGAGCCCCGAGGTCCCGTGCACATGGGCCGCCCGGACGGTCTGCCGCAGCAGGGCGCCCGCGCTGCCCGGGGTGACGGGCACGTCGCCCAGGTCGAGGAATTCGCGCAGCGCCAGCGCGTTCGCCGTGGTCAGGGAGAGATCGACGTTGCCGCCCACCGTGGTGACGCCCACCACGTCGAGGGAGCCGGCCGCCAGGGCCAGGGCGAGCGCGTCGTCGATGCCGGGATCACAGTCAATGAGAACTTTATTCACGTCTCCGCAGGATACGCAGGGAAACGGGTGTCCAGAGTGTCCGGGCATGGATCGGGCCGGGCAGTTCCCCCAAAGCTGCCCGGCCCGATCGGCGGCGGTCCAGGCCGGCGCTTTCCCCCAAAAACGCCGGCGGTCCCGCTCTCGCGAACCGCGGTCCCCCTCCGCGTCCGCATCGGTGAAGGTCCATCGGTCAGTCGCAGTGCTCCTGACCTGCTACAACGCTACCGAGACGAATGCAACGGTCGCGTCATAACAGGGTCGAATATCTGTTTAATCCACCTACGGAAGCTCCAATCGAACCTCCGTGCCCTCCTCCAGCGACCTGCTCACCGTGCAGTACTTCTCGTGCACTCGCCCGGCGACCGCCCTGAACACCTCGTCGGCCTGCTCCGACGGCACCTCGACGTCGTAGGTGATCGTCACCGGGCCCAGCTTGTTCGACTCGACCTTCTCCGCCCGCACGGTCATCGCCAGGCGCAGCAGCCGCTGCCCGCGCTTGGCGGTGAGCGGCTCGACGGTCACGATGTTGCACCCGCCCACCGCCGCCAGCAGCAACTCGACGGGAGTGAACACGCCGTCCTCGTCGCCGCTCCCGATCCGCACCTCGGCGCCACGGGCGTTGGTGGCCCGGAATCCGCCCTCTTCAGTCCGTTCAACACGCACGTTAGCCATGTTTCAGACCCTACTCAGAAACCTTTCATGTTCATTCAGGATCGTGAGAGGCATGGCTAGCAAGGCGAATGCTAATCAGGGCCCCCTCCTCTTCTGGTCGGGGGTCGCGGTGGCCGAGTTCGGCGCGATCCAGCCGGGTTTCGGATACCCGTGGACCCCGACCGCGTACGCCGCGGCGGCGCTGCTCGTGGCGCTCGGGTTCCTCAGTGTCAGGGCCGCCGACTACCTGCGCACCGAAGAGGCCAGGCAGCGGCTGCGGCTCGGCGGTTACCTGGCGGGCGCGCTGCTGGTGGCACACCAGTTCAGCTCCACGGCCTACGTGACCGAGCTGAGCCGTACGGGCTCGCTCCTCCTGTACGCGATGGCGGCCGTGATGGCGGTCTGGAGCCACCGCGTCCCGCACACGACCAGGCCGGCCCTGCTGATCGCCGCCGGTCTCGACCCCGGCTCGCTGCGGGAGCGGCTGGCCGGCGACACCGACACCGTGGCCGTCTACCGGACCACGCGCGCCACCGAGGAGCTGCGCGACCTGGAGTCCCGCTACAACCTCATCCTCGTCGTGGGCGACGAGCACGACCCGCGGGCCAAGGAGCGCGTGAGCGCCTCCGGGCTGAGCCGTGAGATTCCCGACATCGCCGAGCGCGAGGTGGTCGTGGCCGGCCCGCGCCAGTTCAAGCGGTATGTCAGCGGCGCGTTGTCACGCCTTGCCGTCCCAAGATCACAGATTCGTTTCAAATCACAGCAAAAGGTTTAGGCCCACATTACGTCCCGTCTGAAACGGTGGTCCCGGACAAGGAGGCAAGGTGACGACTTTCCCCGGAAGCGCCCGTGTCGAGATGGTCATGGGCATGCCGGTCAGTGTGGACATCCGCACGGCCCTCCCGGCCCGTGAGCTGACCCCGCTGCTGGACGACGCGTTCGCCTGGCTGCGGTGGGTGGATGACACCTTCAGCCCGGTCAAGGAGGACAGCCAGATCGGCCGGCTCAACCGCGGCCAGACCATCAGGCAGATCCCGGAGCTCATCGAGGTCCTGCACCGCTGCGACGAGATCAGCGAGGCCACCGGCGGCTGGTTCGAGGCCCGCATCAACGGTGTGATCGACCCGTCCGGATACATCAAGGGCTGGGCGCTCGAGCGGCTGTCCCGCGCGCTGTGCAACGCCGGCGCGGGCGACCACCGCATCACGGCGGGCGGCGACATCAGGGTGCGCGGCTCGGCCGCCCCCGGCAAGCGCTGGCGCGTGGGGATCCGCGACCCGCGCAGGGACCTGGTCCGCAAGGTCGTCTTCGCCCACGACCTGGGCATCGCCACCTCGGGCGGGGCGGACATCGTCGACCCGCGCACGGGAGAGGTGCAGAAGGGGCTGCGCTCGGTCACGGTGATCGGACCGGACCTGGGCCTGGCCGACGCCTACTCCACCGCCATCTACGCCATGGGCCCCATCCTGGCCAGGCGGTTCGCATCCGACCTGGCCGAGACGGGGCCGTACGAGACGATGATCATCGGCCGTGACGGGCAGGAGATCGCCACGCCCGGCTTCGGCGACCACAGCGGAGCCGAGGCCCGCCTCGCGGGGTGATCCCCACGGCGGCGGGCCCGGGCGGTCAGGCGTCGGGATGTTTGCGCAGATATTCGATGTAGATCGGGCGCAGCGCCTCGCCGAGTTTGCCCTCGCCCGCCGCGATGGCGTCACTGAGCAACGCGGACACCCTGCTGAGGTCGTTGGCGCTCTCGTTGGTGTGACCGCTCGCCGCCTCGGCGGCCGGTATCACCTTGAGCAGGTCCCACAGAAACCCCAGGTCCCCGTGGCGTACGGCGTAACGCACCGCCCGCTCGTGCAACTCGCTGGCCGGCAGCGACTCGAGCCCGTTCGCGTCCATCTCACTCCCTCCCTTGCACGCCCCTTCCCCGTGCGGCCGACGATAACCGGTGACTACCGGCGGTGACCGGCCGGCATCGTAGTGACCGCGCCTCTATCGCAGTGCCGATTTGAAGTGGGAGGATCATTCAGCGTGAGATTCATCATCAGAACGATCGCGGCGGCGGTGGCCCTGTGGGTGGCCATCCAGTTCATCGACGGCATCGAGGTCAGCGCACCGACCAACTCGGCGAGATACTGGGGCGTCCTGCTCCTCGTCGCGTTGATCTTCGGCCTCATCAACGCCATCGTCAAGCCCATCGTGAAGGCGCTGGGATGCGCGATCATCGTCCTGACACTCGGCTTGTTCCTCCTTGTGATCAACGCGGCCATGCTGCTGCTGACGAGCTGGATCGCGGGTGAGCTGGACATCCCCTTCCACGTCGACAACTTCTACCCGGCCGCGTTCTGGGGCGCGATCATCATCAGCGTGGTGAGCTGGCTGCTGGGCCTGCTCATCCCCGACAACGACTGACGTTCATGCGGCTTGACGGCGCCGGCCTGACCTGCGCGCAGGTCCACGAGGTCGCGTACGGCGGGACCCGGGTCACGATCGCCTCACTGGATCGGGCCCGGGCCTCGTGGGCCACCGCCCAAGGACTGACCGGCCCCCTCTACGGACAGAGCACCGGCGTGGGCGCCAACAAGGACGTCACGCTCGAACCCCCCGGCCTCGGCCTCGACCTGCTGCGCAGCCACGTGTGCGGCGCCGGGCCGCCGATCGAGCCCGAACGTGCCAGGGCGATGCTCGTGGTCCGGCTCAACCAGCTTCTGGCGGGCGGCTCCGGCGTCGACCCGGCCGTCTGCCCGGTGCTGGCGGAGGCGATCAACGGCGGCCACACCCCGCCGCTCCACACCTACGGCGCCATCGGCACCGGCGACCTCACGTCCCTGTCGGCCACGGCCCTGTGCCTGCTGGGTGAGCTCCCCTGGCACGGCGGGTCGTCCGCCGGCCCCGTCCCCGCCTTCCCGCTCGCCCCCAGCGACGCGCTGCCGTTCATCAGCTCGGGGGCCGCCACCCTCGCCGACGCCGCTCTGGCCTGCCACCGGCTGCGCCGGCTCCTCGAGGCCGCCGTCGACGTGGCCGCGGTCTCCTTCACCGCCGTGGACGCCTCGGCCGAGCCGCTGGCCGCCGCCGTGCAGGAGGCCCGCCCCCACCCCGGCCAGGCCGTCGTGGCGACCCGCCTGCGCGGCCTGCTCGCCAGGAACGGCGCCACCCGCGTCCAGGACCCGTACGGCTACCGCGCCTTCGCCCAGGTGCACGGCGCCGCCCTCGACGCGCTCGACCGGGCCGTGGCCACGATCGAGATCGACCTCAACGCCTCCGCCGAGAACCCCCTGATCTCCGGCGAGCTGGCCTGGCACAACGGCAACTTCCACTCCGCCCCCGTGGCCCTGGCCCTCGACGCGCTGCGGGCCGCGCTCGTCCAGACGGCCCAGCTCAGCACGGCCCGCCTGACCACCCTCATGGACCCGGCCTACACCGGCCGCCTGCCGTTCCTGGCCGACCGGCCGGGCGCGTCGGGGGCCCTGATCTTCGAGTACGTCGCCCAGGACGCCCTGGCCGAGCTCCGCCACCTCGCCGCCCCGGTGACCATGGGTACGGCGGTGATCTCCCGGGGCGCGGAGGACCACGCGGGCTTCGCCACCCAGGCCGCCCGCCACACGCTGCGCTGTCTGGAGCCGCTGGAGATCGTCCTGGCCTGCGAGCACGCCGCCGCCACCCGCGCCCTGCGGACCCCGGCGCCCGACGGCCCGCTCACCGACGCCCTCGACACGTCCCGCCGTTTCCTCCACCGTTGATCGCCCTCAGGCGCGACCGCCCCGCGCTTTCCGAGCGTGGGGCGGTCAGGACAGCTGTGCGACCGACCCGCGCTCCATGAGCGTCGGCTTCTGCACCACGCGCCGCCGCCGGGCGCCCCCGTCGGCCGCCGCCGTGATGAGCCGGACCGCCGCCCGCACGATGCCGTCGATGTCCCAGTCGACCGTGGTGAGCCCCGGGTTGAGCAGCCCCGACATGGGATGGTCGTCGTAGCCCATGACCGAGACGTCGTCAGGGATCGACAGCCCCAGGTCCTGCGCCGCCGCGTAGACGCCGTAGGCGATCGAGTCGGAGAAGCAGAACACGGCGCTCGGCTTCTCCCCCGTCAGCAGCTCGTGGGCGGCCGAGGTGGCCCCGGCCAGGCTGTGGGGGGCGGAGGCGAGCTCGATGTCGAGGCCGAGCCGGTCGGCCTCGGCCGTGACGTGCACGTCGGCCGGGCGGTCGGGCGTGCTGTCGCGGGTGGGCGTGAGCACGGTGATGCTGTGATGGCCCAGCGCCTGCAAATGCTCCAGGGCGAGCGTCACCCCGCGCCGGTTGTCGAAGACGACCTCTCCGGCGGTGCCGGCGATCGAGTCGCCGATGGCGACCACCGGCACCGACTCGCACAGCTCGGGCCAGAACGCCGCCGCCGGGTTGATCGGCTGCACGATCAGGCCGTCGACCCGCTGGTCGCGGAGCTGCTGGGCCAGGGCCCGCTCTCTGGTGTCGTCGCCGACCGCGTCGAGGATCAGCGCGTAGCGATCTTTCTCCCGCAGGCCCCTGCCGATGCCGACCGCGAGGGACTGCTGCCACAGGTCCTCGAGCGAGCCGCACAGCAGGCCGATCATGCCGGTGCGCCCGCTGGCCAGGGCCCTGGCGATGGGGTCGGCCTCGTAGCCGAGCTCGGCCGCCGCCGCCCGCACCCGCTCCATGGTCTCCTCGGACACCTGCAGGCCGCGCAGCGCATAGGAGACGGCCGCCGGTGACAGGCCAGTGGCCTGGGCCACCTCGCGGATGGTCGCTCTCTTCCGAGGCATTCGACCAGCCTATTGCGTGTCACCGACAGAAGCGGAGTTCCCACAGGAGGCTTGTCAGGTTTGTCGTCAACTGTTTAGGGACGCCCATCGGTTTCCATCCCCGTGGCGCCACGCCGGGCGGACGCGCGACCCGATTGACAAAACGGGATGTGAAGCGGTTCACTGAACCGTATCACTGAAGCGTTTCACAACACCGCCGTCCCACCACTTCAGGTTTACATGTATTGTGAGTAGGAAATAGGGGGAGGTGAGGCCCGTGAGCATCGATGTGCACCAGCACCTGTGGACGCGTTCGTTCGTCGACGCCCTGCGCGCCCGCACCTCGCCCCCCTACCTGGACGGCTGGACGTTGATCCTCGACGGAGAGCCGCCCTACGAGGTGGACCCCGCCGACCACGAGCAGCGCGACACTACCGGTCTCGAACTGGCGGTGGTGTCGCTGTCGAGCCCGCTGGGCATCGAGTTCCTGCCGCCCGAGGACTGCTGGCCGCTCCTCGACGCCTATCACGAGGGCGCTCTGGGGCTCGGCGAGCCCTTCGGCGCCTGGGCCTCGACCTGCCACAGCGAGCCCGACCCCGTCCGCCTGGGCGAGGATCTCGACCGCGGCTTCGCGGGCCTGCAGATCCCCGCGACGGCCGTGCCCGACGATCGGCTCCTGGAGGAGCTGACGGCCAGGGACCTGCCGCTGTTCGTGCACCCAGGCCCGGCCGCCCCCACCAAGGGGACGCCGCCGTGGTGGCCGGCGGTGGTGCCGTACGTGCAGCAGATGCACGCGGCCTGGCACTACTTCCACGCGGTCGTCCGTCCCCGTCACCCGAGGCTGCGCGTCTGCTTCGCCCTGCTGGCCGGGCTGGCGCCGCTGCACTCGGAGCGCCTGATCACCAGGGGCGGCAACGGGCGTGGCCAGATCGACAGGGACTTCTTCGTGGAGACCTCCTCCTACGGCCCGCGCGCGATCGACGCGATCGTCCGCGAGCTGGGCATCGACGTCGTGGTCAACGGCTCCGACGCCCCCTATGCCACCGCACCCGACCCGGGCCTCGGCGCGGCCGCGAACCACGCCATCCAGGTCGTCAACCCCCGTCGTCTATTCAGCCGGAAGGAGACTCGTACGTGAACACTGAGCAGATCCAGGACGGGGGCACCTGTGCCCGGCTCCCGGAGCGCACGCTGGACCGGCGTGAGCTGCGCGACCTGGTGAACGAGCTGGCCGCCCGCCCGGAGGAGTGGCACGACCAGGTGGAGTTCCCCGAGGGTGGCGGACGCCACTACGCCTCGCTCTACCGGGACGCGTACGTGGACGTCTGGCTGCTGTGCTGGCGCCCCGAGGACGACACGGGCTGGCACGACCACGACATCTCCTCCGGCGCCGTCCACGTCGTGCAGGGCGCGCTGAAGGAGTGCAACCCGCGCATCGGCGGCGAGCACCTGGAGACCGTGGTGCCGGAGGGGCAGTCGTTCTCGTTCGGCCCCGACCACATCCACCGCCTGACCGGCGCGGTGGACGACAGCGTCTCGATCCACGCCTACTCACCGCCGCTGTGGCGGCTCGGCCAGTACTCGATCGACGACACCGGCGTCATGCGCCGCGTCTCGGTGAGCTACGCCGACGAGCTCAGGCCGATGGACGACCCGATCGGCTCGGTGGCCTGAGGCCGCGACGGCCTCTCCGCAAGCTGGAACTCAGGCGCCGGAACTCAGGCGCCGGAACTCAACGGCCGGCCCTGCCCAACGCGGCGGGGCGGCCGGCGAACCAGCCGGCCAGGATCTGCAGGGCGAGCACGCCCAGCCCCGCCGTCAGCGGCACCGTCCAGCCACCGGACAACTCCCTGAGGAATCCGAACAGCAGCGGGCCCAGCGCCGCGATCACATAGCCCACGGACTGGGCCACGGCCGACAGCGCGGTCACCCCGGCGGGGTCGGCCGGGCGCAGCGCGATGATCAGCAGCGCCAGCGCGAACGAGGCTCCCTGGCCGATCCCGAGCACGATCATCCACAGCCAGGGGGCGGCCATCGGGGCGAGCAGCACGCCCAGGTAGCCGAGCACGGTGAGCACGCCCGCGCCGACCACGTACGGCACCTGCGAGGCGCGCCGCCCGGCCAGGACCGGGACCGCCAGCGAGGTGCCGACCTGGACCAGGTTCGTCAGGCTGAGCAGGTAGCCTGCCTGGTCGGCGGGCAGGCCGGCCTCCAGGTAGATCGTCGGGAGCCAGGCCAGCATGACGTAGAAGGTCAGCGACTGCAGGCCCATGAGGGCGGTGACGTACCAGGTGACGCGGCTGCGCAGCACCATGCCGAACGGCCTGGGCCCGTTCTGGGTCCCCTCGCGCTCGCGCAGCGCCTGCGGCAACCAGAGCAGCGCCGCGAGCAGGGCCGGTACGGCCAGCAGCGCCGAGACAGCGCGCCAGTCGTACCCGGTGGCGTGCTCGATGGGGATGACCAGGGCGGAGGCGATCGTGGCGCCGGCCACCACGGAGGAGACGTACACGCCGGTCATGAGGTTGACCCGGGTGGGGAAGTGTTGTTTGACGATGCCGGGCATGGCGACGTTCATGGCGGCGATCGCCGTGGCGGCCAGCGCGGAGCCGAGGTAGAGCACGGGGGCGCCGTCGAGGCCGCGCAGCGCGACGCCCGCGGCGATGACGAGCAGCCCGGCCAGCAGCGTGCGGTCGAGGCCGAAGCGGCGTGCCAGCAGCGGCGTGAGCGGCCCGAACACGCCCAGGCAGACCACCATGACCGTGGTGACGGCGCCGCCGCCCGCGGGCGAGAGGCCGACGTCGTTCATGATCTCGTCGAGGAGCGGGGAGACGCCCGCGATGGCCGGGCGCAGGTTGAGCGCGGCCAGGACGAAACCGGCCACGAGCACGACTGATCTCAACGACATAGGGGACCACTCTCGCATAGCCCCTTGACAACGTTGTCTGCCCCTCCCGAGTAGGAAATGATCCTGGCGTGAGACCGACGATGAAGGACGTCGCCTCGGCGGCGGGCGTGGCGCTCAAGACCGTCTCGCGCGTCGTGAACGGTGAGCCCGGCGTGCACCCGGCCACCGCCGAGCGCGTACGCGTGGCCATCGACCGGCTGGGCTACAGCCGCAACGAGAGCGCCAGAGTGCTGCGCCGGGGCAGGACCGCCACGATAGGGCTGGTCATCGAGGACGTGGCGGACCCGTTCTACGCGGGGCTGAGCCGGGCCGTGGAGGCGGTCGTCATCGACCACGGCTGCCTGCTGCTGAGCGGCTCGTCCGGCGAGGAGCCGGGCAGGGAGCGCGAGCTGGTCGAGACGTTCTGCGCGCGCAGGGTGGACGGCCTGATCGTGGTGCCCGCCGGGGACGACCACACCTACCTGCGGCCGGAGCTGGAGACCGGGACGCCCGTGGTGTTCGCGGACCGGCCGCCGGGCGCGGGGCTCGACGTGGACACCGTGCTGACCGACAACCGGGGCGGGGCCGGGCAGGCGGTCCGCCACCTGCTGACCCACGGCCACCGCCGGATCGCCTTCCTCGGCGACGACCCGGCCATCTTCACGGCGTCCGAGCGGCTGCGCGGCTACCGCGACGAGCTGGGCGGCCTGTACGACCAGCGGCTGGTGGCGATGCGCACGCCCTCCCTCGCGACCGTACGCGCGGACCTCGACCGCATGCTCGCCCTGGACGACCCGCCGACGGCCCTGTTCACCGGCAACGGCCGCTACACCGTGACCACCCTGCGCGCTCTGTCGGGGCGGCGGGTGGCGCTGGTCGGGTTCGACGACTTCGAACTGGCCGACCTGCTGGCCCCGGGGGTCAGCGTGGTGGCGCAGGACCCCTCCTGGATGGGCCGGGTGGCGGCCGAGCTGCTGTTCCGCCGCCTGCGCGGCGACACGGGGCCGTCCGAGCACATCGAGCTGCCGGTCCGCCTCATCACCCGCGGCTCAGGTGAGCTCCCTCCGCCGGAGCTGTGCTAGGCGCCTTCGCCGGGCGCAGCACGCGGGCCAGCGCCAGGGCCACCAGGATGCCGGCCCCGCCCGCCACGGCGATCGCGTACCCGGGCGCCACGGCCTCCCCGAGCGCCCCGATCCCGGCCGCCCCGGCGGCCTGCCCGGTCATCAGCCCGGCCGACTGCAGCCCGAACGCCTGCCCCCGCACCTCCTCCGGCACCGCGTCCACGAACCGCCGCTGCAACCCGAGCTGGTACGCCAGCCCGGCCGTCGCCACCCCCGCCAGCACGGCCGCCCACACGACCCCCGGCATGGCCGCGAACGCCAGCCACGGCACCCCGAGCAGCACCGCCAGCGGCAACGACAGCCGCTCCCGCGTCACCGGCGCCGCGAACCGCCCCACCGCGAACTCCCCCACCGCCATCCCGCAGGCCGCCGCCGCGAGCACGACCCCGGCCTGCCCCTGCCCGCCCAGATACGGCACCACCATCGCCTCCGCCCCCGCCAGGCAGACGCACGGCAGCCACTGGGCCAGCATCAGCCCCCGCACCCGGACGTCGGCCAGCAGCCGCCGGTTCACCCGCAGCGTCTCCCGCACCGCGCCCCGCCGGGCCGCGCCCCGCGCCGCCCGGTACGGCAGCCCGGCCCGCAGCACCACGGCCGCCACCAGGGACAGCCCGGCGGTGACGGCCAGCGCGCCGGACGGCCCCGCGAAGGCCAGGAACGCGCCCCCGACCGCCAGCCCCGCGATCTGCGCGCTCGCCGAGGCCACGTTCAGGACCGACCGCCCGAGCACGAACGCGTCCCCCGGCAGCACCTCGGGCAGCATCGCCGCCCGCGCCGCGAAGAACACCGGCGAGAACAGCCCGGTGACCAGCACCAGCCCCATCAACGCCCACACCGGCAGCCCCGCGTACGCCAGCAGCAGGCACGTGACCGCCCTGACCAGCTCGCCCGCCACCATCAGCGCCCGCGGCGCGATCCGGTCGGCCAGCGAGAGCAGCAGCAGCCCGCCCACGATGTACGGCAGCCACCCCGCCATGTACGCCGCCGCCGACAGCCCGGGAGAGCCGGTCCGCGTGTACACCAGCACGGACAGGGCCAGCATCTTGATCGAGTCGCCGCCCACGAGCAGCGCGAAGCTGCCGAACAGCACCCGGAATTCCTTGACGGCGAACACCTCGCCGAACGTCGCGCCCTTCACGACCCCGATGCTGCGGGGCCGGCCCACACGGAAGCGACTTCTTCGGATATAACCGAAAGATGCCGGTGACGATCGAGGTCGTCCCTCAGGACCTGATGGCGACCAGGTTCGCCATCTCGCCGCTGATCGAGACCATGCACGCGCAGTGGGCGCTGGCGGGCCGCTACCAGGCCGGGATGAACGGGCCGTGGGTGGCGCGGTGGCGGGAGACGTACAGGGGGCTGGTGCGGGAGCATCCCGCGCTGCGGGCCGCGGCGGCGATCAGCGGGAACATGGGGGACGCGAACGTCGACTTCATCGCCCCTCCCCCAACGGCCGTGGACGTCCCGTTCGAGGCCGAGCTGGCCGCCATGCGCGCGACCCCGCTGGCGCAGGCGCACGCCGAGATCGCCAAGGTGCTGGCCAAACGCCCCCAAGTGCCGCTCGACACCCGGGAGTTCCTGCTGGGGCCCGACGTGGTAGAGCGGCTGGCGCGGGCGTACCAGGCGCTCTGGACGGAGATCCTGTCCCACGACTGGCCGCGTTTCCGGGCGGTGCTGCAGCGCGACATCGTCCACCGCGCGGGCCGGCTGGCGGTCTACGGCTGGCGGGCGGCGCTGGAGGACCTGAGCCCTCGTGTCCGCTGGCTCGACGGCGGGCACATCGAGGTCGGGCTGACCTCGCTCGAGGGGCCGCACCGGCTCGGGGGCAAGGGCCTGCTCTTCCTGCCGTCGGCGTTCATGGAGACGATCGGGGCCTATCTCGAGGACGCCTGGCCGTACGCGCTCGTCTACCCCGCCCGGGGCATCGCGGCCACGCCGCCCGCCCGCGGCGGCGACGGCCTGGCCACGCTGATCGGCCGCAGCCGCGCCCGCGTCCTCGCCGAGCTGGCCGAGCCCGCCACCACCACGCAGCTCGCCGCCCTGCTCGGCCAGAGCCTGGGCACCACGGGCGGCCACATCGCGGCGTTGCGCCGGACGGGCCTGATCACCGGCACCCGCACGGGCCGCAGCGTCCTGTACGCCCGCACCCCGCTCGGCGACGCCCTCGTCAACGGCTGACGCTAGCCTGTCCGTGGAGAGCACGAAGGTATAGTCATTTGCGCATCAGTTCAGCAAAATTGTTCACAGGAGAACGCGCATGAACGCCGCCGACGTCGCACCCGATGCGCAGCAGGCCCGCTTCCCCCACGAACTGATGTACACCGCGGCCCAGCAGTACTACATGGAGGACGCCACCCAGGGCGACATCGCCAAGCGCCTGGGGGTCAGCAGGGCGACCGTGAGCCGGCTGCTCACCGAGGCGCGCCGGCAGGGCATCGTCGAGATCAAGGTGCACCGGCCCGCCACGCTCGAGGACGGCCCGCTGGCCGCCGAGGTCGCGCGGGCGCTCGACCTGGAGCGCGTCTACCTGGTCCCCAAGGTCAGCGGCCCGGCCCTCGGCCCGTGGCTGGCCCCCGGCGTGACCAGGGCGCTGGCCGGGGTCGGCCTGGAGTCGGGCGACGTCGTGCTGGTCTCCTCGGGCACCACGGTGTACGAATGCGCCCGCGAGGGCCTCGGCCAGTACCCGGGGGTGACGATCGCGCCCGCCGTGGGCGGTCAGGAGGAGCCGCAGCCCTGGTTCCAGACCAACGAGACCACCCGCATCCTGGCCGAACGCGTCGGCGGCGTGCCCGCCTACCTCTACGCGCCCGCGCTGCCGGGGCCCGAGCTGTTCTACTCGCTGCAGCACGAGCCGTCCGTGCGCCGCGTCATGGACCTGTGGGCGCACGCCAAGTGCGCCATCGTCGGCGTCGGCTCGGCGCCGCTCATGCGGCAGATGATGCCCGCCTTCATGCCGCGCGACACCGAGAACCTGCGCCAGGCCGTGGGCGACGTGTGCATGCGGATCTACGACCGCGACGGGGCCCCGGTCACCTACCCGGGCAGCGAGCGCCTGGTCGCCCCGAAGCTGGAGGAGCTGCGCCGGATCCCGCACACGATCGCCGTCGCGGTCGGCGCCGAGAAGGTGCTCTCGATCGTCGCCGGCGCCAGGGGCGGCTACTTCAGGCAGCTCGTCACGGACACGCCGACGGCGGAGGGCCTGGTGGCAGCCGCGCGCCAGCTTTGAACATCTGTGCTGGACAAAGTTTCTGAACGCGCGCTAACGTGAGCCGCACCACAGGATGTGCCCTCCTGTGAGGGCATGTCCCTGTCTCGGGGGCAGCGAGCGTCAAGAAAACCTAAGGAACACCCGTGAACAGAGCTCAGATGCGGACCTCCGCGTTCGCCGCAGTGGCAGTGCTCGCAGGCTCGGTGCTGGCCGCGTGCGGCGGAGGCACCGACTCCGCCGGCGGGAACACCGGCGGCGGCGGTGGCCTGGAGAACGCCAAAGTGGCCTTCCTCATGCCGGACCTCGCCTCGACCCGGTACGAGCTGCAGGACAAGCCCCTCTTCGAGGCCAAGATGAAGCAGCTCTGCCCGAGCTGCGAGGTCATCTACCAGAACGCCGACTCCGACGCCGCCAAGCAGCAGCAACAGGCCAACTCCGCGCTCGCCCAGGGCGTCAAGGCCATCGTGATCGACCCCGTCGACTCCGCCGCCGCGGCCACCATCGTCAAGTCGGCCCAGTCGCAGCAGGTGCCGGTCATCGCCTACGACCGCCCGATCCCGTCCACGCCCGCCGACTACTACATCTCGTTCGACAACGAGAAGATCGGCGCCATGATCGCCCAGTCCCTCGTGGACCACCTCAAGGCCGAGAAGGCCGAGGGCGGGATCCTCCAGGTCAACGGCTCGCCCACGGACGCGGCGGCCGGGCTGATCAAGAAGGGCATCCACAGCGCGGTCGACTCGAGCGGGTTCAAGCTGCTGGCCGAGTACGACACCCCCGACTGGCAGCCGGAGAAGGCGCAGACCTGGGTCAGCGGCCAGATCACCCAGTTCAAGGACCAGATCGTGGGCGTGGTCGCGGCCAACGACGGGACCGGCGGCGGCTCGATCGCCGCGTTCAAGGCCGCGGGCGTGAAGGTGCCGCCCGTGACCGGCAACGACGCCGAGGTCGCCGCCGCGCAGCGGATCATCGCGGGCGACCAGTACAACACGATCTCCAAGCCCATCAAGATCGTGGCCGAGGCGTCGGCGAACGTGGCCTGGGAATTCATGCAGGGCAAGAAGCCCGCGGGCAAGAGCACGCTCTACAACACGCCCTCCGAGCTGTTCGTCCCCACGGTCGTCACCACGGACAACATCAAGGAAGTGCTGTTCGACAGCGGCATCATGAAGGCCGCCGAGGTGTGCGCGGGCGAGTACGCCAAGGGCTGCGAAGAGCTCGGCATCAAGTAGGAGTGCGCGGATGACCGTCCTGTCCTTGCGCGGGATCAGCAAGACCTTCGGCGCGGTGGCCGCGCTCACCGACATCGAGCTCGACGTGGCCGCCGGCCAGGTCGTCGCGATCGTGGGCGACAACGGCGCGGGCAAGTCGACGCTGGTCAAGATCCTGTCGGGCGTGCACCCGCCGGACGCGGGCACGATCACGTTCGAGGGGCGCGCGGTCGAGATCCCGACCCCGGCCGCCGCCCACCGGCTCGGCATCGCCACCGTCTTCCAGGACCTGGCGCTCTGCGAGAACCTGAACGTGATCCAGAACCTGTTCCTCGGCCAGGAGATCCGCCCGCTGCGGCTGAACGACGTGGCCATGGAGACCCGCTCGTGGGAGCTGCTCCGGCAGTTGTCCGCCAAGATCCCCAGCGTGCGGGTGCCGGTCGCGGCCCTGTCGGGCGGTCAGCGGCAGACGGTGGCCATCGCCAGGTCGCTGCTCGGCGACCCCAAGGTCATCATCCTCGACGAGCCCACCGCCGCGCTCGGCGTGGCCCAGACGGCCGAGGTGCTCAACCTGGTCGAGCGGCTGCGCGAGAACGGACTGGGCGTCATCATGATCAGCCACAACATGGCGGACGTGAAGGCCGTGGCCGACACCGTGGCGGTGCTGCGGCTGGGCCGCAACAACGGAGTGTTCGACGTGGGCCAGGTCTCCACCGAGGACATCATCGCCGCCATCACCGGCGCCACGGACAACGCGGTGTCCAGGCGAGCGGAGAGAGGACAGTCGTGACCACCGTGACAACCGACCGCCAGGACGAGCGGTTGCGGCATCGGGAAGGACTGCGCGGCGCGCTCGCCGACATCGTCGAGCGGGCCCAGGGCGGCGACCTGGGCGTCATCCCGGTCGTCGTGGGGCTCATCGTCATCTGGTCGGTGTTCCAGATCCTCAACCCGATCTTCCTGTCCAGCGCGAACCTGGTGAACCTCACCCTGGAGTCCGCCGCCGTCGGCATCATCGCGCTCGGCATCGTGTGCGTACTGCTGGTCGGCCAGATCGACCTGTCCGTCGGCTCGGTCAGCGGACTGTCGGGTGCGGTGCTCGCGGTGCTGTTCGTGGGCGAGGGGCTGCCGGTCTGGCTGGCGATCGCGGCCGCCGTCCTCATGGGCGCGGTGATCGGATGGCTGTACGGGCAGCTCTTCAACCGGTTCGGCGTGCCCAGCTTCGTGATCACGCTGGCCGGGCTGCTGGCCTTCCTCGGGCTCCAGCTCTACGTGCTGGGCACCAAGGGGTCGATCAACCTGCCGTTCGACTCGGGGCTGGTGAACTTCGCCCAGCTCGACTTCGTACCGGCGTGGTTGTCGTACACGTTCGCCGCGATCGCCGCGGTCTGGCTGTTCGCCAGCGGGTTCCTGCACGCCCAGGAGCGCCGCAGGGCGGGCCTGTCGGCGAGAAGCGTCTCCACGCTGGCGCTGCGGAGCGTGGCGCTGCTGGTGGTGCTGGCCTTCGTGGTCTGGTACCTCGGGCAGACGCGCGGCGTGGGCTGGATGTTCGTGTTCTTCGTGGCGCTGGTGCTGATCATGCACTACCTGCTGTCGCGGACGAAGTGGGGCCGCGCGGTCTACGCCGTCGGCGGCAACGAGGAGGCCGCGCGCCGGGCCGGCATCAACGTCAAGGCCATCTACACCTCCGTGTTCGTGCTCTGCTCGACGTTCGCCGCAGTGGGCGGCATCCTGGCCGCGGCCCGGCTGGCGGCGGCCAACCAGAGCAGCGGCTCGGGCGACGTCAACCTCAACGCGATCGCCGCGGCCGTGATCGGCGGGACGAGCCTGTTCGGCGGGCGCGGCACGGCGTTCGGGGCGCTGCTCGGGATCATCGTGATCCAGTCCATCTCCAGCGGGCTGACCCTGCTCAACCTGGACTCCTCGATCAGGTTCGTGGTGACCGGGGCGGTGCTGCTCCTCGCGGTGATCGTCGACTCCGTGTCGCGCCGCTCGAGGACCTCCCACGGCAGGGCCTGATGGCGATCATCTGCGTGGACGCCGGGACCACGGTCATCAAGGCGGTCGGCTACGACTCCGCCGGCGCGGAAACGGCCGTCGCCCGCCGCGAGACCGTCGTGTCCAGGCCCGCGCCCGGCCACGCCGAGCAGGACATGGGCGCGGTCTGGGACGCGGTCGCCGCCACCGTGCGCGAGGTCGCCGCCCGGGTGGGCCCCGTCGACTTCGTGGCGGTCACGGCCCAGGGCGACGGCTGCTGGCTGGTCGGCCCCGACGGCGAGCCGACCGGGCCCGCGATCCTCTGGAACGACGCCAGGGCCGCCACGGCGGTGGACGGCTGGATCCGTACCGGGCTGGCGGAGGCGGCCTTCCGGCTCAACGGCTCCTCGGCCGCCTCGGGGCTGCCGCACGCGATCCTGACCTGGCTGCGCGCGAACGACCCCGACCGGCTCGAACGGTCGAGCGCCATGCTGACCTGCGGCGGCTGGATCTTCGCCAGGATGACCGGCGAGGTGGTGGCCGAGGAGTCCGACGCCTCGGCGCCGTTCATGGACCTGCGGGAGCGGGCCTACTCGCCGTCGCTGCCGCGCATGTTCGGCCTGGAGTGGGCCGAGCGGCTGCTGCCCCCGGCGCGTTCCTGCCCGGTCGCCGAGCTGACCGGGGCCGCCGCCGCCACGCTGGGCCTGCCCGCCGGCACACCGGTCGTCATGGCCCCCTACGACATCGCCGCGACGGCGCTGGGCGCGGGCGCGGTGGCGCCCGGCCAGGCGTGCGGCATCCTCGGCACCACCCTGTGCACCGAGGTCGTCGTCGAGTCCCCCGACCTGGAGGGCCCGCCGATCGGCATCACGATCGCGCTGCCCGGCGGCTACCTGCGGGCCTTCCCCACGTTCGCGGGCACCGAAGTGGTGCGGTGGACGTGCGGCCTGCTGGGGCTGTCAGAGCCCGGCGAGCTGGGCGACCTGGCGCTGCTGAGCGAGCCGGGGGCGGGCGGGCTGGCGTTCCTGCCGTACCTGTCGCCGGCCGGTGAGCGGGCGCCGTTCTCCGACCCGCTGGCCAGGGGCGCGCTGCTGGGCCTGTCGTTCGAGCACGGGCGTGAGCACGTGGCCAGGGCGGCGCTCGAAGGGCTGACGATGGTCATCCGCGACTGCCTGGTGGCCACCGGGGCCGCGCCGACGGAGCTGCGGGTGTGCGGGGGCGGCTCGGCCAATGCGACCTGGCTGCGGATGATCGCCGACGTCACCGGCCTGCCCGTGCGCCGCTCGGTCGACGCCGAGGTGGGGGCGCGGGGGGCGTACCTGGTGGGGCTGACCGCCACGGGTGCGGCGCCGTCCGTCGCCGTCGCGGCGGCCGGGCACGTACGCCTGCGCGACGCGGTCGAGCCCGACCCCGCGCGGCGGGCGTTCTACGATCGGTTGTTCGAAGACTTCCTCACCCTGCGCGCGGACAACGCGGGCACGTGGCCATTGCTGGGCGGCATGCGGAGTCGTACATGAGCGTGTGGATCGGCGTCGACCTCGGGACACAGAGCGTACGGGCGCTGGCCGTCGCCGGCGACGGACGGGTGCTCGGCACCGCGAGCCGTCCCCTGACCAGCCACCGCGACGGGCCCCGGCACGAGCAGGACCCCGAGCAGTGGTGGCGCGAGCTCGCCGCCGCCACCCGGGAGGCCCTGCGCGACGTGCCCGCCGGCGAGCGGATCGAGGGCGTGGCCGTCGACGCCACATCTGGAACGGTCCTCCTCACCGACTCCTCCGGCCGTGCCCTGACCCCCGCCCTCATGTACGACGACCGGCGCGCGGACGCCGACCGGGCGAACGAGGCCGGCGCGCCCGTGTGGGAACGGCTCGGCTACCGGCGCATGCAGCCCAACTGGGCGCTGCCGAAGCTGCTGTGGCTGCTGCGCGACGCCCCGGCCGGGGCGCGGCTCGCCCACCAGAGCGACTTCGTCAACCGCCGCCTGGCGGGGCACGAGGTGGCCACCGACCTGAGCAACGCGCTCAAGACGGGCGTGGACCTGATCGAGGAACGCTGGCCGCTGGAGGTGTTCGACGCGCTGGGCGTGCCGCCGGAGATCCTGCCCGAGGTCGTCCGGCCGGGCACCCGGCTCGGCACGGTGTGCGCGGCGGCGGCCGAGGAGACCGGCCTCCCGGCGGGCACACCGATCGTCGCCGGGACCACCGACGGCTGCGCCGCCCAGCTCGGCGCGGGCGCGTCGCGGGCCGGGAGCTGGAACTCGGTGCTGGGCACGACGCTGGTGCTGAAGGGCGTGACGAAGGAGCTCATCGACGACCCGCTGGGAGTGGTCTACTCCCACCGCGCCCCCGACGGCTCCTGGCTGCCGGGCGGCGCCTCCAGCACCGGCGCGGGCGCCCTGACCCGCGACCTGCCGGGCCGCGACCTGGCCACCCTGAGCGAGCAGGCCGCCGCCCGCTTCGGATCCGCCGTGCCCACAGGTGGGCTCCCGGCCGGGTCCGGCCCAGGTCGCGCCCTTCCGCCCGCCGTCACCTACCCCCTGGTCTCGCGGGGTGAGCGGTTCCCGTTCGCCGCTCCCGGCGCCGAAGGGTTCACCCTCGGGGAGCCGGCCGACGACGTCGAGCGCTACGCCGCCATCCTGCTTGGCGCGGCCTTCATCGAACGTCTGTGCTTCGACTACCTCGACCTGCTCGGCGCCCCCGTGGACGGCGAGATCATCCTGACCGGCGGCGCCACCCGCAGCGCGTACTGGACCCAGCTCAGGGCCGACGTCCTGGGACGTCCCGTGACGCTGCGGGAGAACGCCGAGCCCGCGCTCGGCATGGCCGTCCTGGCCGGCGGCGACCCGGCCCGCATGATCAGGACCCGCGCCGTGGTCGACCCGTCGGGGGCCGACCTGCACGAGCCGTACCTGCGTTTCGTCTCCGAGCTGGAGCGGCGCGGCTGGCTCACCGCGACCGCCGCGGAACACGCCCGCGAGAGGACCCTCCCATGACCGACCTCGTGCTCGTCCGCCACGGCGAGACCGTCTGGCACGCCGAGAACCGCTACGCCGGGATCAGCGACATCGAGCTGACCCCGCGCGGCCACGACCAGGCCGCCCGGCTCGCGGACTGGGCCGCCGGCGCGGGCCTCGCGGCGGTGTGGTCCTCCACCCTCGGCCGCGCCAGGATCACCGCCGAGACCGCCGCCGCCAAGGCCGGCCATCCCGCCCAGGCCGACCCCCGGCTGTGCGAGCTGGACTTCGGCCAGGGCGAGGGGCTCACGTCGGCCGAGATGAAGGCCCGCTTCCCCGAGGCCAGGGCCGCCTTCGAGGCCGACCCGGCCGGGCATCCGCTGCCGGGCGGCGAGGACCCGCACCGGGCCGCCGAGCGTTTCGTGGCCGCCCTGCACGACATCGCCGCCGCGCACCCGGCCGGCCGCGTGCTGGTGGTGGCGCACACGACCGCCATCAGGCTCACCCTGTGCCGGCTCATCGGGGTGCCCCTCGGCGAGTACCGGCGGCTGTTCCCGAGCCTGGACAACTGCGCCCTCACCGAGCTGCGCCTGCGCGGCGGGCGGGCCGCGCTGCTGCAGTACAACTCCCCGATTGGAGCCGTTCGTTGACCACCCGAGTCCTCGCCGCAGGCGATCACTTCGTCCAGAACCGCCTGCTCATCGACGCCCTCAGGCGTGAGGTCCCCGGCGAGGTGGACATCAGCGAGCTGACGCTGCCGTGGCCGGTCGAGCCGTTCGGCCGGGTGGGCGAGGTGGACGAGGCCTCCGACGTCGAGGACGAGCTGATCGAGGCGCTGCGCGGCGTCGAGGTCTGCGTGACCCAGATGGCGCCCCTGACCAAGCGCGTGCTGGACGCCTCACCGGACCTGCGGCTGTTCTGCGTGAGCAGGGGCGGGCCGGTCAACGCCAACCTGGAGGCGGCGGCGCGGGCGGGGGTGGCGGTGACCTACGCGCCGGGCCGCAACGCGGTGGCCACCGCCGAGCACACGCTCGCCATGCTGCTGGCCGCCACCCGCAGGATCCCCCAGACGCACGCCGACCTGGCCGGGGGCGTGTGGCGCGGCGACTACTACGTCTACGACAACGTCGGCCCCGAACTGGAGGGCAGCACGGTCGGCCTGGTCGGCTACGGTGCCATCGGCCGCCGCGTGGCCCGTATGCTGGCGGGCTTCGGCGCGGACGTCCTCGTCCACGACCCGTACGTGGACGTCCCCGGCCGCGTGGACCTGCCGGAGCTGCTCGAACGCTCCCGCTTCGTCTCCCTGCACGCCCGCGCCACCGCCGAGACCGCCGGCATGATCGGCGCCGCCGAGATCGCCGCCCTGCCCAGGGGCTCGGTCCTGGTCAACTGCGCCAGAGGCGCACTGCTGGACTACGACGCCCTGTGCGACGCCCTGGACTCGGGCCACCTGTTCGGCGCCGCCATGGACGTCTTCCCCGAGGAGCCGATCCCGGCGGGCTCCCGCCTGCTCACCACCCCGAACCTGGTCATGAGCCCGCACCTGGCCGGGGCCAGCAAGGAGACGGCGATGAAGGCGGCCTCGATCGTGGCCGCGGACGTGGCCCGCTACGTACGCGGCGAGCCACTCCTCCACGCGGCTACCCCTTGAGCGCTCCCGCCATGAGCCCGCGCATGAAGAACCGGCCCAGCACCACGTAGATCACCATCGTCGGGATGGAGGCCAGGATCGCCGCCGCCATCTGCTGGCTGTACGGGGTGGCCTGCGCCCCCGCGATGTTGTTGAGCATCACGGTCGTGGGCCAGCTCGTCGGCCCGGTGAGGAAGACGGCGAACAGGAAGTCGTTCCACAACGAGGTGAACTGCCAGATGATCACCACGGCGATCGCGGGCCCGGACACCGGCAGCACCACCGACCAGTACGCCCGCAGCATTCCCGCGCCGTCCACCCGCGACGCCTCGATCAGCTCGTTGGGGATCGTCACGTAGTAGTTGCGGAAGATCAGCGTGCAGATCGGGATGCCGTAGACCACGTGCGCCAGCACGAGCCCCGGGATGCCGCCGTAGAAGACCCCCTGCAGCCCGGTCTGCTGGTCCACCCACACCAGGAGCTGCACCAGCGGGATCATCACCCCCTGGTAGGGGATGAACATCCCGAACAGGAACAGCGTGAACAGCACGTCCGCCCCGGGAAAGCGCCACTTGGACAGCACATAGCCGTTCATCGACCCCAGCGCGCACGACAGCAGCGACCCGGGCACCGCGAGCAGCACGCTGTTCCACAGCCCCGGCGCCAGCTTCTCCCAGGCCACCCGCCATGCCTCGACCGTCCACGTCTGCGGCAGGTTCCAGGCCTGGCCCGGGTCCGCCTCGGTGAGCGGCTTGAAGCTGGTGGCCAGCAGGACGTAGATCGGGATGAGGAAGACGAACACGAACAGGAGCAGCAGGCCGAACCTCGCCCAGGTGAAGGCCATCGCCCTGCGCCCGGCCACCGCCGTCATGAGCGCCTCTCCTTACGCACCGACCAGATCAGGTACGGGATCACGAAGATCGCCACACTGAGCACGATGTACGAGGCGATCGTGGCCCCCTTGGCCGGATCGCCTGAGTCGAAGACCGCCACCCACATGAACACGGCGGGCACGTCCGTGACGATCTGCTTCCCGGACACCGCCACGATCAGGTCGAACACCTTGAGCGAGATGTGCCCCAGGATGATCAGCGCCGACAGCGTGACCGGCCGCAGCAGGGGCAGCACCACGTGCCGGTAGACGCCCCACTCGGTGCAGCCGTCGACCCGCGCGGCCTCGCGCAGTTCCTCGGGCACGCCACGGAAGCCCGCCAGGAAAAGTGCCATGACATATCCGGACATCTGCCAGATGGCCGGCAACGCCATCGCCGCCATCCCCCAGTCCGGATCCCTGAACCACTGCCACTGCGGCAGCCCGACCCAGTCGAACAGCCGGTTCAGCCCGACCGCCCGCTCCCCTGTCCCCGAGTTCATCAGCCACCGCCACACGATGCCGGTCGCCACGAACGAGATCGCCATCGGGAACAGGTAGATCGCGCGGAAGGTCCCCTCTCCCCTGATCCCCTTCTCCATGAGGAACGCCAGCAGCCACCCGAGCAGCAGCGCCCCCAGCACGAACACGACCGTGAACACGATCGCGTGGTTCACCGAGATGTGCCACCGGGGCTGGTCCCAGATGTCGACGAAGTTCTGCAGCCCCACGAACTTCCCCTCGGACACGGCATCGTGCTGGTCCGTCATGGCCACCCGGAAGTTCCAGCCGAGCATGCCGTACACGAAGACGCCGATCGCGATGATCGACGGCGTGACGAGGAGAAGTCCGGGCAGCCACGTACGTGCCCGCCTCACAAGCATTCCCTCCCACGGGTACGGCGGGCGCGCCCGCCGTACCCGGTGCACCGAGTTATTGAGCGTTGGCCGTGGCCGCGTCGGCCAGCCCCTGCTGCAGGGCCTTGACGTCCTTGCTGCCGATGAACAGCCCGACCGACTCGTTGATGGCGGCCAGCCACGGCTGGTTCACCGACACGCCGTGCTGGATCGAGCCGGCGAGCTTGTTGCCCGACCAGTCCTTCAGCGCGTCGCCCAGGTAGTCGGTGTAGAGCGCCTGGTCGGCGTCCTTGCGGGCGGGGATGGAGCCCTTCTTCGGGTTGAAGGCGTCCTGGCCCTCCTTGCTGGCCGCGACCTTCAGCCAGGCCAGCGCCCCTTCACGGTTCTTCGCGCCCTTGGGCAGGGTGAAGCTGTCGGACAGCCACATGTACGTGCCCTCGGTGCCGGGCGCGGGCGCCCAGTCGAAGTCCGTCTTCGAGGTCTTCCCCAGGCCGCCGTCGGGCGGGTTGTGGAAGTAGCCGTAGGCCCAGTCGCCCATGATGTTGAACGCCGCCTGGCCGTCGGCCACCTGCTTGGCCGCGGGCTGCCAGTCGTCCTGCGGGTCGCCCGCGTACGTCATGATCTTGGCGAAGCTCTGCAGCGCCGTGGTCACCTGCGCGCTGTTCCAGTCGGCGCCCGGCTTGAACAGGGCGTTGTAGGCGTCGGTGCCGAGCGAGCCGAGCAGGACGCTCTCCAGCAGGTGGGTGACCGTCCACTCCGACCCGATCGACAGCGGGATCTTGCCCTTGGCCTTGACCTTCTCCAGGGCCGCGACGAACTCCTCGATCGTCTTGGGCGCCGCGGCCACCCCGGCGTCCTTCAGGACGGTCGGGTTGAACCACAGCACGTTCGAGCGGTGGATGTTCACCGGCACGGAGTAGATCTTGCCTTCGACGCTGATCTGGTCGACGAGCTGAGCGGGGAAGACGTCCTTCAGCTTCAGCTCGTCATAGAGCGAGGTCAGGTCCTCCAGGTTGCCCGCCTTGATGTAGCCCTGCAGCTCGGCGCCCGCGTGCCCCTGGAAGGTGTCGGGCGGCGTGCTGGCCTGCAGCTTCGACTGCAGCAACGCCTTGGCCTTGTCGCCGGAACCACCGGCCACCGCGGCGTCGAAGAAGGTGTAGTTCGGATTCTGTTTCTCGAAGATCTCTCGCATCGCCTTGAGACCGTCGGCCTCACCAGGGCCCGTCCACCAGGAGAAGACCTCAACCTGCTGTTTGCCGCCGCCGCCCGCGGCGGGCGACTGCGAGGCTTGCGTGCCTCCGCCTCCGCCACCACAGGCCGCCAGGCCCAGCACGCTCACCATCGTGATCGAGACGGTCGCCAACCACCGTCGCATCGCACACCATCCCTTCGAAATCCCCCCGAAGTTGGTGATTTGACAACGTTGTCAACAACGCCAATCAACCCACTTTCGGCGGTTCTGCGTCAAGGGATCGGCGGTAACAGCTCCGCATATTCAGGCTCATCCGACGCGTTCCAGCGCCCCGTCCGGGCCCGTCACGACGGTCACGCTGAAGTCGTGGCCGGTGCCGGGAAGGTCGCCACCGCCCGCGGCGACCACCAGCGCGCCCTTCGAGACACCGAGGCCGACCAGCGCGACCAGGTCTGCGCAGCCGTCGGGCGGCCACGTGGCCAGCACCACGTCGGACTCGGCCAGTCGCACGGGCAGGTCGAGCTCCGCCATCCGGCCCAGCAGCCCCGCGTGGGACAGGCGGCTGCCGTCCGTGAGCAGCAGGGCGTCCTGGCGCTTGGCGTCGAGCGTGGGCAGCGCCGTGGGCTCCAGCGTGAGCAGGGCCCGGAAGTCGATCGTGTCGAGCGCCGAACCCAGCGAGACGATCTGGCGCACCCGGGACTCCTCGGCCGCCAGGATCGCCGTCTCGGCCAGGTCGGGTGTGGTGATCAGCAGGCGGGCGTCGCACTCGCGCAGCCACGCGGCCATGTCGTACGCCCCCGCACCCGGATCGATGGGCGCCGCCACCCCGCCGGCCGCCACCACCGTGTGCACCGCCAGCGTCTGCGCGCCCGCCGTGGAGACGTGCACGCCCACCACCTGGTCACGCCGCGCTCCCCTGCGCACGAGCCCGGACGCCGCCCTGGTCACCTCGGTCACCAGCCTGCGGTAGCCGTAGACGTGACCGCCCCGCAGGTCGATCAGCGCGGGGCGGTCACCGCGCTCGTAGGCCCGGCGGAACACCTCATGGATGACGGTGCCGGTGGTCGAGGCGGCAGGCTTCATGCCGGACAACGTACGGCCGCCCCGACCTGCCGGCATCCCCCGATGTATGTATGCCGTTGTGCATTCGCGTGGGCGGGCCCGAGCCCTGCGCGACTCGAGCCCGCTGTCACACGCCCGGAACCGGGCCCCCACCCCTCCGAGGAGGCCCAGCTCCGTGAGGACGCGTGACGTCCCCGGCCGATCGGCCGCGGCCCCTCCGACGCGAGGGGCGGGGTACGCGGTGTGCGGCCGATCACGAGATGTAACGGTAGGCGTGCGGCCGGGACGGCACATGCGCTGACATGGCCATTCGACGATGTAAGCGGACCGGTGCGGCGATGTGTAGAGAGGTGGGGCGGCTCAGCGTCCGCCGATCACCCATGCGGCGATCTGTGTACGCGTGGAGAACCCCAGCTTCGACAGGATGTTGGCCACGTGCCGGGCCGCGGTCGCCGGGCTGATGACCAGTTCCTCGGCGATCGCCCGGTTGCTGAGCCCCCTGGCCACCAGCTCCGCGATCTCCCGCTCCCTGGCCGTGAGCCGGCTCTCCTGGCCGACCGGCACGACCGGCGCGGCGGACGGCTCGGGCAGCGCGCCGTCGAGCGCGCAGGCGACCGCCTGGTCGGCCGTCAGGTTCATGCCCTCGGCCCAGAGCACGCCGACCACGGCCTCGCCCAGCGCGGCCCGCGCGGGGCGCAGCACGTCCTCGGTGCGTGCGTCCGGCTGCCGGCCGCTCAGCGTCACCGAGGCCGCCACCAGCAGCACCGCCCGCCGCTGGTCGCCCTCGGCCGCCACCAGGCCGGCCCACGCCTCCAGCCGCCTGGCGATGCCGGTGCGCAGCCCCGCGTCGCGGCTGAGCACGAGCGCCTCGGTGAGCCTGGCCCTGGCCTCCACCAGGTCGCCCTGGTCGAGCGCCACCCGGCCGAGCCCGGCCAGGCAGCTCACGGTGTACTGCCTGGCGTCCACGTGCCGCAGCAGGCTCAGCCCTGACTCGTAGTGCCGCTTGGCGGTCGCCAGGTCACCCGAGCGCCGGGCCACCTGGGCCAGCCCGATGTGGCTGAAGGTCTGCCCGTAGTGGTTGTCGAGCTCCTCGCTGATCGCCAGGACCTCCTCGAACGCGCGCCGCGCCTCGTGCAGGCGGCCCTGGTGCAGGCCGAAACGGGCCTTCGTGCCCTGGGCCATCGACTCCAGCACGAGGTCGCCCGACTGCCTGGCGGTCTCCAGCGCGCGAGCGAGCGCCTCCTGCTCGCCGGTGAGCTGGGCCAGCACGACCATCCCGACGGCCTCGCCGTAGACGTCCGCGGCGGCGGCGCACAGCTCCAGCCCGGCACGCGCGCAGCGCATCGCCGGCTCCAGGTCGCCCGCGGCCAGCGCCAGCTCGGCGCGCAGGATCATGGCCTGCCCGCGCAGCGCCCGCGGCACCTGGGGGACGTCGAGGGCCAGCAGGCGGTCGAGCCGCTCGGCCATGTCCAGCTTGCGCCCGCTGCCGATCAGCAGGAAGCGGATGTCGGTCAGCAGGCCGAGCGCGGTCTCCGGCATGCCGATGGCGATCGACCAGTCGCAGGCGGAGCTCACCTCGACCTTGAGGCCGTCGAAGAGGTTGACGTGGCGCTCGACCACGGGCCACGACGTGCGCGCCCCCGGCGCCAGCACCTCCTTGAACCGGCCCGCCAGCCTGGCCAGCGCCGTCAGGTGCCGGCGCCGCAACTCGGCCTCCTCACCGGACTCGGCGAGCTGCTCGAGCGCGTAGTCGCGGACGGTCTCCAGCAGCCGGTAGCGCGCCTGGCCGGCGATCTCACCGTCGAGGGCGACCAGCGACTTGTCCACCAGGTCGCAGAGCCGGGGCAGCACGTCCTCCTCCGCGAGGCCGGGGCCCGAGCAGACCCATTCGGCCAGGTCGAGGGTCCAGGAGGAGCGGAAGGCGGCCGTACGGCGCAGCAGCAGCCGCTCCTGCGGGGTGAGCAGCCGGTAGCTCCAGTCCACCGCGGCCCTGAGTGTCCGGTGGCGGGCGGGAGCCGTACGGGCGCCGCCGGCCAGCAACCGGAACCTGTCGTCGAGCCGCTCCACGAGCTGGCCCACCGACAGGACCCGCACCAGGGCGGCGGCCAGCTCGATCGCCAGCGGCAGCCCGTCGAGCGCCCGGCACAGCTCCGTGACCAGCGGCCGCGTCTCGTCGGTCAGCTCGAATCCGGGCCTGGCGGCCGTGGCCCTGGCCACGAACAGCCGCGTCGCCTCGCTCTCCTCGCCGTGCACCGAGAGCGGCGGCACCCGCCACACCGTCTCGCCGGGCACCCGCAGCGGCTCGCGGCTGGTGGCCAGCACGGTCACCCCGGGACAGGCGCCGAGCAGGTCGCGGCACAGCTCCGCGCACTCGCCGATCACCGGCTCGCAGTTGTCGAGCAGCAGGAGCACGCGCCGGCCGCCGATCGTCTCGGCCAGGTCGCCCGCGATGCCGAGCGCGGCGGCGACGTGGCCTCTGAGCTCGCCCTTCTCCAGGTCGGCCAGCTCCACCAGGTGGACGCCGGCGGGGTGCGCCGAGGCGATCCTGGCGGCCAGGCGCAGGGCCAGCCGGGTCTTCCCGATGCCGCCCGCCCCGCACAGGGTCACGGCGCGTGAGACACGCATCAGGTGGACGAGCTCATCCATATCGGACTCCCGGCCCACGAACGCGTTCGGTTCGGCCGGCAGATTGCTGAAGTCGGCAGATCGCAGCATCACTGTGAGTGTGTCATCAACTACGCCCTGCGCCCAGAGATAATCGATGGAGAACTCTCCGTACCCCTGGGCACACTCAAAGCATGGCCGATGAGCCGCTGGAACTCGGCGAGATCTCCTTCTCCGACTGGCACGCCCACACGGACAAGCTGGCCGAGGTGGGTTTCCTCACCATCGCCAGGCGCCTGCCGTCCCTCGTGAAGCAGGCGATGCGCATGGCCTGGCGCGCGAGCCCCCGCGACACCGTGGCCACGATCGTGCTCAACCTGCTGGGCGGCGTGTTCACCGCGTTCGGGCTGCTCGCCACCACGGGCGTGCTGACGGCGCTGTTCAGCGAGGGCCCGACGCCCGACCGGGTGATGGCGGCGCTGCCCAGCCTCGCCCTGGTCGGCGCGGCGGCGACGCTGCGCACGGTGATGCAGGCGGGCGCCGGCTGGGCGCAGTCGCGCCTCGACCCGCAGGTCTCCCGCCTGACCGAGGAGCGCCTCTACGGCCTGACCAGCCAGGTGAACCTGGTCTCCTACGACGACCCCGAGTTCCACGACTCGCTGCAGCGCGCCCGGCTGCGCGGGCTGGCGATGGCCGACTCGGTGGTGACCTCCGCCATCGACGTGATGACGGCCGCCGTCGGCATCGCCGCCGTGGCCGGCGTGCTCGGCGTCCTGCACCCGGTCCTGCTGCCGCTGCTCCTGCTGGCCGTGCTGCCCGACGCGTGGGCCATGGTCCGCAGCGCCAAGATGCGCTACGCCACCCTCTACGCCCTCATCCCCGCCAACCGGCGCAAGTGGATCATCGGCGAGCTCCTGGCCGACCGCGACCCCGCCGCCGAGGTCCGCTCGTTCACGATGCGCGGCTTCCTGCTGCGCATGTACGACGCCGTGGCCAAGGCGGAGCAGGACGTCATGCTGGGCCTGGCCAGACGCCAGACGGTGGCCAGGCTGGTGGGCGAGGCCCTCGGCGGCCTCGGCAGCGGCCTGGTCTACGTGGCGCTCGGCGTCCTGCTGGCCGTCGCCGCCATCCCCCTCGCCGTGGCGGGCACGGCGGTCCTGGCCATCCGCTCCGCCCAGAGCTCACTGGGCAACCTCATGTACGCCACCAACCACCTCTACGAAGAGGGCCTCTACTTCACCGACTTCCTGGAGTTCTGCGCCGACGCCGAGCGCCGCCTGCCCCGCGCCCCCCGTTCGGCCATGCCCGAGGGCTTCGAGAGCATCGTGGCCGAGGGCGTCACGTTCACCTACCCCGGCGCCGAGAACCCGGCTCTGCGCGACGTCTCGATAGAGATCAAACACGGCGAGGTCATCGCGTTCGTCGGCGAGAACGGCTCCGGCAAGACCACGCTCGCCAAGATCCTGTCGGGCCTGTACGAACCGCGCACCGGCACCGTCCGCTGGGACGACGTCGACCTGCGCGACGTCAGCCCCGACGAGCTGCGCCTGCGCACCGCCGTCATCGCCCAGGACCACACCCGCTGGCCGCTGACCGCCCGCTACAACATCACCATGGGCACCGACAAGGGCGAGCCCGCCCTGCACGCGGCCGCCGCCGTGGCCGGCGCCGACGAGGTGATCGCCGACCTCCCCCATGGCTACCGCACCCTGCTCGACCGCCGGTTCAAGGACGGCCACGAGCTGTCGGGCGGCCAGTGGCAGCGCATCGCCGTCGCCCGCGGCTTCCACCGCGACGCCGCCCTGCTCATCTGCGACGAGCCCACCGCCGCCCTCGACGCCCGGGCCGAGCACGCCCTGTTCGAGCGCATCCGCGACCACTCCGACGGCCGCACGGTCCTGCTCATCACCCACCGCCTGGCCAGCGTCCGCTACGCCGACCGCATCTACGTGCTCGACCACGGCAAGGTCACCGAGCAGGGCGACCACGAGACGCTGATGTCCCTCAACGGCCTCTACGCCGACCTCTACACCCTCCAGGCCACCGCCTACCGCTGACCGGTCACGACAGCGCCGCCTCGATGATGGCGCGGGCGATCGGGGCCACCTCGTTCGCCCGGTCCCCCGGACGTTCCAGGACCACCCCCACCGCCACCTCGGGCGCGTCCGCCGGGGCGAAGGCCGTCACCAGGGCGTGGTCTCCCATCCCGGGCACGTCCGCCGACGTGGCCGTCTTGGCCGCCACCTCCACCCCGGGGATGGCCGCCCCCGCCCCCGTCCCCCCGGCGTGCGTCACCGTCGTCATCATCGCCGCCAGATAGCGCGCCAGCGCCGGCGACATCGTCCTGCGGTAGGGCACCGGCCCGGCCCGGTTGATCACCGACCCGTCCGCCAGCCGCACCTCCTCCACCAGGTACGGCCGCATCAGCACCCCGTTGTTCGCCACCGCCGCCGACATCATGGCGACCATCAGCGGCGTCACCCGGTTCTCGTGGTGCCCGATGGCCGACAGGGCGGTCTGGGGCCGGTCCATGGCCAGCGGGTACCGGCTCGTGGTCGCGGCCAGCGGGATCGTCAGGTGCGCCGCGTTGAAGCCGAACGCCTCCGCCTGGTCCCTGAGCAGGTCCTGCCCGAGCTGCAGCCCGATGTTGGCGAACGCCGTGTTGCACGACACCTGGAACGCGTACGTCAGCGTCGGCCGGGCGTTCCCGCAGGCCCCGCCGCCGGCGTTCTGCAGGTACGTGGGCGTCCCGGGAAGCTGCAACCGGGCCGGCGCGTCCACCAGGGCGGACGGCGTGTACTCGCCCGACGCCAGCGCCGCCGCCGCGGTGACCAGCTTGAACGTGGCCCCGGGCGGATAGAGCTGGTTCAGCGCCCGGTTGAGCAGCGGCTGCGACGGCGCCAGCCGCAGCCGCCGCGTGACCTCGGCGAGCCGCGCCCGGTCGAAGGTGGCCAGCGCGTTCGGGTCGTACGTCGGGTAGGTGGCCAGCGCCAGGACCGCCCCGGTCGCCGGGTTGACGGCCACCGCCGCCCCGGGGATCCCGGTCGCCTTGAGGCTTTGGTAGGCCGCCCACTGCGCCCGGTCGCTGATCGTCAGCCGGACGTCGGCCCCCTTGACGGCTCCGTCCCTGACCAGCGACCTGACCTTGACCTTGGGGTCCTCGCCCGACAGCACGGCCTCCTGGGCCTGCTCGATCCCCGTCGTGCGGTGCAGCGACACGTGCCCGGTGACGGCCGCGTACAGCTCCCCGTCCTTGTAGGCCCGCCGGAACCGGTACGGGCCGCCGCCGGTCGGCCGGCTCGTGGCGATGGGCGTGCCGTCGTAGGTGAGGATGTCGCCGCGCGGGTGGCCGAACCTGGCGATCAGGGGACGCTCGTTCCTGCGGTCGGCGTTGAGCCGCTGGGAGCCGAAGGCCTGGACGAACGTGATGTGCGCCAGCAGCGCGAACAGCATCACCGAGCAGATCCTGGCCACGCGGTGCAGCGGCACGTTGATCTGGCTCGCCCTCGTTCCCGCCATGGATCTTGGTCTAACAGGCGGGCGGCAAAGGAAGGGCTAGAGGACGCTGCGGTAGTAGGAGATCTTGTTGTTGATGTAGCGCTGACGCTCGGCGAGGTTGTCGATCTGGGCCTGGACCTGCCGGTCGTGCTCCTCCAGCAGCCTGATGCGGTCGGGGATCGTGTGGTCGCCCGCGCGTACGAGCTCGGCGAAGCGCAGCATCGTGGCGATCGGCATGCCCGTGTCGCGCAGGCAGCGGACCATGCCGAGCCAGCCCACGTCCTCCTGGCTGAACCGGCGCTGCCCGGCCGAGTTCCGGCCCACGCGCTCCAGCAGGCCGATCTTCTCGTAGTAGCGCAGCGTGTCGATGCTGAAGCCGGTCTCCTCGACCACTTCGGCCGGTGTAAAGACGCTCACGGTCCCTAGGATCGCACCTGGAGTCCACTCCAGGTCAACCGGGGCCGGCAGGCCGCCCGGCGGATTGCGGACAGACTACATCGGTGTGTATTGGCCGCACCATGAGGACCGGAACCCGCGTCTACGGCAGGTGGTCGTCCAGGTAGCGGCGGACGAGCTGCTTGCACTCGGCGATCAGCTCGGGGTCGCCGCCCGGGTCGGCCCGGAAGGCCAGCTTGAGCACCGCGTCGGTGGCCTCGACCGCCACCAGCAGCGCCCGGTCGAGCCCCGGGCCCACGGGGGCGTCCAGGAGCTCCAGCGTCAGGGCGCGCAGGCGCTCGGCCACGACGACGTTGTTCTCCTGCGTCCCGTCGAGCGCCCGCTTGCTGCCGCCGACGGCGGGCCCGCCGGGAGCGGCGAGCACCTCGCCGAAGTCCACCACGGCGAACCCCGGGGTGGTGCGCTTCATGTCGACGAACTCGTCGATGGCCAGATCGACCAGGTCGGTCCAGTGCCCGAGGTCGGCCGCCGGGATGCGCTCGATGATCCGCTGGAGGAACGCCTCGAGGTTGCGCCGCGCCAGCGCCCGCACCAGCCCCTGCTTGTCGTGGAAGAACTGGTAGAACGTGCCGATCGGCACCTCCGCCCGGCGCGCGACCTCTTTCGTGGTCAGCGCCTCGTAGCCGACCTCGTCGAGCAGGCGCGCGCACTCGTCGAGCATCCGCTCCACCCGCTCGACGCTCCGGCGCTGGGCGGGGCGGCGGCGCAAGGTACTGGTCATGCCCCCATCCTTGCGTATCGCCGCGAGATTGAGTGGGGAAGTTTTCGGGTCAAGTAACATGAGTCACACTCGCATATAGCAGTGGGGAGCACGGGATGTTCCTATGGGGTACGGCCACGGCCGCGTACCAGATCGAAGGCGCCGCCCGCGAGGACGGCAGGGGCGTCTCCATCTGGGACACCTTCGCCCACGAGCCGGGCCGCACCAGAGACGGCCACACCGGCGACGTGGCGTGCGACCACTACCACCGCTGGCGCGAGGACGTGGCCCTCATGTCCGGCCTCGGCCTGAACGCCTACCGCTTCTCGATCGCCTGGCCGCGCGTGCTGGCCCAGGGCCGCGGCGAGGTCAACGCCAGGGGCCTGGACTTCTACGACCGGCTCGTGGACGCCCTGCTGGCGGCGGGCATCCAGCCGGTGCCCACGCTGTTCCACTGGGACCTGCCCCAGGCCCTGGAGGATCGCGGCGGGTGGCTGAACCGCGACACCGCCGCCGTCTTCGCCGAGTACGCCGCCACGGTCGCCGGCCGCCTGGCCGACCGCGTCCCGCTGTGGATCACGCTGAACGAGCCGTTCGTCCACATGGCCTACGGCTACGCCATGGGCCTGCACGCCCCCGGCCACCTCCTCCTGACCGACGCCCTCCCCGCCGCCCACCACCAGCTCCTCGGCCACGGCCTGGCCGTCCAGGCGCTCAGGGCGGCCGGCGCCCGCCAGGTCGCGCTCACCAACAACTGCACCCCGGTCTGGCCGGCCTCACAGGAGGAGGCCGACCTGAGGGCGGCCGAGGCCTACGACGTCCTCCACAACCGCCTGTTCAACGACCCACTCCTTCTCGGCAAATATCCAGATATGTCGGCCTACATCCCGACGCTGGACTTCCTCCGGGACGGCGACCTGGCGACCATCGCCACCCCCATCGACGCCCTGGGCATCAACTACTACAACCCCACCCGCATCGCCGCCCCCACGGCCGACGGCCTGCCCTTCGCCGACGCGGGCGTCACGGGCTTCCCGACCACCGCCTTCGGCTGGCCGGTCGTCCCCGACGGCCTGCGTGAGCTGCTCACCGGCCTCAAGGCCCGCTACGACACCGCGCTCCCCCCGATCCTGATCACCGAGAACGGCTGCTCCCAGGACGACGTGCCCGCCGACGACGGCACGATCGAGGACACCGCCCGCGTCGCCTTCCTGGAGGGCCACCTCGCCGCGATGCGGCAGGCCATGGCCGAGGGCGTGGACGTGCGCGGCTACTTCGCCTGGTCCCTGCTGGACAACTTCGAGTGGGCCGAGGGCTACCACCAGCGCTTCGGCCTGGTGCACGTGGACTTCGCCACCCAGCGCCGCACGCCGAAGCGCTCCTACCACTGGTTCAGGGAGTTCCTGAAAGCCCAGAACAGGACTCAGAACACCGACACGTGAACGTGGTCGTAGTGGTTGGCGGTCACCCCGCCGCGGTCCGACATGGGGTCCCAGCCGCCGCCTGAGCGGATGTCGTAGTAGCGCTGCTTCCAGATGATGTACATGACGCCGAGCCGGGCGCCGTTCTTGATCAGCCAGGCGGCCAGCGCGTCACCGTTGGCGGCGTCGGCCCCGGCGGCCATGGTGCCGCCTCTGGACATCATGAAGTCGCAGGCCCGGCCCTTGCCGTGCTCGCCGGGATCACCGGGGCGCAGGCAGCCGACGCCGTACTTCATGGGGAAGTTCTGCATGATCTCCGCGCGGACCGAGATCAGGCGCGGGGTCAGGCCCTCGGCGCCGCCCGGCTGCTGGAAGCCGTACTTGTTGAGCAGGCGCTCGATCTCCTTGCGCCTGCTCAGCATGGTCTTGATCTCTTTGCGCAGCTTCTCGATCTTCTCGTTGGCGTTGAGCTTGGCCTCTTTGGACTTGTCGATCAGCTTCTGGATGCTCTCGACGCGCTTGGTGCGCTCGTCGGCCATGTAGATCATGTTGGCCGCCTGGCCCAGCAGCTTGTACGGGTCGACGCTGGGGGCGAGGAGCTGCATGCCGTCGACGGGCCCCACCATGTAGACGCTCTGCGCGATGCGGCCCACCTCGGCCTGGGCGGCCCTGAGCTGAGCCTCGAGGTTGCCCGAGGTGTCCGTGGCCTTCTTCGCCTGGACCCTGATCTCCTCCAGGACCTGGATCTGGCCGCGGTAGCGCTCGCTGAGCTGAGTCGCCTGTTTGGTGAGTTTGCGCAGTTCGGCCGGGCTCGGATCGGCCAGGGCGGGCTCGGCCGCGGGAAGTCCGAGCAGCCCGGCGAGGACGGTGGCAAGAACGGCGACCCGCCACATTCTCACACCCGTCCCCTCCTCTCATAGACGGACCGAAACTATAGAAGATGATCTTGATCTCTGTCATCCGAACGACCGAACTGGCGCACCTTTGGCGAGTTTTCGAGTGATTTGTCCGAATTAAGACAGCCCTAAAAGTTGGGTCTTGTATAGATCGCTCCAAAGGTCTGGGATGGCGATCGATTCCGTCTCCGCGAAGGGCAGACCGTGTCTCGAACACTCAACCTCGCCGCGGCCGTCATCCTCGGCTTAGGCACGTCCCTTGTGGCCACCGGCTCCGCGCAGGCGTCCGTGGATCCGCTGCCGCCCCGCGACCGCATCGAACTGTACGAACTCGACAGCCCGCCGGGCACCGGGCAGGCGCTCAGGGAGAAGGGCTTCGACGTCGTCCAGCAGCGCTCCGCGGGCGGCAAGGAGCACATCGAGCTGACCGCCGCCCAGACGGACCTCTACGCCCTGAAGAAGCTCGGCTACGAACCGGAGCCCGTGCGCAATCCGCAGGGCCAGACCCAGCTCGAGGCGGCCAGGGCCCAGGCCGCCGGCGGCTACACCGTCTTCAAGTCCTACTCCGAGCCCGGCGGCATCGCCGACCAGCTCAAGGCGATAGCGGAGGCCAACAAGGACGTCGTCGACCTCCAGTCGATCGGCAAGTCGCTGCGCGGCCAGGACATCCTCGCGGCCAAGGTGACCACGGGCGCCGGTCAGTCGCGCGACGGCGCCAAGCCCTCCACGCTCTACTCGGCCACCCAGCACGCCCGCGAGTGGATCGCCACCGAGGTGGACATGCGGCTGCTGAAGTACGTGGTCGCGAACAAGGCCGCGCTCAAGGACCTGCTCGACAGGACCGAGCTGTGGTTCGTGCCGGTGGCCAACCCCGACGGGTACGACTTCACCTTCACCGAGGGCAACCGCCTGTGGCGCAAGAACCTGCGCGACAACAACGGAGACGGACAGATCACGGGCGGCGACGGCGTCGACCCGAACCGGAACTTCCCCACGAACTTCCACTACGACGAGGAAGGCTCGTCGAGCATCCCCAGCAGCGACACCTACCGAGGCACGGGCCCGGCCAGCGAGCCCGAGACCAAGGCCATGGACGGCCTGCTGCGGCGCGTCGGGTTCGAGATGCAGCTCAACTACCACTCGTACGGCCCGCTGCTGCTCTACCCGCTCGGCATACAGATCGCCACGGAGAGCGCCGACAACCCCATCTACGAGGCGCTCAGCGGCGACGACGTCAACCCGGCCATCCCCGGCTTCGACCCCGACCTCGGCGCCGAGCTGTACACCACCAACGGCGACACCAACGACCAGGCGCACTTCCGCTACGGCACGCTGTCCTGGACGCCCGAGCTCAACGAGGGCTGCGACGGCTGCGGCTTCGTCTTCCCCGACAACGAGGCGCTGGTCCAGGAGGAGTTCGAGAAGGGCCTGCCGTTCGCGCTCGACGTGGCCAAGTCCGCGGTCGACCCGTCCGAGCCGGTCAGCCACCTGGGCAACAAGACCCCCGACTTCGTGATCGACCCCTTCGAGGTCAGTCACGGCAAGGAGCAGGTCGTCCAGGTCAACGCCAAGCGCAACCTCGGCCGGGTGTTCCTGAACTACCAGGTCAACGGCGGCCCCACGAAGGCGACGCTGATCAGCAACCAGGAGTGGGAGGGCGGCGAACGGTACGGCGCCGGCTACGACCGCTACTACCACCGCCTCCGCGGCAAGATCACCGCCACGAAACCGGGTGACCGGGTCAAGGTCTGGTTCAGCTCGTACGGCAAGCCGAACAGCGCCGACTTCACCTACACGGTCGCGAGCGACATCGGCGGCGACGTGCTGGTCCTGGCCACCGAGGACGTCACCGGCCTCAGCCCCGCGCAGGGCGTGACCGAGGCCAAGTACGCCGACGAGTACGCCGCCGCGCTCCAGGCCGCCGGCTACTCCTCCGACGTGTACGACATGGACAAGTCGGGCCGCAAGGCCCCGCACCCGCTCGGCGTGCTGAGCCACTACCGCGCGGTCGTCTGGGAGACCGGCGACGACGTCATCACGAGGTCCGTGGGCCAGGTGCCGGGCACGACGTCCAAGGGCGGCGTGGACACCGAGCTGGCGGTCCGCGACTACCTGAACGAGGGCGGCAAGCTGCTGCACGCCGGCAAGTACCCGTCGTACGCGGCCAACTTCAACGGCTCCTACTACTACGAGCCCGACCAGCCCGAGAACCCCGAGTGCACGGTCGCCGACGACCCGCCGTGCATCCCGGTGTTCAACGACTTCCAGCAGTACTACCTCGGCGCCTACGTCTTCTTCGACGACGCGGGCACCGACCACGACACGGGACAGCCCTTCGCCCTGCGGGGCAACGGCGGCAGGTTCGAGGGGTTCAACGCCACGATCCAGCCGAGCCACACCAACTCGTTCGTGGCCACCTCGGCCATCCTGCCCGCCACCCAGTTCCCGCTGTTCGCGAGCTCGGCGCAGGTCAAGTGGGCACGCCCGGGCGGCCCGTTCGACCCGCACACGGGCTCCTGGGACGTCTACAGCGGCATCGCCGACGTCTCGTGGAAGCGCCTGACCAAGACCGTCGACCTGACCGGGAAGTCGAGCGGCGACCTGTCGTTCTGGACGTCGTACGACACCGAGGCCAACTGGGACTTCCTGACCGTCGAGGCCCGGACGGCGGGCGGCGACGACTGGACCACGCTGCCCGACGCGAACGGGCACACCACCCAGGAGACCGGCGACAGTTGCCTGACGGAGAACAGCGGCGGCTGGCGCACGATCCACCCGTTCACCCAGCGCTACCAGGGCGCCGACTGCGGGCCGACCGGCACCTCCGGCTCCTGGAACGCGGCCTCGGGCAACTCGGGCGGCTGGCAGCAGTGGAAGGTCGACCTGACCCCGTACGCGGGCAAGCGGGTCGAGCTGTCCATCTCCTACGTCAGCGACTGGTCCACCCAGGGCGCGGGCGTCTTCCTCGACGACTTCACGGTCACGCTGGACGGCGCGACGGCCGAGACGACGTCGTTCGAGACCGACCTGAGCGGCTGGGCCGTCGGCGCCCCGCCCGCGGGCTCGTCGCCGTCGGTCAACAACTGGTTCCGTACGGACCAGGTCTTCGAGGAGGGCGGTGGCATCGTCACCAAGGACACCGTCTACCTCGGCTTCGGCATCGAGACGGTGAGCGACCAGGCCACGCGTACGGACCTGGTCAAGCGGTCCATGCGGCACCTGCTCGGCGATCCTCGCTGAGGCCCTGAGGACAGGCTGAGGGGCGCGGCGCGCGTGCGCCGCGCCCCTCTTGCGTGCACGGACAGAACATGGTTCGGTCACCTTGTGGCATGGCGGTAGCAAGCAAGCATTCGGTCAAGCAGGAGGCTCACGACATGCGCCAGCACGACACGCTGTTCATCGGGGGCGAATGGGTGGCCCCGGCGGGCACCGGGACTATCGACGTCGTCTCACCCCACACCGAAGAGGTCGTCGGCCGGGTGCCCGAGGGCACCGCCGAGGACATGGACCGCGCCGTCGCGGCCGCCAGGCAGGCGTTCGACCACGGGCCGTGGCCGCGCATGACGTTCGCCGAGCGGGCCGAGGTGATCGGCAGGCTGGCCGCGATCTACAACGAGCGCCAGGGCGAGATGGCCCAGCTCATCACGGAGGAGATGGGCTCGCCGATCACCTTCTCCAACCTCGCGCAGGCGCCGCAGCCGCTCGGCATGCTGCAGTACTACGCCGAGCTGGGCAAGACGTTCGAGCAGGAGGAGCAGCGGCCCGGACTGTTCGGCCCGACCACCGTGCGCAGGGAGCCGGTGGGCGTGGTCGCGGCCGTGGTGCCGTGGAACGTGCCCCAGTTCGTCACCATGACCAAGCTCGCGCCCGCGCTGCTGGCCGGGTGCACGGTGGTGCTCAAGCCGGCGCCGGAGACGCCGCTGGACGCGTACCTGCTGGCCGAATGGGTGGCCGAGGCGGGCGTGCCGGCGGGCGTGCTCAACATCGTGGTCGCGGGCCGCGAGGTCGGCGAGCACCTGATCTCGCACGCGGACGTGGACAAGGTGGCCTTCACCGGCTCGACGGCCGCCGGGCGGCGCATCGCGGCCATCTGCGGCGAGCAGCTCAAGCGGGTCAGCCTGGAGCTGGGCGGCAAGTCGGCCGCGATCATCCTGGACGACGCCGACCTGGCCGCCAGCATGGGCTTCCTGTCCATGGCCTCCCTCATGAACAACGGCCAGGCGTGCGTGGCCCAGACCCGCATCCTGGCCTCGCGCCACCGCTACGACGAGGTCGTCGACGCGGTCGCGGGCATGGTGGCCGGGCAGGCCGTCGGCGACCCCGCCGACCCGGCGACCGGCATCGGCCCGCTGGTGGCCAAGCGCCAGCAGGACCGGGTCGAGGGATACATCAAGATCGGCATCGACGAGGGCGCCAAGGTCGTCGTGGGCGGCCTGGACCGGCCCCACGACCGCGGCTGGTACGTCTCCCCCACCGTCTTCGCCGGGGTCTCCAACGACATGCGCATCGCCAGGGAGGAGATCTTCGGTCCCGTCCTGGCGGTGATCCCGTACGAGGACGAGGCGGACGCCGTACGCATCGCCAACGACAGCGACTACGGCCTGGCCGGGACGGTCTGGACGGCCGACACCGAGCGCGGCATGGACGTGGCCCGCCAGGTCCGCACCGGGACCTACGGCGTCAACTGCTTCATGCTGGAGACCAACGCCCCCTTCGGCGGCTACAAGGCCAGCGGCGTCGGCCGCGAGCTCGGCCCCGAGGGCCTGAGCTCCTACCTCGAGTACAAGTCCATCGCCCGCCTCGGCTGAGAACCGCCACGCGAAGGGCCCCGCGGCGAACCGCGGGGCCCTTCGTCACGCGGGATGGGGCACCCAGCGCGCCCCCGCAACGCTAGGTGCCACTCTCGCCCACCCGCGGCCCGCTGGATGCGGGCCACCGTGCGCGACCGCCTGACTACAGAAGTATGTCCCACGTCCACCGCATAGGCGGTTTCCTTCCCCAGAGACTTTCTCCCGGCGGTTTCCTTCCATCCGCCATAGGTAGACGTGTATTACTCACGAAAGGTTCGAGGAGATCCATTTGCCGATTCGGCGAATGAGTTCGGGGCTCGCCGCGGACTCCGCGTGACCGTAGCCGGGCTCGACCCAGAGCTCCTTCGGCTCCCGCGCCCCGGCGTAGAGCTGATGGGCGTGATCCAGCGGGAAGAACGCGTCCGCGTCGCCGTGCACGATCAGCAGCGGAGTGGGTGAGACGAGCGCCGCGGCCTCATGGGGCGGCATCGGGACGGGGTCCCACTCGGCCCGGGTGATCCTCGTACGCTTGGCCAGCCTGGCCGCCCACCGCCCGAACGGCCGCTCGATCGCCCAGTGCACCTGCCGCATCGGCCTCGTGCCCCGGTAGTACCACCGGGCCGGGCCGCTCACCGCCACCACCGCGTCCACCCCGCCGCGCAGCCCCGCGTGGCGCACGGCCACCGCCGCCCCCATGGAGAAGCCCACGACCGCGATCTTGGAGTAGCCCACCACCCGGGCGTGCCGGACGGCGGCCTCCAGGTCGAGGATCTCCAGGTCGCCCACCGTGGTCTCGCCCCCGGAGCGCCCGTGGCCGCGGAAGTCGAAGGCGATCACGCCGCCGTGGCCGCTCAGCACGTGGACGATGCGCCGCGCCGTACGGTCCCGCCACGAGCCGGTGAAACCGTGCGCGAACACGATGCCCATGTCCGTGCGGCTGGAAGGAGTGTGCGTGGCGTCGATGCGGACCCCGTCCTCGGTCCGGAGCATGACGGGAAAGCTGGGCGCGAAAGGCATGCGTATGAGCTTAGGTACGCCCGGTTTCCACCTCACGCCCGGCCGCCCACACCGCGATCTGGGAGCGGGAGGCGAAGCCCATCTTGTCCATGATGTTGGCGATGTGCCGGGCCACGGTGGCGGGACTGATCACCAGTTCCTCCCCGATGACCCGGTTGGACAGGCCACGCGCGAGCAGGGTGGCGATCTCCCGCTCCCTGGCGGTCAGCGCGCCGTGGAGGGCACCGGGCCGGAGGGCCGGCAACGGCATGCGGCCGCCCTCGCCGCCGAGCACCCGCCGGACCACCTGCTCGGTCGGCCACTCCATGCCCCTGGCCCACAGCAGCGTCACGCGGCCCTCCCCGAGCCTGGCCCCCGCCAGCGTCAGCAGCTCCTGAACGCGCCCAGGCGTGCCGAACTGCCCGATCGACTCCCGGAGTGCGGTGGCGGCCGAACCGGCCAGCACCGCGCCCTCCAGGTCGTCCTGGGCCTGTGCCAGGGCCGACAGGGCCATGAGCGCGCGGATGATCCCCCTGCGCTGCCCCGCCTGCCTGCTCAGCTCCAGAGCGGCGGCCACGTGGTCTCGGGCGGCGGCGTAGTCGCGCAGCCCGACCGCCACCCGGCCCGTCTGGGCCCGGCAGCGGGCCAGCTCGACCCCGTTGTCCAGGCCCTCCAGCAGCGGCAGCGCGGCCACGTGGTGCGCCATGGCCGCCTCCAGGTCGCCCGCCGCCTCGGCGACCGCGGCGAGGTGGGTCAGTGCCCTGGCCTGGGTCCAGGGGTGCCCCGACCGCCTAGCCAGGGCGAGCGCCTCCTCGCCGCGGCGCTGCGCGTGCCGCAGCCGGCCGTGGAACAGCGCCAGGTTGAGCTGGGCGATGCGGACCGTGGCCAGGTTGAACAGGTCGTCGTGAGCGGTGGCCGCCGCCTCCAGCTCCTCCAGGTAGCGCAGCGCCTTCTCGCTCTGCCCGGTGCGGAAGAACACGGTCAGCGCCACGCCGTAGGTGATGCCGAGCCAGTGGGTGTAGGGGTGCCTCTTCTGCTCCTCGACCGCCTGCACGATGAGCTCCTCGGCCCGCCGCAGCTCGTCGCCGAGCTCCAGCCCGTACGCCAGCGCCCCCTTGGCCACCGCCACCAGGTCGGGCGGCACCTGCGACAGGTCCATCGCGAGCAGCCGCTCGTGCCAGCCGACGCACTCGCGCAGGTCTCCCCGCAGGGCCATGACGGCCAGGGCCGCACGGGCCAGGCGCAGCCCGGTCGCCGCGTCGCCCGACTCCACCGCCCGGTCCACCGCCACCCTGCAGTCGTCGAGCAGGCCCCGCCCCCTGGCGAAGTACGCGAACCGCTCCGGCCACGGCATCCGGTGGTCGAGCGAGCCGCCCTCGTGGCAGCGCTCCATCTCCTCGCAGACCGTCCGCAGGTGCCGGTCGCGCAGCCGGTCGGCCTCACCGGCCTCGGTCAGGCGGTCGGCGGCGTACTGGCGGATCGTCTCGAGCAGGCGGTAGCGGCCGGCCGCGCCGTCGTGCAGCACCAGCGACTTGTCGACCAGGCCGGCGAGCAGGTCGAGCAGCTCGGCCCGGCGCAGGATCCCGCCGTCGGCGCACACCCGCTCGGCCGGCTCGAGGTCGAACAGCCCCGCGAACACCGACAGCCGGCGCAGCAGCACCCGCTCCTTGGGTTTGAGCAGGTCGTGGCTCCACTCCACCGTGGCGAGCAGCGTGCGCTGCCGGGCGGGGGCGCAGCGGTCGCCGGTGGTGAGCAGCCTGAACCGGTCGCCGATGCGGTCGGCGATGCGGCCGGGGCTCAGCAGGCTGGTGCGGGCCGCCGCCAGCTCCAGGGCCAGCGGCAGGCCGTCGAGCGCCCGGCACAGGCGCGCGATGTCGTCCATGTTGTCGCTCACCCCGCGCGCCCCGGCCGCCAGCGCCCGCTCCACGAACAGCAGCACCGACTCGGCGTCGGGATGGCGGGCGTCGGGCAACTCCAGGGGCGGCACCCGCCAGACCAGCTCTCCCGGGATGCGCAGCGGCTCCCGGCTGGTGAGCAGGAATCGCAGGTCAGGGCAGTCGGCGAGGAGCCCGGCCACCAGCTCCGCGCAGCACTCGACCAGGTGCTCGCAGTTGTCCAGCACGATCAGCGCGCCGGCCTCGCGCAGGCGTACGCGCAGGCCGTCGAGCAGGTGCCCCGGCAGCTCCTCATGGACGCCCAGCACCCCGGCCAGCTCGCCGGCGACCAGCGCCGGGTCGCCCACCCGGCCCAGCTCCACCAGCCACACCCCGTCGGCGAACCAGGGCACCGCCCGCGCCGCCACCCGCAACGACAGCCGCGTCTTGCCGATGCCGCCCACGCCGCTGAGCGTGACCACGCGTTCCTCGCGCACCAGCGCGCTCAGCTCCGCCACGTCGCGCGCGCGTCCGATGAAACGGTTGGGCTCTGCCGGGAGGTTGTGCAGCACGTGCGCAGTCATGTCGGGCCCAAGTGGTCGCGGGAGGATCACCTTCGAGCTCAGTCTCCTCCGGCGCGCGGGCCGATGCGATCACTTTCCGTGCAGAGTTGGCGACTCGTCGGATACGAATGTGCAGCGCTCAGGTCTGCGACGCTCATCACGATCCGTACGCGTGACTCGTCCGCCGCGTCCAGCGCCCGCTGGACGTTGGAGATCATCACGCGGGCCCCGCTCTCCTGGATGCGATCCCGGAACGTGCCCGTGTCGAGATCGGCGGGCAGCGGCCAGACGACGCCGCCGGCGGCGATCACCGCGTCGGTCGCCACCAGCAGATCGGGCCCGACGGGCAGGCAGATGAGCACGGTGTCGCCAACGCGCACCCCTCTGCGCCGCAACTGGACGATCGCCACCGCGCACCTCTCGTCCAGTTGTTCCTCGGTGAGCTTCAGGCCGGTGCCCGAGTCCACCATCACGATGCGCTCATCCATGTCGCCCACGGTAGGGAGGGCATCTGATGCACACATGGGGCGGAATATGCAGATCCCTATGCAGAAGCAGGCGCGGACGCGTCCACGATCAGAGCGGATGCTCCGACGCCCACACCGCGATCTGGGCCCGTGAGGTGTAGCCGAGCTTCTCCATGATGTTGGCGATGTGGCGGGCCACGGTCGCGGGACTGATCACCAGCTCCTCCGCGATGGCCCGGTTGGACAGGCCCCTGGTGAGCAGGGCGGCGATCTCCTGCTCGCGCGCGGTCAGCAGCGAGTGCTTGACGGGCTCGGCCGCCACGGGTGTCCGCGGCGCCAGCCGCTCGCCCTCCAGCACGTGCCGGGCGGCGTCGTCGGGGCTCGTCGCCCGGCCCCGCGACCACAGCGACATCGTGCGGCCGTCGCCCAGCTTGGTGCGGGCCCGGCCGAGCAGCTCCTCGATCCTGATCGTGGCCGAGTGCTGGCCGAAGGCCTCACGCAGCGTCGTCGCCGCCGCCGCGGCGAGCACGGCGCCCTCGAGGTCGCCTTCGTACTCCGCCAGCACCGACAGCCCCACCAGGCACCGGGCCACCCCCTGCCGCTGGCCCGTGTCCCTGGCCAGCGCGAGGCTCGCGGCCAGCCGCTCCCGCGCGATGCCGAACTCGTGCAGCATCGCCGCCACCCGGCCGATCCTGGCCAGGCAGCGCGCCAGCTCCGGATCGCTGCCCAGATCCCGCAGCCAGGGGACGGCCATCTCGTATTGCGCCTGCGCGGTCACCAGGTCGCCGCGGGCCTCGGCCACCGCGCCGAGCTGGGCGGCGGACCTGGCCATGATCCAGCGATGGCCGTGCTCACGCGCCCGCGCCAGCGCCTCCTCGCCGTGCCGCTGCGCCTCGCGCAGTCGCCCCCTGGTCAGCGCGACCGCCGACAGCCCGGCCAGCCCCGCCGCCTGGTTCCACGCGTCGCCGGAGGCGTTGGCCAGGGCCAGCCCCTCCTCCGCGTGGCGCAGCGCCTGGTCGGCCCGGCCCATGCGGAGCAGCACCACGACCATGAGGCTGTGCATGACGCAGCGCGGGAACTCGTTCGACGGCGACAGCCCGGCCAGGCTCTGCTCGGCCACCTCCAGCGAGCGGCTCAGCTCGTCTCGCGCCTCCAGCCCATAGGCCAGATAGGCCTTGGCGTGCGCGACCTGCTCCACCGGCACGTGCGTCAGGTCGAGCGAGAGCAGCCGCTCGATCCAGCCCACGATCTCCGTCAGGTTGCCCCCGATGGGCAGCAACCCCGTGCTGGTCGCGCACAGGCGCAGCCCCAGCGGCACGTTGCCGGACTCGGCGGCCCAGTCGAGCGCCACCCGCTGGTCGTCGAGCAGGTCCTTGCTCGCGGTCAGCGCCTCGAACCGGCGCGGCCACGGCACGCCCGGCGTCACCATCTCGGTCGTGAAGTGGCGCTCCTGCAGCTCGCAGAGCACGTTGAGGTGCCGCTCGCGCAGGACCTCGAGCTCTCCGGCCTGCTCCAGGCGCTCGACCGCGTAGCGCTTGATGGTCTCGAGCAGCCAGTAGCGCCTGCGGCGCTCGTCGCAGAGCACGAGGGACTTGTCGACCAGGCCGCCGAGCAGGTCGACGATCTCCGCGCCGCCGATGGGCCGCTCGGCGCAGACCTGCTCGGCCAGGTCGAGGTCGAACCCGCGGGCGAACACCGACAGCCGGCGCAGCAGCACCTGCTCCTTGGCCGCCAGCAGGTCGTAGCTCCACTCCACGGCCGCCAGCAGGGTGCGCTGCCGGGCGGGGGCGGTGCGCCCGCCGGTGGTGAGCAGCGAGAACCGGTCGTCGATGCGGTCGGCGATCTGGCCGGGGCTGAGCAGGCTCGTACGGGCGGCGGCCAGCTCCAGCGCCAGCGGCAGCCCGTCGAGCGCCCGGCACAGGCGCACCACGTCGGGCAGGCTCTCGGGACCCAGCCGGGTGCCCGCGGCCACCGCCCGGTCCATGAACAGGTGCACGGACTCGGCGTCAGCGGCGCCCGGGTCGGGCAGGTCGAGCGGCGGCACCCGCCAGATCAGCTCGCTGGCGATGCGCAGCGGCTCTCTGCTGGTGGCCAGCACGCTCAGCCGGGGGCAGGCCGCCACGAGCGTCGTGGCCACCTCGGCGCACCTGTCGACCAGGTGCTCGCAGTTGTCGAGCAGCAGCAGGCAGCGCAGGGCGCGCAGCCGGGCGGTCACGGTGTCGAGCAGCGGCGTGCCGGTCTCCTCGCGCACGCCGAGCACCCGGGCGATCTCCTGCTCGACGAGCTCGGGACGGCCGAACCTGGCCAGCTCGACCAACCAGACGCCGTCAGGGTAGGCGGACATGAGCCCGGCGGCCACCCGGAGGGCCAGCCGGGTCTTGCCGATGCCGCCGACCCCGCACAGCGTCACCACGCGCGTCTCGCCGAACAGGGCGCTCAGATCGTCGAGATCTCTCTCGCGCCCCACGAACCGGTTGGGCTCTGCTGGAAGGTTGTGCCGGGGGGAGTCTGGCATGTGGTCACCCTGCGTCGCGGAAGGATCACACTCTCCCACAGTGTCGCACTTTTCACAGACCAAGCGAGCTTACGACCGCCCTTTCGTCGATGACGCGCAGAACCGGATCGCCCAGCAGCTTCCTGGCCAGGTCATATGGCGCGACGACCATGGTGGCCCGGCGCTCGGCGGCCAGCACCCGGCAGCCGACCAGGCTGGGCTCGTGGGCGACCACGACGTGGGCGCCGGCCGTCATGGCCAGATCGATCAGCCGCAGGCCGCGGAAGGGCTCGCTCACGGCCGCGATGACGACGTCGTCCTTGCCGATCACCAGCCGGGTGGCGAGCCTGCGCAGATCGCCCGCCAGCTCGTCGTGGTCGAACAGCCGCACGCCGTCGAGGGTGAGCGCGGGGCCCGCCAGCGGCCCGAACTCGTGCGCGCCCTCGGCCAGCAGTTCGCTGAACGGCCTGGTGCCCGGGGCCGGCCGGAAGGAGAAGACCTGCTCCACCTTGAACGCGGTGGGGTCGTAGGGGCCCTGGCTGATCATCAGGCGGGCCGAGCCCGCGGTCGCCGGCACCGCGACCCCGCCGGCCCAGGCGACGGCGTGGACGGCCACGGGGAGCGTGGCCCCGAGAGGGACGTTGACGAGCACCTGCTCGCCGTAGCGCAGACCCTGGCGGTGCAGGCCCGCCGCGGCTCTGGTGACCCGCCGGGCGAACGCCGCGTAGGACAGCACCTCACCGGTCCTGACGTCGCTCACCGCGGGCTGATCGCCTTGCATCGGTGCCGCGGCCATAACCAGCTCTGTCCAGGTCATGCCGTCAATCTAGGGATCCGGCCCAAGATTGCCATGCGCACAATTGTGCAACCGGCTATGTAGGTGCGGCGGCCTAGGCTTGATCCATGCCGGACGACTCCCTCGATCGCATCCTCGACGCCGCCTACGCGGGGCTGCTGGAGCAGGGCCTGCGCCGGTTGACCATGGACGAGGTCGCCCGCCGCGCGGGGCTGTCGCGCGTCACCGTCTACCGGCGCTTCGCGCGCAAGGGCGACCTGATCCAGGCGGTGATCCTGCGCGAGCTGAGACGTTTCCTGCGGGCGTTCGAGCAGGCGCTGGCCCCGCTGCCGACGCGCGCCGACCAGGTGGCGGAGGGGTTCGCGATCACGTTACGGCTCGTCCGCGGGCACCCACTGCTGAGCAGGCTGATCGCGACCGAGCCCGGGACGATCCTGCCCCTGCTCACGGTGGAGGCCGGGGCCTATCTGACCGTGGCCAGGGACTATCTGACGGCCCACGTGGGCGACGCCGAGGTGGCCGAGACGTTCGTCCGTGTGGCATTGTCGTTCGTGCTCGTTCCCGACAGCGCGATTCCGCTCCGTAACGACGACGACGCCCGCGCTTACGCTCATCGCCACCTCGTCCCGCTCTTGCCATCAGAGGGGATCAACTAGACTTATAAGGTCGCGACTTCGCGCGGCCGCCCCCACGACACAGAGCGAGACGTCATCATGCCTTTGAACAGCCGCGACGACCTGCGGAACATCGCGATCATCGCGCACGTCGACCATGGCAAGACTACGCTGGTCGACGCCATGCTCTGGCAGTCCGGGGCCTTCCGTGCGAACCAGGACGTCGACGACCGCGTCATGGACTCCAACGACCTCGAGCGCGAGAAGGGCATCACCATTCTCGCGAAGAACACCGCGGTCAAGCACGGCGGCATGACCCTCAACATCATCGACACCCCCGGCCACGCCGACTTCGGCGGCGAGGTCGAGCGCGGGTTGTCGATGGTCGACGGTGTCGTGCTGCTGGTGGACGCCTCGGAAGGCCCCCTGCCCCAGACCCGCTTCGTGCTGCGCAAGGCGTTCGCCGCGAAGATGCCGGTCATCCTGTGCATCAACAAGGTCGACCGCCCCGACGCCCGGATCAAGGACGTCGTGGACGAGGTCTACGAGTTGTTCATGGACCTCGACGCCACCGAGGAGCAGATCGACTTCCCGATCGTCTACGCCTCCGCCAAGGCCGGCCGCGCCTCGCTGAACCGTCCCGACGACGGCGGCATGCCCGACTCCGAGGACCTCGAGCCGCTGTTCGACATCATCAAGTCGACGATCCCGGCGCCCACCTACGACCCCAACGCGCCGCTGCAGGCCCACGTCACCAACCTCGACGCCTCCTCCTACCTGGGCCGGATCGCGCTCTGCCGGATCCACCAGGGTGTGCTGCGCAAGGGCCAGCAGGTGGCCTGGTGCCGTACCGACGGGTCGATCCAGCGGGTCAAGATCACCGAGCTGCTGATGACCGAGGCCCTTGAGCGCAAGCCGGCCGAGGAGGCCGGCCCCGGCGACATCATCGCCATCGCCGGCATCCCCGAGATCATGATCGGTGAGACGCTGGCCGACCCCGAGGACCCGCGCCCGCTGCCGCTGATCACGGTGGACGAGCCGGCCATCTCGATGACCATCGGCACCAACACCTCGCCGCTGGTGGGCCGGGTCAAGGGCTCGAAGGTCACCGCCCGCATGGTCAAGGACCGCCTCGAGAAGGAGCTCGTCGGCAACGTCTCGCTGCGCGTGCTGCCGACCGACCGGCCCGACGCGTGGGAGGTGCAGGGCCGTGGCGAGCTGGCGCTGGCCATCCTGGTCGAGCAGATGCGCCGCGAGGGCTACGAGCTGACCGTCGGCAAGCCGCAGGTGGTCACCAAGACCATCGACGGCAAGGTGCACGAGCCCGTCGAGCGGCTGACCGTCGACTGCCCCGAGGAATACCTCGGCGCGGTCACCCAGCTCCTGGCCGTGCGCAAGGGCCGCATGGAGCACATGACCAACCACGGCACCGGCTGGATCCGGATGGAGTTCGTGGTGCCGGCCCGCGGCCTGATCGGGTTCCGTACGGAATTCCTGACCGAGACGCGCGGCACCGGCCTGGTGCACCACGTGTTCGACTCCTACGAGCCGTGGTTCGGCGAGCTGCGCACCCGCAACAACGGCTCCCTGGTGGCCGACAGGTCCGGCCCGGTGACCGCGTTCGCGATGCTCAACCTGCAGGAGCGCGGCACGCTGTTCGTCTCGCCGACCACCGAGGTCTACGAGGGCATGATCGTCGGCGAGAACTCGCGCTCCGACGACATGGACGTGAACATCACCAAGGAGAAGAAGCTCACCAACATGCGCTCCTCCACCAGCGAGGAGACGGAGAAGGTGATCCCGCCGCGCGTCCTGTCGCTGGAGCAGGCGCTGGAGTTCATCCGCGAGGACGAATGCGTGGAGATCACCCCTGAGCACGTTCGCATCCGCAAGGTGGTGCTCGACGCCGCGATCCGTGGCCGCGCCGCCGCCCGCGCCAAGCGCGCCTGACGGGAGTTTCGTTTCACACCGGCCGCGTTTCGCTCGCTTTTTGCGAGCGAAGCGCGGCTTTCGGGTAAGTACGGGCAGTCAGCGTCCCGGCTTCGCCACGTGCGATGAAAGGGCTCTCCCGTGTCTCACCGTAAAGGAAAGTTGTCATGGGAATAGCTGTAATCACACCGTGACCTCATGACATAGAACATTCGCGTATGCCGGAGAATCATCCAAATTGTGGGAAAGCTCCGAATGGCAATCGCGTTCGGGCTGGCTCTGGTGTCGTTGGGGGCGATCGTTTGGTGCACCGTCGCAGCCAGACCGGTAGCGGGGCCTGCGCCCCCCAAGGGCACCGCAGCGCCCAACCCGTGGGTGGCCGCCGCCGCCCGCGCCGATCCCCTCGTGGGCTGGGCCCGCGTGGCGACCACCGAGGTGATGGTCACCAGGACCGGCGGGAACGACCTGGAGCCGGTGCCTGAAGGACGGCTCGACCCCCGCCAGCGCCAGATCAAGGTGACCGTCCTGCACCGGCTGCGGATGAACGTCAAGGACCCGCTCATCGAGGCGTTACGCCAGGGCGGCGGCTTCCCGGGAACACTTCAGCAGGTCACCGACGCCGCGTTCGGCGCCATCAAGGTGGACGGCCCGGCCCTGGCCCCCACCACGCGCCTCGCGCCCGTCCTCACCTCCGGCACACGGCAGACCACGGCCAGGTTCACGGTGACCCTGCTGCGCCAGCTCGAACGGGACGAGCTGCTGAAACTGAACTTCAACGCGCCCAACGCGTTCCCGCTGATCGTCACCGGCCGCTCGATCGCCGTGCTGCCCGGCGAGTGGACGGTGCTGCGGCTGGAGGGCATCACGCCGGAGCGGGAGCAGGAGGAGCGGCTCGAGTTCACCATCGGGGCCTATCCGGTGAGCATGACGCTGGCGCCGGACTCGTACGGGTTCGCCGACGTGGTCGTGCCGGACGACTTCTCCTGGGCCACCGCGCTCGGCGTGCTCACCGCGTTCGCGCTGATCGTCTTCCTGCTGCGCTCGCTCGGCCACGGCTGGTGGGGGCGGCTCGCCAACAAGGAGCTCGTCGTCGGGCTGGGGCTGGCCGCGCCCACGCTGCTGATCCCGCTGTTCGCGGAGGACTGGTCGCCGGTGGCGTACGTGGTCCTGTTCGTGGCCGTGCCCGCGCTCGCCCTGCGGCACGCCGGGCGGGTGCTGCCCACCAGCCCGCCCTGGGACACCCGCGACCTGCTGATCGTGACCGGCCTCGGGCTGCTCGTCGGCCTCGGCATGCTGAGCTGGTCGTGGCTGCACGGGCAGCTCAGCGGCCAGTCCCTGCTGATGGGCGGCGCGGTGGCCGCGCTCGCGGCGGCGGGGGCGGCGGTCGCGTTCAGCGTGGACCTGGGGGTCAGGCCGGTGATCATCCGGCTGGCGGTGCTGTCGGCCGAGGCCGCGATCGGGCTCCTGGCGCTGGCGCTGTGGCTGCGGGCGCTGCTGAACGGGGTGTACCCGCCCGACAGCATCCGGCTGGTCCTGGCGCTGGGCTGGGCCATGATCCCGGTCGCCGCCGTGGCCGTGGCGACCAAGCAGTGGCAGCGCGGCGCCGTGGCGGTCGCCGTGGTCATCAGCATGCTGGTGCAGGGCTGGCCGACCGAGTGGCTGGACGCGGGGTCGTGGAGCCTGGCCGTGCCGGAGGAGGTGCCCACGATCGGCAGCCTCGCGCTGACCCCGCTCGTACGCGGGGTGCTGGGGTTGCTCCTGCTCGGCTTCGTGATGCTGGTGCTACGGCTGCGGCGGCTGGGCGGGCGGCTCTCCGCGATCGACAACCCGGTCGCGGAGTCCACCATGATCGCCGTACTGATGGTGCTCTACATCACCCCGAGCGGCAGCACGACCCTCGCCGACATCGACGTGCCGCTGCCCCTGCTGGCCATCACCTCGATCGTGGCCTGGGCGACCTCCCGCTGGCTGCTCGCGGGCCCGCGCCCGGCCATCGCCGAGCCCATCACGCAGGAGGAGCACCGCCGGCTCATCAGGGCCGCCCTGCACAAACGGCTGCTGCTCATCTCCGAGCAGGAGCTCTACCGCATCGGGCGGGGCCGGATCGGGGCGGGCGAGATGTCGATGGCCGACTTCGAGGACCAGCGCAACACCCTGGAGGCGGCGCTGAACCGGCACGGCAGGCACCCGGAGACCGCGTTCGCCACGGCGTGCGGGTGCACGCCCTGGCACAACGGCGTGCACGCCTTCACCGTCAGCCTGCTGCACAGCCTGCCCTTCACCATGGTGTACGGCCTGCCCGAAGGCGTGGACCTGACCAGCTTCATCTTCGACGGCCGCTACCTGATCACGCTGCCCGCCTTCGGCTTCCTGTTCGGCTACTTCTACCCGCGCGTCCGGGGCACCCAGCCGATGACCAAGGCGCTCCACCTCACGGTGGCGGCCTTGCTGACGGAGCTGTCGGGCTATCTGTCGACGCTGGTGGAGCCGGACATCGGGTTCGTCGACAAGGCGCAGGTGGTGGGCATAGTGGTGGGGCAGGTGACGATGGTCTGCGTCGGGCTGGGGCTGTTCTGGGAGTGGCGGACGATGCACCTGGCCGGGGAGCCGTGGGCGCGCGTGCGCAACCTGCGCAGCATCCGCAGCCTGGCGGCCCCGACGCTGGCCCTGGTGCTGGCGGCGGGGACGACGGCGGCGACCTCGGCGGCGGGCCAGACGGTGGACCGCATCCTCAAGGGCGACCAGGTGGCGATCACCACCACCACCGCTCCCCGGTGACGTCAGCGGCGGGGCAGCTCGCTGCCCCGCACGTGGGTGGTGAGCCACTCGACCAGCGGGGCGAAGGCGCGCCACGTGTGCGCCACCCGCTCGCGCACCTCCGCCGTGTGCACCCACCGCGCCGGCTCGAACCGCATCCCGGCGTAGAGCGACTTGTGCCGCAGCAGCTCGATGCGCGGATGGTCTTCGTCGAAGCCGCGCGGCCTGGTCTTGAGCCGCTCGCCGCGCAGCTCGTAGCCCGCCGACACCAGCGCGTCGGTGATGGACTCCAGCGGCTTGCCCGACAGGTCCTCGTCGACGGCCGCCCGGAAGCGGGCCACCTGGTCGGTGGCCTGCGTGTAGATGCCGCCCGCGGTGAACAGGCCCTCCGCGCTGAGCTCGACGTAGAGCCCGATCCCGGGCTCCATGTCGACGAACGCGCCCTGGTGGGTCTTGTAGGGCGACTTGTCCTTGGCGAAGCGCACGTCCCGGTAGGGCCGGAAGAGCTGGGCCTGCCCGAACTCGGCGGCCAGCTCGTCGGTGAGCGCCAGCATGGGCGCCCGCACGGCCTCCTCGTAGAGATGTTTGTGCTGCGCGAAATACGCCTTGGAATTATCCGCCTCGAGGCCCTCGTAAAAGAGGAACGCCTCGTCGGGGAAGCCGGTGAAACCCATGCGACAAGGGTGCCACGTGGCACTGACACCTCACCGCTCGGTGTACGTCTTGCCGGGCGCGGGCGTTTTGCCGTACAGCTCCGAGACCGTGACGAAGGTGTAGCCCTTCTTGCCGAGCTTGTCGAGCATCGCCGGCACGGCGTCCACCGTGGTGCGGTGGATGTCGTGGAGCAGGATGATCGAGCCGGGCTTGGCCTCGCCGGCCCGCTTGGCCACGGTCGTGGAGACGCGGTCCCGCCAGTCCAGCGTGTCGACGTTCCACAGGATCTGGGCCAGGCCCTCGCGGCGCGTCTCGGCGGCGACGTCGTCGTCGGTGGCCCCGTACGGCGGCCGCATCACCCGCATCCGCACCCCCGTCAGCCTCTGCACGATGTTCTCGGTGTGCTTGAGCTCGCGTTTGAGCGCCTCGTGCGGCAGCCCGGAGAGCGCCGGATGGCTCCAGGAATGGTTGCCGATCTCGTGCCCGTCGTCCACGATCCGCCGGGTGGTGTGCCCGCCCTTGTCGGCGGCCACCATCTGCCCGATGACGAAGAACGTGGCCTTGACGTCACGTGTGCTCAGCACGTCGAGCAGCCGGCCCGTGTGCTCGCCGGGGCCGTCGTCGAAGGTCAGGGCCACGCACTTGAGCCGGGCGCAGTCGAACCTGCGGCTGCGCGGCCAGCCCGCCTGCATCGAGGCCAGCCGTCTGGCCAGGACCACCGGATCGACGACGACCGGCCTGATCGGCACGATCGGTGCACTTGTCTGCTGCCGGTTGTGCGGCACCGACTGGGTGACGCAGCTCACCAGGGCGAGCAGGGCCAGCGGCAAGGCCCACACACGCATGGTTCCCCCCGAAACGCCGCATGCGGGGGCCTACGGATAGTCCTGGGCCGGTTCCCCCCGCAGCTCCCTGGCCAGGTCGTCCCACCAGAGTGGGATATCCGCCTGCAATTCCTTGTAGCGGCGCGCCACACGCATGGCACATCCGACCGGATCCGTACCCAGATGCCGACGTTTCACCGGCCCTTCCTGCCAGCGGTAAAACCCATCCCTATAGCGGACGACCAGGCCTATCCACACCGAGATGGTGGCATCGTCGCCCACCTCGTACGCTGTGGTGACGCCCAGACCATGAAGCTCCACCTGGAGCTTCTCCGTCGCCGCTCGGGCCTCACTCACACGCCACCCCCTGCCGACGTTCCGCCATAGGTGCACCCTGCGCGACCTGCGGTAGGACCGCTGTAAACGGACCGACCTCGGTGCGAATATCGCGACCTGCGGCGACCGCCCCACGCGGCCTCCGTACACAAGGGATGTACCCAGCAACGGGCATCAGCCGTCCAAGACATGGAGTAATCATGAAACTCCACCGGGTGATCCGGGGGCCGTTCGCGGTTATTGGTCATGGGTCTCACGCGGCTCGGCGACCACCATCACGAACCTGAGTTCCTCCTTGCCCCTGTTCGCATAGCGATGGGGGCGGTCGGCGGTGAAGAGCACCGCGTCATCCTTGCCGATCACATGACTCTTTCCGTACACGGTGAGCGTCAGCTCGCCCTCCAGCACCGTGCACATCTCGCGGGTGCCGGGCGGGTGGGCGTCGCCGTCGTGGTGCCCGTCGGGCGCCAGGCGCCAGTCCCACAGCTCGAGGATCATCGGCACGTCCGCGCCGACCAGCAGCCGGGCCTGCACGTCGCCCTGGTGGAACGTGACCACGTCGGACTTGTCCACCACCCGCACCGTCGGCACGTCGGCGACCTCGACGAGTCTGGCCACGGTCACACCCAGCGCGGAGGCGATGCGGGTGAGCGTGGAGACGCTCGGATTCGTCCGGGCCTGCTCCACCTGGACGAGCATGCCCCTGCTCACGCCCGACCTGGCGGCCAGCGCGTCCAGCGTCAGCCCGCGGTGCGCGCGCTGTGCTCGGACGTTGCTCGCGATGGCCTGGGTGATCAGCTCCGGATCTTCCATGGGAGTGCAGTCTAGTGAATTTGATTTGCAGTGAAATGTACCCTGTGTGTTGTACTAACAGTGCAACCTGTTGAACCGAAGGGCACATCCATGACAGTGATCCTGGCGACGGCGTGCGCCATCGTGTACGGCACGGCCGACTTCTTCGGCGGCCTGGCCACGCGGCGATCCCAGGTCCTGTCGGTCGTCGTGCTCTCCCAGATGGCCGGCCTGGCGGTCATCCTCGGCCTGCTGCCCCTGCTGCCGGGCGCCTTCAGCGGCCTCGCGCTGTCCTGGGGGCTGGCCGCCGGCCTGTCGGGGGCCGCGGGACTGGTGCTGTTCTACCGGGCGCTGGCCACGGGCGTCATGTCGGTGGTCGCCCCCACGACCGCGGTGACCTCGGCGGCCCTGCCGGTGATGTTCGGCCTGGCCCGGGGCGAGCGGCCCCAGACCTGGGCCCTGGTGGGGGTGGCGCTGGCGCTCGGCTCGGTGCTGCTGGTCAGCCAGGACAGGTCCGGCGGCGGGCGGGTCTCGCTCTCGTCGGTGCTGATCTCGCTGGCCGCCGGGGCCGGGTTCGGCGGCTTCTTCATCCTGCTCACCATGGCCCCGCACGAGGCCGGCCTGTGGCCCCTGGTCGGCGCCCGGCTCTCCTCGGTGACCCTGGTCGCGCTGCTGGCCCTGCTCACGCGGCGCGCGCTCAGGCCCGGCCCCCGCTCGCTGCACATCATCGTGGCGGCGGGCGTGCTGGACATGGCGGCCAACGTGCTCTACCTGCTGGCCCAGCAGGACGGCCTGCTCAGCCTGGTCGCCGTGCTGGTCTCGCTCTACCCCGCCAGCACGCTGCTGCTGGCCAACCGTGTGCTCGGCGAGCGGCTGCGGGCCGTGCAGGTGACCGGTGTGGCCTGCGCGCTCGTAGCGGTGGCCCTGATAGCCGTTGCGCAGCACCCCTAGCCTTGCTACGTTTCGCCCGTGCGCCCTGACCGGGCACGTTCCGATGGTGAGTCGTTGAAGCACGTCGCGGTGCCCTATGACTCGGATGAGGCCCTGCTGGGCCTGATCGTGCCGCGCGTGCGCTCCGCGCTGGACGAGGGCAGGCACGTGCTGCTCATCACCTGCGCGACCAAGCTCGCCCTGCTGAGCGAGGCCCTCGGCCCCGACGCGGGGCACATCGACAGCCGCATCTCCTCCGCCTGGTACGGCCACCCGTACCGCACGCTGGCCGCCTCCCACGAGTACACGCGTGGGAGGCGCACCCTGCTGATCGGCGAGCCGCCCTGGGCGGGCAGGAGCGAGCGCGAGGTCAGAGAGCTGATCCGCTACGAGTCCGTGGTCAACGCCGCGCTGAGCGCGACGGCGGCGACGATGTTCTGCCTGTACGACGTCCGCCGCGTACCCGAGAGCGTGCTCGAGTTCGGCCCTGTCAACCACCCCGTGCTGCTCGGCGTGGACGGCGAGGTGACCAGCAGGGGGTTCGTCGAACCCCACGAGCTGGTGCTCAACGGCGACCGCGCCCCGCTGCCGAAGCCCGGCGACGACGCGGAGACGATCCGCTTCACCGGCAGGGAGCTGAAACGGCTGCGCCAGAGCGTCGGCGACTACGCCAGGGCGGCGGGCATGGACCGCAACCTCATCACCTCGCTGGTGATCAGCGTGTCCGAGATCGCCGCGAACAGCGTCGAGCACGGGGCCGGGTACGGCACGATCGCGATGTGGGTGACCGACGGGGAGCTGATCTGCGAGATCGCCGACCCCGGCGGCGCCCTGGACGACCCCTTACCCGGCTACATACCACCCGAGCCCGAATCCCCTCGGGGATACGGGCTCTGGATCAGCCGGCAGCTCTGTGATCTCGTGGAGCTGCGCACGGAAGGCGGCGTGTTACGCGTCCGCCTTCATCTGTCCATGGAGTCCTAGGCCGCGCTCTGGGCGGGGACGCGGACGGCGCCCTCCTCGCGAGCGTACTCCTCCAGCATCCCCCGCAACTGGCGCCGGCCACGGTGCAACCGCGACATGACGGTGCCGATGGGCGTGCCCATGCGCTCGGCGATCTCCTTGTACGCGAACCCCTCGACGTCGGCCAGGTAGACGGCCACGCGGAAGTCCTCGGGCAGGGAACGCAGGGCGTTCATCACCACGCTGTCGGGCAACCGGTCGAGCGCCTCGTTCTCAGCCGACCGCAACCCGGTCGAGCTGTGGGACTCGGCGGCGTGCAACTGCCAGTCCTCGATGTCCTCGGCGGCCGACAACTTCGGCGAACGCTGCTTCTTGCGATAGTCGTTGATGAAGTTGTTGGTCAAGATCCGGTGGAGCCACGCCTTGAGGTTGGTGCCCTCCCGGAACTGGTGGTACGACGTGTACGCCTTCGCCACCGTCTCCTGCACCAAGTCCTCCGCGTCCGCGGCGTTACGGGTCAGGCGCATGGCGGAGGCGAACAACTGTGACGTCACCGGCACGACATCGCGTTCGAACCAGTCCTGCCGCTGCTCATCGGTCATCGTGATCAAGTCATTCCCCCTTGCGCTATCCCCCGTTTCGGCACAAGCCGCCTGACGGCGGTTCCATCATCGCAAGTCCCAGGTAAGGGACGCGTTAGTGAGGTTTCGCCTTGGCCAGAGGGGGGTTCCGTCCATCTGCTCGCGGCGTGCGTGGTCACGTCCACGGCCGGACAAGTCTCATTATCATAACACTACCTATCCAATTGCGCAGTAAGAGTGGCGAGAGTCACATGGGATAGCGTATGGGGATGAGTTTCCTGGACCGGCACGACACGGGAACACGCCGCTGGGTGGCTGAGGCCATACGTAAGGTCGAAGCCGACGCCAACCGGAGTTGTGACACACATCTGCACGTCTTTCCGCTGCCCTCGCATTGGGGAGTAAACCTCTACTTGAAAGACGAATCGGTACACCCCACCGGTTCACTCAAACACCGTCTTGCCCGGTCCCTTTTCCTGTACGGCCTGGCCAACGGCTGGATCGGCCCCGCCACGACGGTGGTGGAGGCGTCGAGCGGATCCACGGCCGTGAGCGAGGCGTACTTCGCCCGCCTGCTGGGTCTGCCCTTCATCGCCGTCATGCCCGCGTCCACGTCACCCGAGAAGATCGCCCTCATCGAGTTCTACGGCGGCAAATGTCACCTGGTGACGGACCCCACGGCGATCTATGACGAATCTCACCGTCTGGCGGCCGAGACCGGCGGCCATTTCATGGACCAGTTCACCTACGCGGAACGCGCCACCGACTGGCGTGGCAACAACAACATCGCCGAATCCATCTATTCCCAGATGTCCTTGGAGCCGCACCCGGAGCCGGCCTGGATCGTCGTCGGCGCCGGCACCGGCGGCACGTCGTCCACCATCGGCCGCTACATCCGCTACCGCCGCCACCCCACCCGCCTGGCCGTCGTGGACCCGGAGGGCTCGGCCTTCTACCCGAGCTGGGTCTCGGGCGACACCTCGGTCACGGCCCCCGGCTCCCGCATCGAGGGCATCGGCCGCCCCCGCGTCGAGCCCTCCTTCCAGCCCGCCGTCATCGACCGCATGATCGCCGTCCCCGACGCCCGGTCGATCGCCGCCATGCACTGGACGCGCGAGGTGACCGGCCTGGACGTGGGCGGCTCGACCGGGACGAACGTGGCGGCCTGCGTGGACCTCCTGCAGGAGATGCGGCAGGCGGGCGAACACGGCAGCATCGTCACCCTGATCTGCGACAGCGGCGACCGCTACAAGGGCACGTACGGCGACCCGCGCTGGCTCTCGGCCAACGACCTGGACACCGCCCCCCACCTGGCCGACCTCCGGGCCTTCCTGCCCAACTAGCCAGGGGGCAGGGGCAGCTCGTACCGCTTCCTGAGCGCCGCGGCCTCCTCCTCGGTGACCTGCGGCGGCGTACGGGCGGCGGCGGCCCGCAACTCGCCGACGACGGCCTCCGCGGCCCTCCTGACCTGGTCACGGCACTGCCCGAACTGCTCCTGGAAGAGCACGGCCTTGGGCCCGGTCCAGACGCGCCCGGTCCGGAAGTCCCTGAACGGGGCCTCGATGTCGTCCTCGACCTCCCGCAACATGGGCTCGATCCGGCGCAGAGCCTCGCGAAGGGCCTCATGGAGCGGATTCGCCGTCATCCGGACCATCGACTCACCCATCTCCCCGCTCGCCGACCAGTTTCGGCGCGATAAGCCTCATCAACGCCACCACGTCGGCGACCTTGTCCCGCCCCTCCACGCCTTTGAGGAGCACAACGGAGAGCCGGACATGTCCTCTCACCAGCACCGCGGTCACGCCTGTTCTCTCGTGCGCGTCCGGCACGTAATAGCCCTCCGCTCCGGGAACGATCTGCGGCATCGGCTTCGCGCCGCCGTTGCGGAGCTCCCACGCCACCTCACCCTCCGGGGCCGTGGGATCGAGCAGGATGCTCAAAACCTTCGGCCGTTCCCCGTCCGGCTCGTAAGCGGTGCAGGAGCCGTCTCCGAGGCCGTTCGCGCTGGTCAGGTCGAAGAAGCCGCGCACGAGCGGGTCGCGCACCCCCGTGATCCGTGCGACGGCGTCCGCCGGCACATGGCCGCACACGAACGGTGAGGCCGCTACGGAAGGGAGCGGCCGGGTGTCCGCCGGAGAGCTCGGCTCCTGCCGGCAGCCGGTGCCGAGGGCGAGTGCGCCGGCAGCCGCCAGGAAGAGGGCGAGGCGCGCTTTCATGACGACGGCGTGTACGTCGCGAAGCCTCTTCCGAAGCCCTCGTCCAGCCGCTCCTTGATCGCCTTCCAGGAGCCTCCGGCGAAGCCCTCTTCGTGCCATCGGCGGTAGGCATCGATGCGCGGCTGGTATTCGGCGTTCTCCGGCGCCATCTCGTCCAACGTCATCAGCGTCTTCCCGTCGTCGTGGAGGAAGTTGTTCGGTGACTCGCGCGGGTCCTCCCCCGCTTTCAGCCCGTCGAGCGAACTCCACGGGTGTGTACGGGCGGGCGGGTCGGACTCGCCGAACATCTCGCGCCGCAACATCGCCTGGATGACGAGCTGGTTGACCATGAACCCCGCCTTCGCCACAGAGGTGTTGGCTTCGAACGCCGCCTTGTTCTTGTTCAGATCGGTCTTCGCACTGTCCTCGATCAAGCCGGTCCACGCGCCGACGACACCCGCCCCGATCGGCCACGCCCCTGCCTGCGGAATGGCCAGCGAGGTGTTGATCACCGCCATGAACGTCTTCATGTTGCGTTCTTGCGCCTCGTCGCGTTCCGCACCTTCCTTCAACGTGCCGATGCTGGCGGCGTCGGTCAGCAGCCCGAACCCGGCGCCCACCTCCTGCGCGCTGGTCATCAGGGCCGCCTCGCCCTTGCCGCCGACCATCTGGTCGGCGCCCTCGTTCACCAGAATGTTCGCCCAAGAGGTCTGCGCGGCCAAGACTGCCCCGAACGACTTGGCGTCCTTCCCGAACAACTCGATCATCACCAGGCGCAGGTCATTGACGTTGAACTTGGCGCCCCACGGATCACGACCCGGCACGCTCGGCCGATCCTGCCCGTAGACGAGCGACGCGTCGGTGTTCTCCTGGAAAGCGGCCCGCGAGACGTCGGCGATGTAGTGCGCCAGGATGAGGCCTGTCGTACGGGAGGGCACAAAGGGCACGGTGGGCCGGCCCTCCCGGAGCCGCTGGGCCTCCAACTGCATGAACTGCGCCGCCAGCCGGGCCGACGAATATCCACGTGACGGCTGCTCCGGAGTGCCCTCCCGGTCCCGGAAGTGCAGGGTCGCCGCCTCCAGCACCTTCCCGAACACCTGGTGGTCCAGTGTCGTCCGCTCGGTCATGAACCGCTTCAGCGCCCCCGGATCCCCCGCCAGGAAGTCCTGGGCCGCCTCAGGATGACGGCTCAGCGCCATCATCACCCCCACCAGCGGATCCCGGTGGTAGTTGACGAAGACCCGGCCGCCCTCGGCCGGTGGTCTGCGGTCCTCGGCGTCGATCCTGCGGGCCACCTCGACCAGGAACGCCGCGTCGAACGTCCCGTGGGAGAGGGCGAGCGAGATCCCGTAGCCCCTGTCCCGTGACAGGTCGCCGGTGAAGGCCGCGCGCCAGGTGGCGTCCAGGTGGGGGCTCGCCGTGCCGAGGGCCTTGCCCAGGGCGGTCAGCAGGCGGCGGTTCTCGGTCGTGTCGTTCTCGGCCGCCCTGGTGAGCACGGTACGGAGGTTCGCGGCGCCCAGGGCGTGCATGAGGAGGGTGTCGAAGGCGGGATCGCCGATGTGACGTTCGAGGGCGGCGAGGGCTCGGTCGTCCGGGTCGCCGGGCTCCATCAGCCTGACGGCGGCGGCGTACGCCTCGGGGTTGTCGGAGGCCCGGTTGTAGAGGTTCTCGTCGAAGGCCACAAGAGCGCCGTTGGTCTCCGGGGTGGCGCCCCACTCCGTACGGACCGCCTGGATGGTCTCGTTGCGGCGGCGGAGTTCGGGGCGTTTGGCGGTGAGCCAGTGCCGGGTCCGGTGGAGGGCGAGCAGGCCGGAGGTGTCCAGGCCGAGGTGCTGGAGGAGGCGGCGGACCCGGGCCTCGTGGCCGCCCAGGGTGGTCTCGGCGCGGGCGAGGGCGCTTTCGAAGGCGGCCATCGCCGTGGGGTCGATGCCGGAGTAGGCCCAGTCGGCGGGCGGTGGGGTCGGGCTGACCTGCGGAGTGGGGGACGGCTCACTCATGGGGAGGTCTCCAGCGCGGGTCAGCGGGGTATCCGAACGTCAGCGGGGCGCATCCGAACGAGCGGACACGTTATCCGCGCCCGGCGACGCGATCGAGCCGTCATATCGAAGCGATATGAGACGGGCCCCGGGCGCACGACGCGGCCCCCGGGGGCCCAACGCCTGGCGCCCGAGACCCGGCGCCCAGACCCGGGGGTCAGGTCTTGGCCGGGTCGACCTCGAACAGCTTCGCGAGGTCGTCCAGGATGGCGTGCGCCCCCTGGATCCCCACCGCGCTCATCCACGTCAGGTCGCTGACCTCGTGCTTGTCGCCCTTGAGCTTGCCCCACAGCGGGTTGCCGACGAACTTCTCCTTGGGGCCGTCCGACGTCGGGTCCGGGTAGGTGGCCACGAAGATGTGGTCGGCGTCCAGGTCCGCGATCCGTTCCTGGCTCACGTCCACCGCGATCGCGTCCGGCTGGGCCGGCTGGCTCTTCGGGCGCGGGAAGCCGACGTCCTTGAGCACCACGCCGGAGTAGGAGTTCTCGACGTACAGCCGGACCGTCGGCTCGCCCGCGAAGCGCACGACCGAGATCGTCGGCAGCGTGCCGCCCTGCTTCTCCTTGACGGCCGTGCCGATCGTGGCGGCCCGCTCCTCGAACGCCTTGATGCGCGTCTCCGCCAGGTCCTCCTTGCCCAGCGCCCGGCCCATGAGGCGGATGTTGTCCTTCCAGATGGCGCCGGTGGTCTCGCTGAACACCGTGGGCGCGATCTTGGAGAGCTTGTCGTACAGGGCCTCGTGGCGGACCTTGGCCGAGACGATCAGGTCCGGCTTGAGCGCCATCACCTTCTCCAGGCTCGGCTGCTCCAGCGTGCCGACCGGGGTGGCCTCCTTGCCGTACTGCTCGGCCACGGTTCCGAGGTAGTCGGGCAGCTTGTCGTCGATCGACCGGTACGTCGTGTACCCCACCACCGGCGTCTCCAGCGTGAGCACCGCGTCGACGAAGCTCTGGTCGAGCGCCACCACCCGCTTCGGCTGGGCTGGGATCACCGTCTGGCCCATCGCGTGCTCGATGGTCCGGAAAGGGGCCGCGGAACTCGCCGGCCCGGCGGCCGGGGTCGAGGTCGAACCGCAGGCGGCCAGGCCCGCCATCAGGAGAGTGCCGACCAGCACGCGCAACGGTCTCATCGCATCCCTTTCCAGAGAAATTTAGGCAAACCTAAATTAGGTTAGCCCAGCCTAAGCTGGCATACTTCAGCAGGATCGACCGAATGGAGGAGGACACGGGTGAGCGCAACCGCCGTCGCCCCACGCCTCCAGGGCATCAGGACCCGCCGGCTCGGCGTCCTGCTCGCGCTCCTCGCCGCCGTACTGGTCGCCGTGGTGCTGAGCATCACGATCGGCTCGAAGTCCGTGCCGCTCGCCGACGCCTGGACCGCGCTCACGGCCCCGACCGGTACCGAGAACGACATCGTCATCCGCTCCCTGCGTGTCCCGAGGACCGTCCTGGGCATCCTCGCCGGGGTCTCGCTCGGGGTGGCGGGCGCGCTCATGCAGGGCCACACCCGCAACCCGCTCGCCGACCCGGGCCTGCTCGGCGTCACGCAGGGTGCCGCGTTCGCGATGGTGGCCTCGATCATCCTGCTCGGCGCCTCCAGCCTGCTCGTCTACATCTGGTTCGGCCTGGCCGGCGCGCTGGTGGCGAGCGTGGCGGTGTTCGCGCTGGGCATGGTCGGCGGCAGGGGCGGCCCGACGCCGGTCACGCTCGCGCTCGCGGGCACCGCCGTCAGCGCCTTCCTGTACGCCCTGACCTCGGCCATCGTGCTCCTCGACGAGCAGGCGATGGACGTGTTCCGCTTCTGGCAGGCGGGCTCGATCGCGGCCAGGGGCGCCGACGTGGTGTGGCAGGTGCTGCCGTTCATCCTGGTGGGGCTGGTGCTGGCCATGATCAACGCCCCCGGCCTGAACGCGCTCTCGCTGGGCGAGGACGTGGCCCGCAGCCTCGGCCAGAACATCGCCATGACCCGGACCGTCGGCGTCGCCGCCGTCACCCTGCTGTCGGGCGCGTCGGTGGCCGCGTGCGGCTCGCTGGCGTTCGTCGGGCTCATCGTGCCGCACCTGGCCCGCCCGCTGTCGGGCACCGACCATCGGTGGCTGCTGCCGTACTCGGGACTGGTGGGCGCGGCGCTGCTGCTGTTCGCCGACGTGATCGGCCGCGTGGTGGCCCCGCCGGGCGAGCTGGAGGTGGGCGTGGTGCTCGCCCTGCTCGGCGCCCCGTTCTTCGTCGCCCTGGTACGCCGCAGGAAGCCCGTACGACTGTGATGACCACTCTCCCCCTGCGCGTGGCCGGCCTGTCCTGGCAGGTACGGCTGCGCGGCCTCGCCCTCACCCTGACCGGCCTGGTCCTGCTCGCCCTGCTCATGGCCCTGAACATGCGCATCGGCGACCTGCCGATGACGCTGGCCGCGGTGGTCGCGGGCACGTTCGACGTCGACAGCCCGGCCCACTTCGTCATCATGGAGCTGCGCCTGCCCCGCGCCCTCACCGGCGCCCTGGTCGGAGCCGCGCTCGCGCTGTCGGGCGCGATCATCCAGTCCATCGCGCGCAACCCGCTGGCCAGCCCCGAGATCCTCGGCGTCACCACCGGCGCCTCGGTCACGGTCGTGGCCGGCGTGGTGGCCAGCGGCAGCGCGTACGGCGGCGTCAGCGGCCTGCTGTCCACCCTCGGCATCCCGGCGCTCGCCCTGCTCGGCGGCCTGATCGGCGCGGCCGTCGTGTACGGCCTGGCCTGGCGGCGCGGCCTGGACGGCTACCGCCTGGTGCTGGTCGGCATCGGCGTGGCCGCCGTGTTCACGAACGTCAAGTTCTGGCTCCTGACCGTCGGCGACGTCAACGACACCAGCCGCGCCATGGTCTGGATCAGCGGCTCGCTCAACGGCCGCGGCTGGGAGCACGTGACACCCACGGCGCTGGCCCTGGCCGTACTGGTGCCGCTGACCCTGCTCGGCACCCGTTCACTCGACGCCCTGCGCTTCGGCGACGACACGGTCACCGCGCTCGGCGTCCGCATGAACCTGGCCCGAGCGCTGATGATCCTGGCCGCCGTGCTGCTGGCCGCCGTGGCCACCGCGTCGGCCGGCCCGATCGCGTTCGTGGCGCTGGCCTCACCGCAGATCGCGCTGCGGCTCGCCCGCTCGGCCCAGCCGCCGCTGCTGTGCTCGGCGGTCATCGGCGGCGTGCTCACCACGGGCGCCGACCTGATCGCCAGGACCACCTTCTCCCCGCTCGAACTGCCCGTCGGCATCGTCACCGCCGTGCTGGGCGCCCCGTACCTGATCCATCTGATCTGGAGGTCGCGAAAGTGAGACTGCAGGCCGCCGACGTCAAGCTCGGGTATGGCGACCGCCTCATCGTCGACGGGCTCGACCTCGGCATCGAGGCGGGCACCGTGACCACGATCATCGGCCCGAACGGGTGCGGCAAGTCCACGCTGCTGCGCGCCCTGGGCCGGCTGCTCAAGCCGCAGGGCGGCGAGGTGCTGCTGGACGGCAAGCGCATCGACAAGATCCCCACCCGCGAGGTGGCCAAGGTCCTCGGCGTGCTCCCCCAGGCCCCCACCGCCCCGGAGGGCCTGACCGTGGCAGATCTGGTGGCCAGGGGCCGGCATCCGCACCAGACCTGGTACCGGCAGTGGTCCTCGGACGACGAGGGCGCTGTCGCCGCGGCGCTGGACATGACGGGCCTGGCCGACCTGGCCGAACGGCCGCTGGACGAGCTGTCGGGCGGGCAGCGGCAGCGGGCGTGGATCTCCATGGCCCTCGCGCAGGGCACCGACCTGCTGCTGCTCGACGAGCCCACGACGTTCCTGGACCTGGCCCACCAGGTCGAGGTCCTGGAGCTCGTACGGCACCTGCACCAGGAGGCGGGCCGCACGGTCGTCATGGTCCTGCACGACCTCAACCTGGCCGCCCGCTACGCCGACCGGCTGGTGGCCATGCGCGACGGCCGGGTGATCGCCTCGGGCACCCCGCACGAGGTGCTGACGGAGGAGCTGCTGCTCGAGGTGTTCGAGCTGGACGCCAAGGTCATCGCGGACCCGGTGGCGGGAACCCCTCTGGTGGTCCCGATCGGGACACGTTCCCACCAGCGCCCGGAGCCCGCCGAACCCCGCGCCTGACCCACCGGACCCGTCCGGGCGTCACCCCTCGGTGAGCGCCCGCCGCACGTCCTCGTCGTCAGGCGCCAGCTTCACGGCCCTGAGCAGGTCCTGCCGCGCCTGATGGGCCAGCCCCGCCGCCCGGCCCGCCACCGACCTGTTGAACAGCAGCTCCGCCGTCTCCTCCAGCTTGAGCGCCTGCGTCAGATCGGCCAGCGCCGCCTCGTTGTCGCCGCGCTCGAAGGCCAGCTCGGCCCGGCCCGCCCAGGCCGCCACCAGGTCGGGATCGCCCTCCAGCGCTCGGTCGAAGGCGATGCGCGCCTCCGGGTAGTGCTCCTCGGCCAGCTCCACCTGCCCGAGCACGCACATCAGGTGGGGGTCGCGGGGCGCGTGCGCCAGGCCCAGCTCCACGTCCTGCCGGGCACGGGCGTACTCGCCCGCGGCCACGCGCAGGCCGCACCGGTTCACGTACGCGGGCACGAACTCCGGGTCGAGCTCCAGCGTGTGGTCCAGGTCCGCCCGGGCCCCGCCGAGGTCTCCGGCGGCGTAACGAAGCTCGGACCGGTTGTAGTACGCCTCCGGGAAGGGCGGGCTGAGCCGCATGACCGCCTCGTAGTCGGCCAGCGCCTCCTCCTCCCGGCCCAGCTCGTGCAGCAGGTTGCCGCGGTCGAGGTAGTGGTCGGGGTAGCCGGGGTCGGCCTCGACGGCCCGGGTGAGGTCGGCCAGCGCCGCCTCCCGCCGCCCGGCCATGGCCAGGAGGTGGGCCCTGTTGGCGTACAGGACCAGCTTGTGGATCGGGTGCTCACCGGGCAGGTGTGTCTCGGCCAGCTCGATGGCCTGCCGTACCAGGTCCATGGCGGCCTCGCGGCGGCCCCTGCGCAGCTCGACCAGGGCCTTGCCGTTGAGGTCGAAGCCGAGGTGGAAGGCCCGTTCCCGGGGGTCGGGCAGCAGGGAGGTGATCGTGATCGCCTCGTTGACCCAGGCCAGGGCCTCGTCGGGGTCGCGGCGGGAGCGGTCGTGGTGGCGTACGAGGATCATGGCGGTGGCGTAGGCCATGGTGGCGCGGTGCCGGGGATCGGTGCTCTCACGCCTGCCCCGGTCGTAGAGCGCGCGGGCCTCGTCCTCCCGCTCGACGGCCTCCAGCGACGCGGCCACCCGCTGGATGAGCCGCTGCCACAGCTCGGGATCGTCCTCGTACGCCAGCCCGCGCAGCCTCTCCAGCCCCGACTCGGCCATCGCGTGGTGGAAGCCCTCGTCGCGGTAGCGGTCGAAGTCGGCGCGCAGCGGCCCCGCCGCGGGCGCCGACCGGCCCTCCTCGACCCGCAGGAGACCGGGGTCGAGCCGGCGCCGCAGCACCTCCACGAGCTCGGCGTCGGTGGGGTCGGCCGCGGCGAGGTTCTCGACGATCACGGTGAGGGGCCCCGACCGGCCCAGATGGTCGCGGACGAACTCGGCCAGCCCGTTGGCCAGCCGGAGGCTGCGGCGGGCGCCGGGGATCAGGATGCGCTGCGCCCTGGGCAGGCCGTCGGCCAGCGAACGCCGGCGTGCGGGCACGGCCGCGCGCAGCTCGGGAGCGGCCGCCCGGATCTCGATGTCGTGCGCGGCGGCCAGCTCGGGCCAGCGTGCGAGCGCGGCCGGGACCAGGTGGCCGAGCAGCCCGGCGGCCAGGGTGTAGGGGCCGCCGATGCGACGGTCCGCGTCGAGGATGATCGTGTCCACGTGATCCTCTTCCGTGGTCCGGACGGCCGGCGTCCCCGTCCGGGACGCCGGCCCGGGCTGCTCAGGGTTGGTGCCTCGGCGCAGCCGCGGCGGTCGGCTTCACGGTGCCGGGCTTGTGGACGACGATCTTCTTCATGGCGCCCTTTCACGTACATTGCGGGACCGAGCGATCATTGATGACCGCAACATGTCAACACAACGGAAAGTGACGGATCAAGACTTATCTGGTAACGGGCAGTGTCGCAATGATTACGGTACGGCCGAAACCGGTCACTCACCCAGGATCGCGTCCACGAACACCTCGGGGTCGAACGGCGCCAGGTCGTCGGCCCCCTCGCCCAGCCCGGCGAGCTTGACCGGCACCCCCAGCTCCCGCTGCACCGAGATCACGATACCGCCCTTGGCGGTGCCGTCGAGCTTGGTCAGCGCGATGCCGGTGATGTTGACCACCTCGGCGAACACCTGGGCCTGGCGCATGCCGTTCTGGCCCGTGGTGGCGTCGAGGACCAGGAGCACCTCGTCGACCGTGGCCTTCTTCTCGATGACCCGCTTGACCTTGCCCAGCTCGTCCATGAGCCCGGTCTTGGTGTGCAGACGGCCGGCGGTGTCGATGATGACCACGTCGACCTTCTGCTCGATGCCCTTGGCGACGGCGTCGAAGGCCACGGAGGCCGGGTCGCCGCCCTCGGGACCGCGCACCGTGTCGGCGCCCACCCGCTCGCCCCAGGTCTGGAGCTGGTCGGCGGCGGCGGCGCGGAAGGTGTCGGCGGCGCCGAGCACGACCTTCTTGCCGTCACCGATGAGCACGCGGGCCAGCTTGCCGGTGGTGGTGGTCTTGCCGGTGCCGTTGACGCCCACCACGAGCACGACCGCGGGCCGCTCGCCGTGCTTCTGGACGTGCAGCGTGCGGTCGAGGCCGGGGTCGATCTGGGCCAGGAGCTGCTCGCGCAGCAGGGCCCGCAGCTCCTGCGGCGAGCGCGTGCCCAGCACCTTGACCTTGGTGCGCAGCTCCTCGACGATCGCGTGGGTCGGCGCGACGCCCACGTCGGCCGTGATCAGGCGCTCCTCGATCTCGTCCCACACCTCGTCGTCGAGGCGGTCGCGGGAGAGCAGCTCAAGCAGGCCGCGCCCGAGCGCGCTCTGCGAGCGGGACAGGCGCTCGCGCAGCCGCACCATCCGGCCCGCGGACGGCGGCGGAACCTCGACCTCGGGCTTGACGACGACCGGCTCGGCCGGCTTGACCGGCGGGGGAAGCGTGGTGGTGGCGCCCTCGCCCTCCTCGCCCGCGCCGGCGGGCCGCTTCTCCTTCTCCTCGGGAAGCGTGGGGGCCTCGGGCGGCTGGACCGGCGGGGGCGCCTTACGCCCCGGCCTGAAGAGCAGGAAGAGACCGCCGGCCGCCAGCAGGGCGACGACGGCCACGATCACGATGACGCCGAGGTAATCCACAAGATGTCAGTTTTCCAGATCGACCGGCATGGTCACGCACAAGGCCACACCGATCAGGCCGATTCGCGCTCCCTGAGCCGCTGGCTGACCACCTGTGTCACGCCGTCACCGCGCATCGACACGCCGTAGAGGGCGTCGGCGATCTCCATCGTGCGCTTGTTGTGGGTGATCACGATGAGCTGTGAGCTCTGCCTCAGCTCCTCGAACAACCTCAGCAGCCGCTGCGTGTTCGTGTCGTCGAGCGCGGCCTCGACCTCGTCCATCACGTAGAACGGCGACGGCCGCGCCTTGAAGATCGAGATCAGGAACGCCACCGCGGTCAGCGACCGCTCACCGCCCGACAGCAGCGACAGCCGCTTGACCTTCTTGCCCGGCGGCCTGGCCTCGACCTCGATGCCGGTGGTCAGCATGTCGGCGGGCTCGGTGAGCACCAGCCGGCCCTCGCCGCCGGGGAAGACCCTGGTGAAGATCTGCTCGAACTCACGGGCCACGTCTTCGTAGGCCGAGGCGAACATCTGCTCGACCCGGTCGTCGACCTCCTTGACCACGGTCATCAGGTCGCGCCGGGTCTTCTTGAGGTCTTCGAGCTGGGAGTTGAGGAAGGCGTGCCGCTCCTCCAGGGCCGCGAACTCCTCCAGGGCGAGCGGGTTGACCTTGCCGAGCTGGTTCATCTGCCGCTCGGCCGCCCGGGCCCGCTTCTCCTGCTCCTCGCGTAGGTAGGGGACCGGCGGGTCGCCGGGGACCGGGGCCTCGGGACCGTATTCGGAGATCAGGGCCTCGACCTCGACGCCGAACTCCTCCAGCGCCCGCTGCTCCATCTGCTCCAGCCGCAGCCGCTGCTCGGTGCGGGCCACCTCACTGCCGTGCACCCGGTTGACCAGTTTGTCGAGCTCCTGGCCCAGCTCGCGGACGCGCAGGCGCACCTGCTTGAGCTCGGCGTCGATCGCCACCCTGGCGAGGTCGGCCTCGTCGCGCTCCCTGGAGGCGAGCTGGACGGACGCCGCGAGCGCCCGGAGCACCTGCTTGGCACCTTTGCTGACGGCCTCGGCCACGGCGGCCTGTCGCCGGCGCCTGGCCCGCGCGGCGGCGGCCTGGGCGCGTTCGTCGCGCTCCCGTCTGGCGGCCCTGAGCAGTCCGTCGGCGCGGCCCTCGATGCCCCTGACACGCTCTTCGGCGGTGCGCACCTGCAGGCGGGTGTCCATCTCGCGCTGCCTGGCGCCCTCGCAGGCGATCGCCAGGTCGTCGCGGAGGTCGGTGGTGGGCTCGGACTCCAGCTCCTGGGCGTATTCGGCCTCGGCCAGCCGGATCTCCAGCTCGGCCAGCTCTTCGAGGCCCTCGGCGCGGGCCTCCTCTGCCCTGGTGACGCTCCCGGCCAGCCGCTCGGCCTCGGCGCGGGCGGCGTTGGCGGCGGCCTCGAGCTGGGCCAGGCGCCTGGCCGCGGCGGCGTTGCGCTGGTCGGCCTCCCGCTGACGGCCTCTGACCTGGTCGAGCGCGCCCTGAGCGGCGCTCACCCCGGCCTGGGCGGTGGTGACGGCGGTCTGGACCTCGCCGACGTGGGCCTGCGCGGCCTCCAGCGCCACCTGCGCGGCCTGCTCGCGCGCGATCGCCTCGTCCAGGGCCAGCGCGGTCTCCTCGGCCCTGGCCTCCGCTTCCTCCAGGTCTCTGACGGCCTCGTCGAGCGCGGCCCTGACCTGCAGCACGGACGTGCCGCCAGCCGATCCGCCGGTGACCAGGTGGGCGCCGACCAGGTCACCCCCCTCGGTGACCGCTCTCAGCTCGGGGCGGCGCTCCACCAGCGACCTGGCCTCTTCGAGGCCGGTCACGAGGACGACGCCTTCGAGCACGTGGTCGAGGGCGGGCCGCAGATGGTCGGGCACCGTGACCAGCTCGGCCACCCACCGCCCGCCGTCGGGGGCCGCCGGGCGGGCCTGCCGCGCCGCGATGCGCCGCTCTTCGGCGCGAGCGTGGTCTCCGCCGCCCGCCAGCGCCACCAGAAGCGTCGCCTGGCCCGCGGCCTCGGTGCGGAGCAGGTCGAGGGCCTCGACGGCGGTGTCGAGCGCCTTGACCGCGATCGCCTCGGCGACCGGGCCGAGCACGGCGGCCACCGCGGGCTCGGCCCCCGGCGTGACCTGCATCGAGGCGGCCAGCGGGCCCAGCACCCCGCCCAGGTCGGCGTCCAGCAGGGCCGCGCCTCCGTCGCCCTTGGCCAGGCCCAGCTCAAGGGCGTCGCGGCGGGCGGCCAGGGCCGCGACGGCGCGCTGGGCCTCCTGGTCGGCGGAGCGGGCGCCGCCGACCCCGGCCTTGGCGGACTGCAGGGCGGCGCGCGGCGCGTCGAGGGCGGACTTGGCCTCCTCGGCCGCCGCCCTGGCCTCGTCGGCGGCCAGTCTGGCCTCCTCGACCACGGCCTGCGCGGTGGCCAGCTCTTCGGCGAGCGCCGGGTCGACGGCGGGCTCCTCGATGCGCTGGGTCTCCAGGTCGTCCCTGGCCTGGCGTTCGCGCTCGCCGGCGTCGGCCACGGCCTGCTGGAGCCGCCCGATCTCGTCCTCGGCGGCGCGCGAGCGGCTGCGTACGGAGTCCACCTGGCCGCGCAGCTTGGCCAGGCCCTCGCGGCGGTCGGCGGCGGCCCTGGCGGCCAGCGCGAGACGCTGCTCCTCCGCGCTCAACTCGGCCTCGGTCGCGGCCCGCCGCTGGACGGCGTCCTCCAGCAGCTCATGGGCCTGCTCGAGCTCGGCCTTGAGGATCAGCTCCTGCTCGCGCGCCTCGGCCGCCTCGCGTTCGAGGTCTTCGGGGTCGCGGCCACGGCGCTCGATGGAGGCGGCGTCGACCGCGTGCCGGTGGCGCTCGGCGGCCAGTTGCTCCAGGCCGGTGATGCGCTCACGCAGGGACGACAGCCTGAAGTAGGTCTCCTGCGCGGCCGTCAGGCGCGGCTGGGCCTCGGCCTCGGCGCTCTCCAGCGCGGCCTCGCGCTGCTGCCCCTCGGCCAGCTCGGCCTCGACCTGCTGCCGCCGGGTCGTGACCGCCGCCTCGTCGGCGGCCTCGCGCTCCAGCTTGCTCCGCAGGATGCACACGTCGTCGGCCAGCAGCCGCAGCCTGGCGTCACGCAGGTCGGCCTGGATGACGGCGGCCTTGCGGGCGATCTCGGCCTGGCGGCCCAGCGGCTTGAGCTGGCGGCGCAGCTCGGTGGCCAGGTCTTGGACGCGGGTCAGGTTGGCCTGCATGGCGTCGAGCTTGCGCAGCGCCTTCTCTTTGCGCTTGCGGTGCTTGAGGACGCCCGCGGCCTCTTCGATGAAGGCCCGCCGGTCTTCCGGGCCCGCGTGCAGCACGGCGTCGAGCTGGCCCTGCCCCACGATCACGTGCATCTCACGGCCGATGCCCGAGTCGGACAGCAGCTCCTGGATGTCGAGCAGGCGGCAGGTGTCGCCGTTGATCGCGTATTCGCTCTGCCCCGACCTGAACATCAGCCGGCTGATCGTGACCTCGGTGTAGTCGATCGGCAGCGCGCCGTCGGAGTTGTCGATGGTCAGGGTCACCTCGGCGCGGCCCAGCGGGGGCCGCGAAGAGGTGCCGGCGAAGATGACGTCCTCCATCTTGCCGCCGCGCAGCGACTTGGCGCTGTGCTCGCCCATGACCCAGGCCAGGGCGTCGACGACGTTGGACTTGCCCGAGCCGTTGGGACCGACGACGCAGGTGATGCCCGGCTCGAAACGCAGAGCGGTCGCGGAGGCGAAGGACTTGAAGCCGCGCAGGGTGAGGGTCTTCAAATACAAGCGCGGCCCCCTTCTCCCTGAACGGACTTCGGAAAAGCCTACTGGTCCTCACTGCCCCACGCGGGCACCTACAGTCGCACCGCGCCGAGCTGGGTAAAGGAAGCTTTCCGAAGGAGGGCAAATAACAAGGGACGCCTCTTCGAGACGTCCCTAGGGTCTTGCGCTCCGATCACTCTCAGGTGAGTGCCGGCTCGCGCTCCTGCATGCGGCTTAGCGCCTCTTCGCGGGTTTGCGCCGCAAGAGCGTCATTGGTGGCCTGAAGTCGGATGAGTTCTGCCTCCAGATCCCGGATACGCTGCTGCAGGCGGCGCATCTCCGAGACCATCCGAGGGTCAGGACCGCCGACGTGGCCGAGTAGAGCCTTCGCCATGGTAAAGGGTCCTCCACGCTGAGTGACCAGACTGGTTCGCGCACTTCTATTCCGCGGGAGGGGTGCGCGTGGTACCTAACAAGAGTCGCACCGGCAGTGTGGGCGGTCAAGTCGAACGAACCGCTGAGCCCCACTGGTAGGCACTCCCGACATACAACTATACCCTATTTGGGCGGTTAATCGAAAGCCCTACCTCTCCACAAACCCGCCCAAACTACCTCGGGGTTCGCTCCAACGTTCTACTACTCCATCCACCCTGCCCGGCGTGTCGCAACCTCTGAGCAGCTCCAGCAGCTTGACGCACGCCTCCCGCGGCCCCTCCGCGACCACCTCCACCCGGCCGTCCTCGGTGTTGCGCGCCCACCCCGCGAGTCCCAGCTCGAGGGCACGCGCCCGGGTCCACCATCGGAACCCCACACCCTGGACCCTGCCCCGTACCCAGGCGGTCAGCCGGGTGTTCTCCGTCATCTCGTCTCCCGTTCACGCGACCAGGGCCTGCGCGACGGCCGCCCGATCGGCCGCCGCCTCGCCGAAGGCCAGGATGGCGGCCGTCTCCCCGGCCTTCAGCCAGGCCAGCCCGAAGATCGACGCGGGCAGTCCGGTGACGGGGACGAAGCTGATGTCCGGGCGCTCGTGCTGGGCGGCCGTGGGCGTGCAGAACAGCATGCCGCCCCTGTTGAGCGCCACCTGGGTCAGGCCCTCCTGGGTGGTGGCCACCCTACCGGCGCGGGGAATCGGACGTCCGGAAGGGGTCACGGAGGGTGCGATCCGCTCGTGCCACGAGCGCGGCGCCGGCCCGTCCAGCCCGATCAGCGGTACGGAGGCCAGCTCCTCCACCCCGACACCGGCCCGGCCGGCGAGAGGATGGCGGACGGAGACGCCCAGCCGGTGGGAGACGTGGTTGAGCTCCCCACCGGTCGCCAGATCGGGCTCGGCCAGCGGCAGCAGGGTGAACGCGATGTCCACGTGCCCGGCCCGCAGCTTGCCGAAGGGGTCGGAGAGCGGGATCTCGACCAGCTCGACCGCGCATTCGGGATGGCGCCGCTCGAACGCGCGCACGCTGCCCGTGACCACGTCGGTGGGCGTGGCCAGGAACCCGACCCTGATCGCCCCCGTCACCTCCCTGGCCGCCGCCTTGACCCGGCTCACGGCCTCGGCCAGGCCGTCGTAGGAAGGACGCAGATCGGCCAGGAAACGTTCGCCCAGCGGGGTGAGGCGGACGCGCCGGCTCGTCCGGTGGAAGAGACGGCCGCCGATCCTCGTCTCCAGCGAGCGCAGCACCTGGCTCACCCGGCCCGGCGACAGGTAGAGGCGCTCGGCCGTACGCGCGAAGTGCAGTTCCTCGCTCAGCACGATGAAGCACTCCAGCTCCCTGAATTCCATCCCCGCCTCCGGCAGATCGCTTAGCCCACCTAAACCAAGCCTTCGACCTTCGTCATTGTTCCCGCCACCGGGACGGCCGGAGGCTGGACGGCATGACGACCATGACCGATCTCCCCAGCCCCGTACGGGCGCGCTGGCTCGCCGTGGCCTCGGTCGCGCTGGGCACCTTCACCATCGTGACCAGCGAGATGCTGCCCGTCGGCCTGCTGACCTCGATCGCCGCCGACCTCGGCGTGTCAGCGGGCACGGCGGGCCTGACGATGTCGGCGCCCGGCCTGGTGGCCGCGGTGTCCGCGCCCGTGCTGGCGGTCACCGCGCGCCGCCTCGACCGGCGCGTCCTCCTGCTGGGGCTGATGGCGGTGCTGGCGGTGGCGAACCTGGCGGCGGCGCTCGCCCCGAGCCATCCCGTCATGCTGGCCGCCCGGGTGCTGACCGGGGTGAGCATCGGCGGTTTCTGGGCCTTCGCGGCGGGGCTGGGGGTGCGACTGGTGCCCGAGCGGTCCGTGGGGCGGGCCACGTCGATCATCCTGGCCGGGGTGTCGGTGGCGTCGGTGCTGGGGGTGCCGGCGGCGACGTTCGTCTCATCGTTCGCGGGGTGGCGCAGCGCGTTCGCCGCGATGGGGGCGGTGGCGCTCGCCCTGCTCGTGCTGCTGGCCGCGACCCTGCCGTCCCTTCCGGGCGCTGAGCCGCCATCTGAGGACCGCCCGTCCCCCGGGGCACGCCGGGGGCAGGGCGGGCGGTTCACGTGGCTCTCAGGGCCGCTCCGGGTCGTCCTCGTCCTGACCGCGCTGATCGTCTCCGGCCATTTCGCCGCCTACACCTACGTCCGCCCGTTCCTGGAGCAGGTCTCACACGCCGGACCCGCCCTCGTCGGCACCGCGCTCCTCCTGTACGGCGCCGCCGGCGTGGCCGGCAACTTCGCCGCGGGCGCGTGGGCGGCCAGGAACCCCAGGCTGGTCCTGGTCGTGCTGGCCTCGCTCATGGCGGTGTCCACGGCGGCCCTGCCGCTGATCGGCCAGCCCCTGGTCGCGCTGGTGGTGTGGGGCCTGGGCTACGGGGGCGTCGGCGTGACCCTGCAACTGTGGATCATGCGCTCCGGCGGCGGCGAGCTCGGCACGGCGCTCTTCGTCGGCGCCTTCAACGTCTCCATCGCGCTGGGCGCGTTCGCCGGCGGCCGGATCGTGGACGGGGTGTCGATCCCCGCGGTGATGTGGGCGGGGACCGGGCTGGCGGTGGTCAGCGTGGCGGTCGCTGGCATCTGGGGCAGGAGTAGGACGAACGGTTCATGAACGCCTCCCGCCTGATCGCGGTGCCGCAGCGGGAGCAGGGCAGGTCGCGGCGGCCGTACGCCTCGAGCGAGCGGTCGAAGTAGCCGCTCTCGCCGTTGACGTTCACGTAGAGGCTGTCGAACGACGTGCCTCCCTGCTGCAGGGCGGCGCCCATGACCGTGCGCACGGCGGTGAGCAGTTCGGCCACTTTGGGACGGGTGAGCGTGTGCGTGGGCCGGGCCCAGTGCAGCCGCGCGATCCACAGGGCCTCGTCGGCGTAGATGTTGCCGACGCCGCTGATCAGGGACTGGTCGAGCAGCGCCCGCTTGATCTCGGTGCGCTTGAGCCTGAGCCTGCGGGTGAACTCGGCCTCGTCGAACGCCGCCTCGAACGGGTCGGGGGCGATGTGGGCGATCGGCTGCGGCACGCCGCCCACCAGGGAGGTGAGCATGACGTGGCCGAACGTGCGCTGGTCGACGAAGCGCAGGTCGGGGCCGCCGTCCTCGAAGCGGAGGCGTACGCGCAGGTGCTTCTCCGGCGGCGAGTCCTGGTCCACGACCAGGAGCTGGCCGCTCATGCCCAGGTGGGCCAGCAGGGCCTCGTCGGCGCCCGACAGCGGGAGCCACAGGTATTTGCCGCGGCGCTCCGCGGACAGCACCGCGCGGCCCTTGAGCCGTGCGGTGAACTCGTCGGCGCCCTGAATGTGGCGCCGGATCGCGCGGGGGTGCAGCACCTCCGCCGCGGCGATCTCACGTCCGATCACCCATTGCGCGAGGCCGCGCCTGACGACCTCGACCTCCGGCAGCTCAGGCACTTCGGACCTCGCCCTCTGAACGCTCAGGCAACCTAACTCTCACCTTTTGGACAACACTCACATGCCCGTCCCGGCTTCCGGGGCGCGTCGTCGGAGCCTGTCCGGCTCGCGTGCAATGCGACGCCCGAAGGCCGGTGCGGATCGCCGAGCGCGGGCACCCGCGCTCAGCCCGCGGGCTGGCTCTCGCGCTGCTCCCTGCGGGCCCTGATGCGGGTCCAGGCCGCCTCGGCCGCCTGCTGCTCGGCCTCCTTCTTGCTGCGGCCGGTGCCCGACCCGTAGGCCTCGCCGCCGACGCGCACCATGGCCGTGAACGACTTGGCGTGGTCGGGGCCGCTCTCCTCGACGTGGTATTCGGGCACGCCGAGCGCCTCGGAGGCGGTGAGCTCCTGCAGCGAGGTCTTCCAGTCGAGCCCGGCGCCGAGCGAGGCCGAGCGCACGATCAGCGGGTCGAACAGCAGGTGGACCACCCTGAACGCCTCGTCGAGGCCCTTGTCGACGTAGATCGCGCCGATCAGCGCCTCGAGGGTGTCGGCCAGGATGGAGGACTTGTCGCGCCCGCCGGTGCCCTCCTCGCCCCTGCCGAGCCGCAGGAACCGGCCGAGGCCGAGGTCTCTGGCCACGTCGGCCAGCGCCCGCATGTTGACCACCGCGGCACGCAGCTTCGCGAGCTGGCCTTCCGGCAGGTCAGGGTGGTTGCGGTAGAGGGTGTCGGTGACCACCAGGCCCAGCACCGAGTCGCCGAGGAACTCCAGGCGCTCGTTGGTGGGCAGGCCACCGTTCTCGTACGCGTAGGAGCGGTGCGTCAGCGCCCGCTCGAGAATGTCGGAGTCCAGGCCGACCGCCAGGACCCGCTCCAGCTCGTCTCTGGCGACCTCGACGGCCACCGGCTTAGGACCTGCGCCCACGTGCTTCCTCCTCGGACATCTTCACATGGCGCGTCGGCTGCGAATGATGCCCGAAAACGTGGTGGGCGTCGGGGTAACGCGTAGCCCCGGCGTCCACCACGGCCGCGGGCGAACCGCCGCCGCACGCATCTGAGACGGTAACGCCGACCGAGGCACAATTGCACCCGGTCGGCATCACGTCAACCTAGCGAATCAGGCGGACGGCTCGATGACCTGACGACGGTTGTAGGTGCCGCAGGTGGGGCACGCGATGTGCGGCTGCTTGGGCGAACGGCACTGCGGGCAGCTCACCAGGGCGACAGCAGTCGTCTTCCACTGGGAGCGACGGGCGCGGGTGTTGCTCCGCGACATCTTTCGCTTCGGGACGGCCACGTCACTTCTCCTGATCGTTATCTTTGTCGGTGGTCAGACCTTGCAACGACGCCCAACGGGCGTCGATCTTCTCGTGCCGGTGATCGTCGCCGGCCTCGGCCAGCTTGATCCCGCACTCCGTGCAGAGACCCTCGCACTCCTCGCGGCACACGGGGCTCAGCGGCAGTGCGAGCACCACCGCGTCACGGAACGTCGGCTCGAGGTCGAGCAGCTCTCCGTCGAGCAGTGAATCCTCCTCCGAGGCGTCCTCGTCGGAGTAGAAGAAGAGCTCCTGAAGGTCGACCTCGATCTCCGAGGTGACCGGGTCGAGACACCGCGCGCACTCCCCGGCGAGCGGGGCCTGCGCCGTGCCTGTCACGAGCACGCCTTCCATCACTGCCTCGAACCGGAGATCCAGCTCGACTTCGGCGTCCTTGGGGACACCGATCATGTCGACGCCGAGGTCCACCGGTGCCGGGAGGGTCAGGGTCATCTGCCGCATCGTGCCCGGCCGCCTACCCAGGTCGTGAGTCGAGATCACCCAAGGGGAGCGGGGGTCGAGGTGCTGAGTCATCCTGCTCTCGCTAGGCATGGCGAAAAAGATCGCCGTCGTACAAGGCCGAAATGAAAGGATAGCAGGTCGCGGTCAGCCCCTGAGCCGCTCGATGAGCAGCTTGTGTACGAGGTCAGGCACGAGACCCGAGACGTCCCCGCCATATCGGGCGATCTCCTTCACCCTGGAGGAGGACAGGAACGAGTATTCGGGGTTGGTGGGCATGAAGAGCGTCTCGACCCCCGACAGACGGTAGTTGAGCTGCGCCATCTGCAGCTCGTAGTCGAAGTCGCTGACGACCCTGATGCCCTTGACGATGGCGGGGATGTCGTTCTGCCTGCAGAAGTCGACCAGCAGGCCGTGGAACTTCCGCGTCTTGACGTTCGGGTACTCCTTGGTCACGGTCTGCAGGATCTCAATCCGTTCGTCCACCGTGAACAGGCTGCTTTTCTCGACGTTGATGAGGACTGCCACGGTCACCTCGTCGTACAGCCGCGCTGCGCGGCCGATGATGTCGAGATGACCATTGGTGATGGGGTCGAACGACCCCGGGCAGACTACGCGGCGCAAGACGCCTCCCAGGTCTACGGGTTCCCGGCGGCGCGACCGTACCAAACGGATGCTTCGCCATAACGACGGACCCTCTCCTCAACGTAGCCTTCAGGCCACATCAGGGACTTTCCCCTGCTTTCCCTTTCGAACGCCACCAAAGCCCCACCAACCAGCCAGCCGTTGTCGCGTAGCAGGGACAGCGTCCGGTCCACCTCGCCGTCGGGCACGGCGTAGGGCGGGTCGGCGAACACGATGTCGTACGGCTCATCAGGCGTTTTCCCGAGCACCCGCTCGACCTTGTCGGCCACGACCTGGGCTCCTTCGAGGTCGAGCGACTGGATGTTGGCCTTGATCGTGCGCACGGCCTTCGGGTCGGACTCGACGAGCACGGCCTCGGCCGCGCCCCGCGACAGGGCTTCGAGGCCGATGGCCCCCGAACCGGCGTACAGGTCGAGGACCCGGGCGTCGTGGAGTCCGTACAGTGAATCGAGCGTCAAGAAGATCCCTTCTCGCGCCCTATCGCTGGTGGGCCTCGTCCCGCGCCCTGGCGGCACGGCCAACCGCCGTCCACCGGCGGTGCCTGCGATGATCCGCGTCATGTGACCCATTGTTCCGCATGTTCACGCAGGTCAAGAGTGGACAAGTGTCTGCCTCGAGTGCGCAAGGGTGATTCACATCCGGCCGGCGGGCCCGCATGATGAGTCTGCGGCCTTCAAGGTGACCCACATGAAGGCCGACCGGCGTGATCGTGAGCCCTTCCGCACGCCGGTTCCCTCGGCACCTGACCCGAGGGTGGGCCCAGCCGGGGACGGCATTCGGGGGGAGGCCGTCCCCGCGGCTGGGTTCTTTCTTCTTCACGGGAGACCCGGCCGCCCGCGCCCTTCCGAGCGCCAGGAAGCCCTCGCCCGCCCGCGTCAGGTCTTCTCCAGATATTCCGCCCGCTCGTCCGCCAGCAGCCGGTCGATCTCCGCCCGCAGGCCCTCGTGGGCCGTCAGCTCGGGATCCTCGGCCAGGAGCGCGGCCGCCTCCTCCCGGGCGGTGGCGATCACGTCCTCGTCTCTCAGCAGTTGCAGCAGCTTCAGCGACGACCGCTTGCCCGACTGCGCCGCCCCCAGGACGTCGCCCTCCCGCCGCTGCTCCAGGTCCACCCTCGACAGCTCGAACCCGTCGAGCGTGGCCGCCACCGCGTCGAGGCGGGCGCGGGCCGGGGTGCCCTCGGGGAAGTCGGAGACCAGCAGGCACAGGCCGGGCAGGCCGCCCCGGCCCACACGGCCGCGGAGCTGGTGGAGCTGGGAGACGCCGAAGCGGTCGGCGTCCATGATGATCATGACGGAGGAGTTGGGCACGTCGACGCCCACCTCGATGACGGTCGTGGCCACCAGGACGTCGAGCTCGCCCCGCGTGAACGAGCGCATGAGCGCGTCCTTCTCCTCCGGCGGCAGCTTGCCGTGCAGCGTGCCGACGCGCAGGTCGTGGAAGGGCCCTTCGGACAACATCTCGGCCACCTCCAGGACCGCGAGCGGCGGGCGGCGCTCGTCGTCCGTGGCCGCCGCCAGATCGCCCTCGTCGCCCTCCAGGTCGCCGATGCGGGGACACACGATGTAGGCCTGCCGGCCCAGCCCCACCTCCTCCCTGACCCGCTGCCAGGTGCGCTCGAGGTAGTGGGGCTTCTCCGCGGCCGGGACCACGTGGGTGGTGATGGGGGCACGGCCCGACGGGAGCTGGGACAGCGTCGAGACCTCCAGGTCGCCGAAGACCGTCATGGCGACCGTGCGCGGGATCGGCGTGGCCGTCATGACCAGGACGTGCGGCCGGCCCCCGCCCGCCTTCTCGCGCAGGGCGTCGCGCTGCTCCACGCCGAACCGATGCTGCTCGTCCACCACCACCAGCCCCAGGTCGGCGAACTGCACGTGCTCCTGCAGCAGCGCGTGGGTGCCCACGACGATGCCCGCCGTGCCGGAGGCCGCGTCGAGCAGGGCCGCGCGGCGGGTGGCCGCGCCCATCGAGCCGGTCAGCAACGTGACGGCCGTGCCGCCGAACATGCCGCCCTGCGCCAGGTCGCCCAGCATGTTGGTGATCGAGCGATGGTGCTGCTGGGCCAGCACCTCCGTGGGCGCCAGCAGCGCCGCCTGACCGCCCGCGTCGACCACCTGCAGCATGGCCCGCAGCGCCACCACGGTCTTGCCCGCGCCGACCTCGCCCTGCAGCAGCCGGTGCATCGGGTGCTCCAGCGCCAGGTCGGCGGCGATCTCCTCGCCCACCTGCGCCTGCCCCTCGGTCAGCGAGAACGGCAGCCGCCCGTCGAAGTCGGACAACATCCCGTCGGAGCGCCTGGGCCGGGCCTTGGCGGGCCACGCGGTGGCCGCCTGGCGTCGCTGGAGCAGCACGGCCTGCAGCACGAACGCCTCGTCGAACTTCAGCCGCTTGCGCGCCCGCCCCATCTCGGCGAAGTCCTTCGGCCGGTGGATGGCCACCAGCGCCTCACCGAGGTCCTGCAGCCCGTGGCGGGCCCGCAGGCCGGCCGGCAGCGGGTCGTCCAGCGGGCCGAGCGTGTCGAGCACGACGCCGATCGCGCGCCTGATCGCCCACGGCGTGAGGTCCTTGCCCGCCGGATAGATCGGCACCGGGGCGGCCGCGAACTCCTCCGCGCTCGCCTCGCTCTCCTCGAACAGCTCGAACTCGGGGTGCGCGAGCTGCCAGCGCGGCTTGGCCCGCGCCCCGAACAGGCCCACCTTGCCGGCGAACATGCCGCGCCGCCCCGGCTTGAGCCGCGACTCGGCGACGTGGGAGCCCTTGCCGAAGAACGCCAGGTAGATCCGGTTGCCGTTGCCGTCGACGACCTCGGCCTCCAGCCAGGTGCCGCCCCGGTTGCGCATGGGCTTGCGCATCGCCCTGGTCACCTCGCCGACCACGGTGACGTGCTCGTCGACCTCCAGCGCGTCCAGCGAGGTCAGCTCGCCTCGCTCGGCGTAGCGGCGCGGGTAGTGGCGCAGCAGGTCGCCGACCGTCTCCAGGCCGAGCACACTGTGCAGCAGCTTGGCGGTCTTCGGGTCGAGCGCCTTCGTCAGGGGCTCGTCGAAACGGCTCACGGCATTAAGTTCTACCGCCTGCGGCCGACAGGAATCCCGTTCGAGCCCCTCACTCGCCGCTTTCCCTCACTCCACGCCGATCAGGAGCGGGTAGCCGCCCTGCTCGCCGTCGTACACCACGAGGTCGACGTCCGGCCGGGTACGCCCGAGGTGCTCCTCGACGCGGCCGGCCAGACCCTCCGGCGCCCGCGCGCCCGTGACCAGCGTGACCAGCTCGCCCCCGCCCGCCACCATGCGGTCCACCACCGTGGTGGCCACGCCGTCGACCGAGTCGCCGATCACCGCCACGTCCCCGTCGATCATGCCGAGCACGTCTCCCGGCCGGCACACCCCCGCGCTCGTGAACGCCTCCTTGTCGGCCACCGTCACGTGCCCGTACCGCGTGTGCCCGGCCGCGTCCGTCATCGCCACCACGTCGTCGTCGAAGCGGCGCAGCGGATCGTGCACGGCCAGCGCCGCCAGGCCCTGCACGGTCGCCTTCGTGGGCAGCACGCTGACCGCCACCCCGTCCTCGCGGGCGATCTCCGCCGCGGCGGCGGCCACGGACCTGACGCCCTCGTCGTTGGGCAGGACCGCGACCTCGCCGCCCGCCTGCCTGATCGCGGCCAGCAGGGCGGGGAGCGTGGGCCGGGTGCCGGGCGTGCGGCGTACCACGATCGCGCCGCACTCCTCGAAGAGTGCCGCGATCCCGTCGCCCGCCGCCACCGCCACCACGCCCCTGCCCGCGCCGCCGCGGTGGGTGCGCTCGGCCAGGTACGTGATCCTGATCCGGTGCGGACGGCCCGCCCGCAGCCCGGCCTCGACGGCGGGACCCGCCTCGGCCACGTGCACGTGGACGTTCCACAGCCCGTCGCCGCCGACCACGACCAGCGAGTCGCCCATGCCGTCGAGTTCCTCGCGCAGCGCGGCCACCGCCCGGTCGTCGGCGTCGAGCAGGTACATCACCTCGTAACCCGCCCCCACCTCCGTCATCGGCGAGACCCGGGCGGTCGGCGGCGGCACGTCGTAATGGCCGATGTGGGAGCCGGAGATCACGGCGGCCAGCGTCTCCAGCACGATCGCCGCCCCCGCGCCGCCCGCGTCCACGACGCCGCTGCGGGCCAGCACCTCGAGCTGGTCGGGCGTACGCCGCAGCGCGGCCCGCGCCTCCCCCGCCGCCTGCCGCGCCACCTCGTGCAGGTCCCCGTCCAGCCCTTGCACGGCCCGCGCCGCCGACTCCAGCACGCTCAGCACGGTGCCCTCGACCGGCCTGGCCACCGCCTCCCTGGCCAGCAGGGCGGCCCTGAGCAGCCCGGCGCGCAGATCGGGGCCGTCCTTCAGCACCTCGGCGAGACCGCGCAGCGCCTGGCTGACGATGACCCCCGAATTGCCGCGCGCCCCCACCAGCGCGCCGTACGAGAGCGTCTGCCACACCACGGCGACGTCCACGTCGTCGGGCAGCGACTCGACGGCCTCGGCCGCGGACAGCATGGTCAAGTGCAGGTTGGTGCCCGTGTCGCCGTCTGCCACGGGGAACACGTTGAGCGCGTCGATCTCCGTCCTGGCCTGGCCGAGCGCGTCGGCGGCCAGGCGGGCCCACCTTCGCACGGCGGGTGGGTCGAGGATCTTCATCTGGGCCCTCCGACCTCCCCGAATGCGCTACCGTTGTTGGAGGAGAATATCGCCGCCCAGGATTCGGTCCAGATGCTCTGGTTCGCGTCCATCGGGGTGGATCGGATATTCTCGTGTGGCTCGCCGGTTGTCCCGGCATGCCCTCCGCCCGGAAAGCATCAGCGGACAGGGCTATATCGACTGTTTAAAGGAGCGATACCGTGGCTTCCGTCTGCGATGTCTGCCGCAAGGGGCCGACCTTCGGCAACAACGTGTCCCACTCTCACCGCCGCACCCGCCGTCGTTGGAACCCCAACATCCAGACGGTTCGCGCGGTCATCGGCGGCACGCCGAAGAAGCTGAACGTGTGCACCTCGTGCATCAAGGCGGGCAAGGTCACCCGCTAGTTCCCACTTCCGCGCAAGCCCGTCGCTCCGGCTGGAGTGGCGGGCTTTCGCCGTCCCAGGCGCCCCTTCACACGGCCTCCCCGGCCCGGACGGCCGTGTGGCGTCACTGTTTCGTCGCGGTCGCCCGGAAAGTCGTCCACGCGGCACCTGAGCGCCGGACGTGGTCGTCCTGCGTGGGCCCGGGCGCCGGACATGGCCGTTACGCGGGGACCCAGGCACCGGACGTGGTCGTTACACGTTGGGCCCGGGCCGGATGCGGTCGTGCGGGTCAGCGCCAGCGCCAGGCGTGGTCCACCGGGCCGATGCCGCCGCCCAACGGGAAGCCGCGGCCGATCGCGCCCGTCACGTACTCCTTCGCCCGGCCCACCGCCGACGGCACGTCGTCCCCCAGCGCGAGACGGGAGGCGATGGCCGAGGCCAGGGTGCAGCCGGTGCCGTGGGTGTGGCGGTTGTCCAGGCGTTCGGCGGTGAAGCGGTATTCGGCCGTGCCGTCCGTGAGCAGGTCCACCGGCGCCCCGGGCAGGTGACCGCCCTTGATCAGCACCCAGACGGGCCCCAGCTCGAGTACGGCCTCCGCCGCCCTCCTGAGCCCGCTCTCGTCCTCGACCTTCACCGACGTGAGCTGCTCGACCTCCCACAGGTTCGGCGTCACCACGGTGGCCACGGGCAGCAGCCGCGTGCGGAGCGTCTCGACGGCCTCGGGCACGAGCAGCGTGTCGCCGTGCTTGGACACCCCGACCGGGTCCACGACGAGAGGCGCGGCGTAGGCCCCGAGCACGTCCGCGGCCAGCTCCACGAGCACCGGAGAGGCCAGCATGCCGGTCTTCACCGCCTGCGCGCCGATGTCGCCCAGCACGGCGTCGAGCTGCGCCCGTACGGCCTCGGGCGGCAGCTCCCAGTAGCCCTGGACGCCCAGCGAGTTCTGGGCCGTGACGGCGGCGATCACGCTCATGCCGTGGACGCCCATGGCCAGCATGGTCTTCAGGTCAGCCTGGATGCCCGCGCCGCCCCCGGAATCGGAGCCGGCGACGGTGAGTACGCGTGGAGGGGTCGAAACCGTCATGTCCCCCATCCAACCACTCAGCTGACGGCGCACTCCCCGCTGACCAGCCCGCAGTTCTGCGCCTTCGAGCCCTTGCCGGTGGCCGTGAACGAGACGTCGACCGAGTCTCCGGCCCCCAGCGGCACCGACAGGTCCAGGATCAGCAGGTCACCGTCCTGGGTCCATTCGGCGCCGGCCACGTCGAGGACCTTGCCGTCCACAGGAACGGAGATCGTGGGGCTCTGCAGCGTCGCCGGAGAGGTGTTGGAGAGCTGCAGGTCGGCCGTGTAGCTGGTCAGACGCTGCTTGATCGTCTGCTGCACGCTCACCGAGCCGCCGCTCGGCCCTCCGTCGGTCCCCGAGCTGGTGGGGTCGGGGGTGGCGCCGGTGGTCGGCTCGACGCCCGTGTCCGCGTCCAGTGTCGAAGCCTCCTCGCTCGGCGACTCCGTCACCTCCTCTTCGGGCAGCGGGTCGTCCGTCGGCTCCTTGGTCGGCTTCTGCGACACCTTCTTGGACTTGGTGGGCGTCGGCGTGGGCGAGGCGCTCTTGCGCGGCTGGCGCACGCTGTACGAGGCCGTGGGCGTCGGAGTGTCGGAGGGCGCGCTCTCCTCTTCCTCCGTCGGCTCCTCCTCGACCGGTCCGGCGTCCTCGGCGGGCTCGGAATCCTCGGAGACCTCAGGCGCCGGCTGACCGGTCGTGGTCTGTACGGAGGCGGCGCACGTCGTGCCCTGGCACTTGCCGGGGTCGGTCGACGAGCTCATGAACTTGACGCCCGCCACGGTGCCACCGAGCACGACCGCCACGGCGGCGACCGAGAGCAGCGCCACCCGGCCCTTGCCGGCCCCGGTGGGAGCGGCGAGCACGTCGTCTCCACCACCACCGCCGCCACCGCGTCCGCCCTTGCGGCGACCTCGGCGGCCCTTGGGCTCGTCGGGCTCGTCCATGCCCGAGTCGGACGACCAGCCGGAGCTCAGGAAGCCGGTCTCGGCCTCCGCCCAGGCGGGCGCCTGGAGGGCCACGGTCGGCTCGCCGGCCACCTTGATGTCGCCAGGCTCCGGCGGGCCACCCTGCCCGGGGCCCGCCGGGGCGTCGAACCTGGCGGTACGGTCGGCGGGCCCGTCGAACGGGTCGCGCTGATCGCCCGCCGGCCCGCCGAAGGGGCCGTCGAAGGGCCCTGGACGGTCGAAGAAGCCGTTCTGGGCGGGGGCGTCGAAGGCGCCCGGATGCCCGGGCGCGGCCTGCCCGTCAGGGCCGGGGACACCATCGGGCCCGAGCGTCCTGCCGGGCCCCTGCGGACCACCGGGCATACCGCCGGGGCCGCCCTGCATACCGCCAGGCATACCTCCGGGACCCGGCATGCCGCCGGGACCGCCGGGTCCGGGCAGTCCACCGGGGCCCTGCGGGCCGCCGGGTCCGGGCATACCGCCTGGTCCGGGCATACCTCCGGGGCCCTGCGGGCCGCCGGGGCCGTGGAAGGGGCCGGGAAGGCCGTCAAAGGGGCCCGGTCCCGTCATGGAGTGCGGGCGGTCGCCCTGCTGGTCCCAGTCGAGCGGGCGGGCGAAGGCGCCCGTCGTCTCGAACGGACCGGCCTCTCCTCCCCGCCGCCCTGGGGGCGGTGAGAAGGCGCCAGCCGGGTCGTTGGCCGGTGGGAAGCCGCTGGCGGAGTCGGTGGGCAGCGCGAAAGCCCCGGTGGTCTCGAACGGCTCCGACTGCGGCGCGCGCGAATGCGGCCCGTCGGTACGCCGTGGCATCGGGGCCCACTGCCCCGTCACCTCGGGCTGGTCGGGCAACGAGGGCCAGCCTGGCGGCTCAGCCTGCTCGTCAGGTCCCCAGAAAGCGCTACCGTTCCCCCGTTCATCCCCGTCATCGGATCCACCTGTGCCGTGGCGGCCCATGGCTGCCCTTTCTGCCGGTTACAGTGGCCGCCAATCTTCATAACACCTTTGCTACGCCGTTGTCACAGCAATCCCACTAGTCGTACCCCAAATCAGCGAATTATCACGTAAATCGGGACAACTCATCACCCAAAGTGATCCCACCCGCGTTGTCCAATTTCACGGCCATAGACGAGGACCCCATCGCCCTCGATCACCCGGCCCACGACGCGCCACGACGACGGCAGTCGTACCTCTGGTGGGAACGTTCCGGCCAGGGCGTGATCCTCGCCACCCGTGAGCACCCACTCCAGCGGATCGCTCCCGAGCTCCTTGGCCGCCGCCGCCACCGGCTCCCCCACCGCGAACGCCTGGGGATCCAGCTCGATGCGTACGCCGCTGGCCTCCGCGACGTGGCCGAGGTCCTGCAGGAGGCCGTCGCTGACGTCGAGCATCGCGCTCGCGCCCAGCTCGGCGGCCTGGGGTCCGGCCGCGTAGGGAGGACAGGGCCTGCGGTGCCCGGTCACGGCCTCGCGCAGGGCCGGGGAGTCCAGCGGGGTGCCCGCCTCCAGCAGGGCCCAGCCGGCGGCGGCGTAACCCAGCCGGCCCGCCACCGCCACCACGTGCCCCGGCTCGGCCCCCGAGCGCAGGACCGGGGCCCGCCCGCCGAGGTCGCCCAGCGCGGTCACCCCGATGACGACCAGGTCACAGCGGGTGACGTCGCCCCCGGCCACGCTCGCGCCGACCTGCGCGCACTCGTCGGCGAACCCTTCCGTCAACGCGTCCAGCCAGGCCAGGGGCAGGTCGGCGGGGATGCCGAGGCCCACCACGATCGACGTCGGCGTGGCGCCCATGGCGGCCACGTCGGCCAGGTTCTGGGCCGCGGCCTTACGTCCTACGTCATAGCCGCTGGACCAATCGCGGCGGAAATGCCTACCCTCGAGTAGTAGATCCGTTGAGACCACCACACGACCGTCAGGCGCTCTGACCATGGCGGCGTCGTCACCCGGGCCGAGCATTACCGCCGCGCTCTGGGGCAGACGTCCGGTAATACGATTTACCACACCGAATTCGCCGAGATCTCCGACTGTGATGACGCACCTCCTGACGCACACAGGGTACGGTTACCCTTCGGCGTGATCCAATCGCCCGGGAGGACGTAATGGTGCAGGCCTACATCCTTATCCAGACCGAGGTCGGCAAGGCCGCCGCCGTCGCTCGCGAGATCTCCGGGATCCCCGGGGTCACGCAGGCGGAAGACGTGACGGGGCCTTACGACGTGATCGTGCGCGCGGAGGCCAACAACGTCGATGAGCTGGGCAAGCTCGTCGTCGCGCAGATTCAGGCAGTTGAGGGCATCACACGTACGCTTACGTGCCCGATCGTCCACATCTGAAGGTAGTCGTCGCATGCGTGCCGCCGCCGTCCTGCTCGTTCTCCTAGCACTCGCCGGTTGCGGCGGCACCATTCGGGTCGAACCGCCTGTCCCGCAGGGCGAGGCGGTCGCGGCCTGCGACAAGCTGGCCACCTTGCTGCCCCGGACGCTCGACGGCGACGAACGCGGCACGTCCGCGCCCGAGTCGCCGTACGTGGCCGTCTGGGGCGATGGCATCATCGCGCTGCGCTGCGGTGTGCCCCGGCCGGTCAGGATGGCGCCGACCGACCGGCTCCAGGAGATCAGCGGCGTGGGCTGGTTCGCCGATCCGGACAAGCCCGCGCTGTTCACGGCCGTGACCGACATCGTCTACGTGGAGGTCACGATCGGCGGCGAGCACGTGGCCGGCGAGGTGCTCGCCGCCCTGTCGAAGCCGATCGCCCAGGTCGCGCCGCCCCCGGCACAGTGACCGCGGCGGATCCCATCACGGGCCCGGTGACCGGGGCGGGTTCCGCCGCAGGCCCGGTGACCGAGGCGGACTTCACCGCAGGCCCGGTGACCGAGGCGGACTTCACCGCAGGCCCGGTGACCGTGACAGGGCGAGCTGGATGAGGCGGTCGACCAGCGCCGGGTAGGACAGGCCGGAGGCCGCCCAGAGCTGCGGCGCCACCGAGAGCGACGTGAAGCCCGGCATGGTGTTGATCTCGTTGAGGATCAGCTTGCCGTCGGGCGTGTAGAAGAAGTCGACCCGCGAGAGCCCCTCGCAGTCGAGGGCGTCGAACGCGCGCACGGCCATCGCCCGCAGCTCCTCGGCCGTCTCTTCGGGGATGTCGGCGGGCACGGTGAGTGACATCTGGTCGGGATAGTATTTCGCCTCGAAGTCGAAGAAGTCCTGCCCGCCCTCGACCTTCACCTCGCCGGGCATCGACGCGACCGCCGGCTCGTCGCCGAGCGACTGCAGCACCGCGCACTCGATCTCGCGGCCGACGATCGCCGCCTCGATGAGCACCTTCGGGTCGTGCTGCCGGGCGAACTCCACGGCCGACTCGAGCTCGGCCCGGTCGGAGGCCTTGGAGATGCCCTGCGAGGAGCCGGCCCTGGCCGGCTTGACGAACACCGGATAGCCGAGCTCCTCGGCCTCCTTGAGCACGCGGTCGCGGTTGAGCCGCCAGTCGCGGTCGCGTACGACCACGTAGCGGCCCATCGGCAGGCCGTCGGCGGCCAGGACGGTCTTCATGTGGGCTTTGTCCATGCCCACGGCGCTGGCCAGCACGCCCGAGCCGACATAGCGCACGCCGGCCATCTCCAGCAGGCCCTGGATGGTGCCGTCTTCGGCGAAGGGCCCGTGCATGACCGGGAACACGACGTCGACCGAGCCGAGCTCCACCGGGATGCTGCCGGGGTCGTAGGCCACCAGTGAGTTGCCACCCGAGGGCAGGGCCAGCGCCGCGCCCGTGGTGTCGACGACCGGCAGTTCGCCGGCCTCGATGGCGTACCGCTGGTCGGAAGCGGCCAGCACCCACCTGCCGTCCTGGGCGATCCCGATGGGGATCACCTCGTACTTGCTCCTGTCGATCGCATCCAGCACGCTGCCCGCCCCCATGAGGGAAACGGCGTGCTCGGAATTGCGGCCTCCGAAAACGACGGCGACGCGTGGCTTGCTCATGGTGTCCGAATCTACCGGGGTGTCCGTGTCACAGCGAGCCGAGCACGCCGTAGACAGATCATTCTCACACGCCGTAACGCTCCGGCTTGGGCGAGCGGGACATGAGCAGCATGCCGGCCTCGCTCGGTGACATGCCGTCGTGGACCACTCCGACGACGACCTCGGTGATCGGCATCTCGACGTCGTGTTTCCTGGCCAGCTCCAGGACCGACTCGCAGGACTTGACGCCTTCCGCGGTCTGCCTGGTGGCGGCCACGACCTCCTCCAGCGTCATGCCCCGGCCCAGGTTCTCGCCGAAGGTGCGGTTGCGCGACAGCGGTGACGTACAGGTCGCGACGAGGTCTCCCATGCCGGCGAGCCCCGCGAACGTGTGGGCGTCGGCTCCGAGCGCCGCGCCCAGGCGGGAGATCTCGGCCAGGCCGCGTGTGATGAGCATGGCGCTGACGTTGTCGCCCATCCCCATGCCCGCGGAGACGCCCACGGCCAGCGCGATCACGTTCTTCACCGCGCCGCCCAGCTCGACGCCGACCACGTCGGGGTTGGTGTAGGGGCGAAACCACGGCGGCAGGTGGCAGATCGCCTGGAGCCGCGCGGCGACCGACTCGTCGGTGCAGGCCACCACGGTGGCGGCGGGCTGGCGGTGGGCGATCTCCTTGGCCAGGTTGGGCCCCGAGACGACGGCGACCCGCTCTTCGGGCACCTCGGCCACCTCACGGATCACCTCGCTCATCCGCTTGGTCGTGCCCAGCTCGATGCCCTTCATCAGGCTCACCAGGACGGCCTCGCGCGGGATGTGCGCGCGCCAGGCCTCCAGGTTGGGGCGCAACTGCTGCGACGGCACGGCCAGGACCACGAACTCCGCCCCGTCGAGCGCGCGCTCGGGGTCGGTCGTGGCGCGCAGCGCGGCCGGGAGCCGCACGCCGGGCAGGTAGTCGGGGTTGACGTGGTCGCGGTCGATCGACTCGACCAGGTCCTGCCTGCGGCCCCACAACGTGACCTCGTTGTGCGCCTCCGCCAGGATCATGGCGAACGTGGTGCCCCACGAGCCTGTCCCGAAAACGGCCACCTTTGTCATGCCATCACCGTCCGGCGGGATCGTAGGGAGTCTCCGGGGCCTTCTCGCCGCGCAGCTCGGCGAGCTGCGCGGTGATCGCCGCCATGATGTCGGCCGTCGCCTCGCGCAGCACGTCGGCGTGTGCCGCCCCGCTCGCGTATTTCGACAGGTCCACAGGCGGCCCCACGCTCACCTGGAACGTCTTGCGGGGCAACAGCCGGGGCCGCTTCGCCCCGTACGGCAGCAGCTCCTGAGCGCCCCAGTGCGCCACCGGGATCACCTGGGCGCCACTCTCCAGCGCCAGCCGGGCCGCGCCGGTCTTGCCCACCATGGGCCACAGCCCGGGATCGCGGGTGCATGTGCCCTCCGGGTAGAACAAGATCGCGCAGCCGTCGTCGAGCCGCTCCGCCGAGAGGCGCAGCGACCTGGCCGCCTCTCTGCTGCCCCGGTCGACGGGGATGGCCAGCAGCCCGATCACGGCCTTGCCCAGCAGGGGCACCTTGAACAGGGCGGACTTGGCGAGGATTACCGGCCAGCGGCCGTTGTTGTAGAGGAAGTGCGAGAGCAGGACAGGGTCGGCCCAGGAGAGGTGATTGGCCGCGATGATCACGCCACCGGTGCGGGGGATGCGCTCCCCGTTGCGCCAGTCTTTCTTGACCAGGAGCCGGGACAGTGGTTTCACGATCACTACTGCCAGGGTTTCCCAGAAGCGCGATGGTCGCGTGGGGCGGCTCATGGTCTCCTCCAGCACGTGCGGGATGCGCCCCAAGTCTCCCGGTTGGCCGCGTGGGATGTCGAGGCGCGATGCTTAAGCCTATGAGCATCCGCTGGTCGCTGGTCATTCCGGTGAAGACGCTGGTAGCGGCGAAGACGCGGCTGGCCGCCGCGACCGGGCCGCACCGCACCCGGCTGGCCGTCGCCGTGGCCAGCGACACCGTGGCTGCGGCGCTCACCTGCCCGCGTGTCGCACGGGTGATCGTGGTGACGGCCGACCCCGCCGCCGCGGGGCCGCTGCGCGCGCTCGGGGCCGACGTGGTGCCCGATCCCGATCGCGGGCTCAACACCGCCCTGCGTACGGGCGCGGCCCACGCCGTACGCCTGGCGCCGGGTGACGCGGTGGGCGCGCTGCAGGCCGACCTGCCCGCCCTGCGGCCCGCCGAGCTGGGGCTGGCGCTGGAGGCGGCGGCGGAGTTCGACCAGTCGTTCGTGCCCGACGCGCTCGATGTGGGCACGACCTTCTACGGGGTACGCCCGGGGATCCCGTTCGCGCCGAGGTTCGGCGGGGAGTCGCGGGCCAAGCACCTGGCCGGAGGGGCGAAGGAGCTGTGCGTGCCGGGGATCGACTCGGTCAGGCGCGACGTGGACACGCCCGACGACCTGCGCGCGGCCATCGCGCTGGGGCTGGGCGCGCACACGGCGGCGGTGGTGCGCGAACTGTGGCCCGACGCCTGACGTCTCAGCCCGCCGCCCGGATGATGGCCGGGGCGGTGACGATGGCGAGGTAGGACAGGCCGATCAGGGCGACGCCGGCGGCGAAGACCGCGTGGCCGCCGAGCCACTCCCCCACCAGGCCGCCCGCCAGGCCGCCCAGCGGGGTGGTGCCCCACATGAGGAAGCGCATGCTGGCGTTGACCCGGCCCAGCAGGTGCTCCGGGGTGATGCGCTGGCGGTAGCTGAGCTGGGCCACGTTGAAGATCACCCCGGCGGCGCCGGCCAGCGCCGTGGCCGCGGGGAAGATCAGCAGCCGCCATCCCGGGCCGGTGGCCAGGGCGAGGAGCTGGAAGACCGTGACGAGCAGCGCGGAGCCGTACAGGGTCGCGCCCACCCCGTGGCGCGCCGACAGGCGAGCGGTCAGCCCCACGGCGGCCAGCGCGCCGGCCGCCGCCGCCGACAGCATCAGTCCGTAGCCCGCCGGGCCGACCCGCAGCTCGACGACCAGGTAGAGCGGGTAGCCGACGGCGCACACGCCGAGGGCGACCCTGGTCAGCGCGCCACCGGCGGCCACCCTGCGCAGCACCGGCTCCCTGAGGACGAACGCCAGCCCCTCGGCCACCTCCGCCCGCAACCGCCCGCGCCGGGCCGTGGACGGCCGCTCCCCCTGTCCGCCGGACAGCAGCGCCGCCGAGGCCAGATAGCCGAAGGCGTCGGCCAGGAGCGCGACCGGCGCCGTGACCGTGGCCACCAGCCAGCCGCCCAGCCCGGGGCCGGCCAGGACGGAGACCTGCCGGGCGGCCTCCAGACGGCCGTTGGCGCGTTCGAGGCGCTCCTTGGGGACGAGCGCGGGCAGGAGGCTCATCTGGGCCACGTCGAAGAACACGGTGCCCACGCCCAGCACCAGCGCGACGGCGTACAGGTGGGGCAGGGTGAGCAGGTCCAGCCAGGCGGCGGCGGGGACGGTCAGCAGGGCCAGGCCCCTGGCCAGGTCGGACCGGACGAGGATCGGGCGGCGCCGCCACCGGTCCACCCACACCCCGGCGGGCAGTCCGATCACCAGGAAGGCGGCGGTCTGGACGGCCGCCAGCAGGCCGAGCTGGAAGGCGCCGGCGTTCAGCGTGAGCACGGCGGTGAGCGGCAGGGCGACGACCGTGACCTGGGTGCCGAGCTGGGTGACCGAGTTCGCCCAGGCGAAGCGTGAGAAGTCCCCTCGTGGCCCCATCACGCGATCATGTGTGCTCGCCCGTGGGCGGGCAACCGTTTACTCTGGTCGCGTGCAGGCGACGGTACGCAGCTTCGACGAGGCCACGCGCTCGGGCACGGTCTTCCTCGACGACGGGAGCGTGCTGGAGTTCGGCGCCCCCGCCTTCGACGCGGGCCCGCTGCTGCTGTTGCGCGTGGGCCAGCGGGTCAACCTGGCGATGTCGGGCGGGGAAATCAGCTACATCACGCTGTCGACTTTCCCCGTTCCCGGCGCCTGAAAGCGGAACGCCCGGGCCGCGGCCCGGGCGTGCTGGTCCGCTGCTTTACTTCTTCTTGCCGGCTTTCTTGCCGCCCTCGTTGACCAGGTCCTTGAAATCGGAGCCGGGCCGGAACTTGGGCGCCCAGCTCTCCGCGACGTTGATTTCCGCGCCGGTGGACGGATTCCGGGCCGTGCGGGCCGGCTTGTGCACCATCTCGAACGCCCCGAAGCCCGTGATCGAGACCTTGTCGCCGCCGGCGACGGCCTTCTGGACGGCGTCGATGACCGCGTTCACGGCCTCGGTGGCGGTCTTCCTGTCGCCCACTCGATCCGCGATGGCGTCGACGAGTTCGCGCTTGTTCATAAAGTCCTGCTCCCCCAGTTACGGCTCGGGGTTCCAGCTCACGACTTCGACGTAGAAACCCCTTTACGCGCTTGAAAGTAGGCGGGATCGCGGGGGAACTCAATCACCGTGCGTGTTTTCCCCCTCGCGTGGCGTGTCGAGAGGGCCGTCAAGCGAGGCCAGAAACGCCTCCAGGCGGGCGGCCGCCCTTTCCGGATCGCGCTTTGCCAGGTCGCAGATGGCGACATAACGGCGCGAAACCCGTTCCTTTTCGGCGGCGGGGAGCAGGCGGACGCGGCGGTGCGCCTCGCGCAACCGCCGCGCCAGTTCGTCGTCTTCTAGACGGTCGTCGGCAGCCATGGCTGCCGACCATTCTCGTACGCCGCCACGTCCTCGGCGTGACGCAGGGTCAGCCCGATGTCGTCGAGCCCCTCCATGAGCCGCCAGCGGGTGTAGTCGTCGATCTCGAACGGAACGACCTCGTCCGCCCAGCGCACCTGGCGTTCGGCCAGGTCGACGGTGATCTCCAGCTTCGGGTCGGCCTCGACGGCCGACTGCAGGGCCTCGACCCTGTCATCCGGCAGGATGACGGGGAGCAGGCCCATCTTGGTGGAGTTGTTGCGGAAGATGTCGCCGAAGCGGGCGGCGATCACGACGCGGAACCCGTACTGCTGCAGCGCCCAGACGGCGTGCTCGCGGGAGGAGCCGGTGCCGAAGTCGGGGCCGGAGACGAGGATGCTGCCGCCCTCGTAGGAGGGGTCGTTGAGGACGAAGGTCGGGTCCTCGCGCCAGGCGGCGAACAGGCCCTTCTCGAAGCCGGTGCGGCTGACCTGCTTGAGCCAGACGGCCGGGATGATCTGGTCGGTGTCGACGTTGCTGCGGCGCAGCGGCACCGCCGTACCGGTGTGGGTGGTGAAGGCGTCCATCGGTTCTTTCCTTACAGGTCTGCGGGAGCGGTCAGGCGGCCGGTGACGGCGGTCGCGGCGGCGACCTGCGGCGACACCAGGTGGGTGCGGCCACCCTTGCCCTGGCGGCCCTCGAAGTTGCGGTTGGAGGTGGAGGCGCTGCGCTCGCCGGGGGCGAGCGTGTCGGGGTTCATCCCCAGGCACATCGAGCAACCGGCCTCGCGCCACTCGGCGCCCGCGGCCTTGAACACCTCGTGCAGGCCCTCCTGCTCGGCCTGCAGCTTGACCAGCATCGAGCCGGGCACGATCAGCGTGCGGGTCTTCACGTGGCGGCCGCGCAGGATCTCGGCGGCCGAACGCAGGTCCTCGATGCGGCCGTTGGTGCACGAGCCGACGAAGACCGTGTCGACCTCGATCTCACGCAGCGGCGTGCCGGCGGTCAGGCCCATGTACTCCAGGGCCCGCTCGGCGGCCGAACGGGCGACCGGGTCGGCGAAGGAGTCGGGGGCCGGGACGGAGGCGCCCAGCGGCAGGCCCTGGCCCGGGTTGGTGCCCCACGTGACGTAGGGGGTCAGCGTCGAGGCGTCGATCTCCACGACCTTGTCGAACTCGGCGTCGTCGTCGGTGCGCAGCGACGACCAGTATGCGACGGCCTGGTCCCACGCCTCGCCCTGCGGCGCGTGCTGGCGGCCCTTCAGGTAGTCGAACGTGGTCTCGTCGGGCGCGATCAGGCCGGCGCGGGCGCCCGCCTCGATCGACATGTTGCAGACCGTCATGCGGCCCTCCATGGAGAGCTTGCGCACGGCCTCGCCGCGGTATTCGACGATGTAGCCCTGGCCGCCGCCGGTGCCGATCTTGGCGATGATCGCCAGGATCAGGTCCTTGGCCGTGACGCCGGTGGGCAACTCGCCGGAGACCTCGATGGCCATCGTCTTCGGCCGGTAGGCGGGCAGCGTCTGCGTGGCGAGCACGTGCTCGACCTCGGAGGTGCCGATGCCGAACGCGATGCCGCCGAACGCGCCGTGCGTCGAGGTGTGGGAGTCGCCGCAGACGATCGTCATGCCCGGCTGGGTCAGGCCGAACTGCGGGCCGATGATGTGGACCACGCCCTGACCGGCGTCGCCCATCGGATGGAGCCTGATGCCGAACTCGGCGGCGTTCTTGCGCAGGGTCTCGACCTGCGTCTTGGACACGGGGTCGGAGATCGGGCCGAGCACCGTCGGGACGTTGTGGTCCTCGGTGGCGATCGTGAGGTCGGGCCGCCGAACCTTCCGGCCGGCGAGACGGAGCCCGTCGAACGCCTGCGGGCTGGTCACCTCGTGGATGAGGTGCAGGTCGATATAGAGCAGGTCCGGTTCGCCCTCGGCGCGCCGGACTACGTGTTGCTCCCAGACCTTCTCGGCCAGTGTGCGGCCCATGATCTCCTCCTTGAGACTCCTCCGACTTGCTTTCTCATATGTCGAGACTGCAGTATCGGTGTATGGACAACTCTAGCGGAGTCGGAGTACTGGACAAGGCAGTTCTGGTACTCAATGCGCTCGAAGCGGGACCCGCTTCACTGGCGCAGCTCGTCCAGGCCACCGGCCTGGCCCGACCCACTGCCCACCGGCTGGCCGTCGCTCTTGAGCACCACCGCATCGTGAGTCGCGACACTCAGGGCCGGTTCGTGCTGGGGCCCCGGCTCTCCGAGTTGTCCACCGCGGCCGGCGAGGACCGGCTGCTGGCGGTGGCCGCGCCCGTGCTGATGCAACTGCGCGATCTGACCGGTGAGAGCGCGCAACTCTACCGCCGCCAGGGCGACGAGCGCGTCTGCGTGGCCGCGGCGGAGCGCGCGAGCGGTCTGCGTGACACGGTGCCCGTGGGTTCGGCGCTGCCCATGACGGCGGGCTCGGCGGCGCAGATCCTGCTGGCGTGGGAGGAGCCCGACCGGCTGCACCGCGGGTTGCGCGGCGCCAAGTTCACCGCCGCGACCCTCGCGTCCGTACGGCGCAGGGGCTGGGCGCACAGCGTGGGTGAGCGGGAGCAGGGGGTGGCCAGCGTCTCCGCGCCGATAAGGGGTAGTGGTGGCAAGGTGATCGCGGCCGTGTCCGTCTCAGGACCCATCGAGCGGCTCACCCGGGCGCCCGGACGACTCCACGCGGTGCCCGTCATGGCGGCCGCCGAACGCATCACGGAGGCGATGCGTCGCACGTCATGATCAGCAAAAGGATGTATTTGGGGAGCCGAGTGCCGCGTGGGCGCACTAGCCTGAGTGCGTGACAGATCGCATCGAGGTAGCCGCCACTGAGCTGCGACCCCTGCTCGAAGAGTTCATCATGTGGGCGCGTTCGAACGCACCAGAGAGTGACCCCGAGCTCGTGGGGCCCGCCGCACTGTGGCACCGTCTCGCCTTCTCGCAGGACCTCGGCACGTGGAAGCGTGCCGACCTGCGCAACCTGCTGCTAGACCGCATGCCCAAGGTCGTGGAGGATCCCGACGCCGCCGCGGACGGGATGCTCCCGGCCGTTGACGCGTACCTGACGTTCCTCTCTCAGACGGGCAGGCTGGCCAAGGGCTCAGACTCCCTCGCCGATCTGCAGGCCGAGCTCGACGACGTCGAGGACGAGTTCGTCGACCTCATGGAGGACCTACTGGACGACACCGAGGGCGACGACGAGGAGGAGGAGACCGGCGACCTGGGCGACTTCGAGCCGTTCGCCGACGACCTGGCCGAGCTCGACACGATCCGGCTGCGCCCCGACTCGGAGCTGGCCGCGGCCGCCCGCCAGGTGCCGCTCGTGGCCAAGGCGCGCGACCTGGCCGTGTGGGTCGGGTCGGGTCGCCGGGTGGGCGAGGACACCCTGCTCACCGACGCCGAGGTGGAGGAGGCGCTGGCGGCCACCGGCCTGCCCAGGCCGGAGACCGAAGGCCCGCTCGCCGAGGCCGTCCCCCAGCTCTGGAACATCTGGAACCTCGCCGTCGACCTCGAGTTCCTCGAGCCGGGCGACTCCAACACGGTGGCCGTGCAGGACGACACCTCGGAGTGGCCGTTCGACGACGACGAGGACGTGCTCGACGCCTGGATGCTCGGGCTGCACTCGGTCGACTACGGCGATCCCGAGCTGGACGACGAGGACCTCACGATGGCCCTGGCGGGCCTGACCCGGGGCCTGCTGGTCCGGCTGCTGCTGGCGGGCGGCTCGCGCGAGCTCGACGACCTGGCGCGGGAGCTGTCCGAGGCCGCCGCCGACCTCGACGAGCTGGGCTCCGACGCGTGGGAGGCGGCGGGCGAGCCGCTGGCGCCCGCGATCGACTGGCTGATCGGCTACGGCATGGTCGAGGTCGACGGCACGACCCTGCGTCTCACGCCGCTCGGCACCGAGGGCGTCGTCCACCTGGTCGACGACGCCGACATCGAGGTGGACGCCAGGCCCGCGATCGAGTCCATGAGCGCGCACGAGCTGCTGGCGCTGAGCGCCGAGCTGCCCGAGGAGGAGGCAGACGCGGAGTTCGCGGCCTGGATGCGGCTCCGTGAGCCGGCCAAGGCGGCCGAGGAACTGCTGGACGCGGCGGCGGAGGACGAGAGCGACGCGCTGATCAGGGTGCAGGCGGCGAGCGTGGTCGGCACGCTGGGCGAGGACGCCACGCCGGCCTGGCAGGCGGCGCTCAAACAGCCGTCGCTGCGGCCTTACGCGGCCACGCATCTGAGCCAGCTCGGGATCGAGGGGGCGCCCGAGCCCACGCAGGACGACACGCACTGGCTGATCCTGGACATGTGGACGATCTCCGCGGGTCTGGGCCGGTCGGAGTTCGTGAGCAGTCTGCGCGACATCGGGCCCGAGATGGTCAACAGCCTGCTCGAGGTGATCTGGAAGATCCCGCACGCGCACGTGGAGGAGCTGCTCGACCTGATCTCGCAGGTCCACCCGGACAAGCAGGTCGCGAAGACGGCGCGGCGCGCCCTCTTCAAGGCCCGTTCGGCGACGTCCGAGTGACGCGCCGAAGCCCCCGCCGTTCGTTTCCGGCGGGGGCTTCGGTTTCGTGCGGCTCCCTAACGATCCGGCTTCTACGCTCACGGTCGCCCGGCCCCACCCGCCGACCGTGGCCGGGCCCCGTCCAGGGAAACGCTCCTCCGGTTCACGGGGCCGGGCGCCGTTACGTGCGTAACGTGGCCCATCGACGGGTGCCCGGAAATACGAAACGCCCCGGGCTCGAGAGCACCGGAGCGGTGTGCGGCAGATGTAGTCCCGACCGGATTCGAACCGGCGCTACCGCCTTGAGAGGGCGGCGTCCTGGGCCACTAGACGACGGGACCTTCGTAAGCTTGCGACAGTGGTAGTCCCGACCGGATTCGAACCGGCGCTACCGCCTTGAGAGGGCGGCGTCCTGGGCCACTAGACGACGGGACCCTGTCCACAAGCTGCTGTGCCGGGTCTCCCCGGCGACGCAGGTAACTCTACCGCACCCGGAAGACCACAACCAAACCGCTTATCTGCCCATCAGATCGGGCCTGTGGCGCCGGACCCAATCACCCATCGGGCCGCGTTCCCAGAGCGGATCGAACTCGCCGAGCGGGATCGCCACCTCCGGCCGCCCCGTGGCGGGGTCGGTCGGGACGCGGGACAGGCGGTCGCGCATCCAGCCGGGGATGCGGGGCGGTACCGTGCGCTCACCCCAGCCGATGAGGCCCACGGAGCGGAGCGGCTGGACGCGTACCCGTGCGCCGCCGGGGCGGCCGATGCGGCGGGGGCTGGCGAGCCGGGTGTCCACGATGTCGATCCTGGCGATGTCGGGCCAGCGGAGGCGGACGCGGAAGCCGAGCGCGTCGGTCAGCTCGACGCCGTCGGCGGAGAAGCGGGCGACGGTGCCGGCGGTCAGGCGGCGGTGCTTGACCGCCAGGGCCGCCAGGAGGGCGGCGGTCGCCAGCGCGCCGATGGCGACGCCTCCGGGGGTGCTGCCGGTGAGGATGGCGCCGAGGAGGAGGCAGACGGCGAAGAACAGGGCGAGCGGGGCGATGAACGGGGCAAGGAAGCGCGGGAAGCCGCCCGCGCGAATACGAAATTCAGCCATAAGTGGGCCCGGACTCTACCCGACCACCAACCAACGAGCAGCCCACAGGCCCTCTTGGCGGGGGAGGAAAACGGCCGGCACGCGGGCGGGGTCCCTTGGAGAGACGGGCCGGCCAGCAGGCAAGCCGCCACAGCCCACAAGGGATCCCTCGGAGAGACGGGCCGACCGGGCGGGCAAGTCGCCGCGACCCGCCCGGTCCCTCGCGGAAAGGCGAACCCCATGGCGAGCGAAGCGCCGCAGCTCGCGGAGGCTCCCCGAGAAAGGCGGGTAACCGGCGGGCAGGCCCCCATAGCCCGCAGGGCCGCCTCGGCGCGAGACGAACCATCCCGGTGAGCGGGTCGCCGCAGCCCGCGAGGTGTCTCGGGGAGAGACGGGTCAGCCGGAGGGTGGGCCGTCGCAGCCCACAAGAGGTCCTCGGGGAGAGGCTGGTCGGCCGCAGCCCGTGGGGCCGCTGGAGGGAGGCAGGGTGGTCGTGAAGGCTCTTAGTTGGTGAGGAGGCCGCGGCGGTAGGCCTCGCCTACGGCGGCGGCGCGGTCGCGGACGTCGAGTTTGGCGTAGATGTGCAGCAGGTGTGTCTTGACGCTGGCCTCGCTGATGAACAGGACGGCCGCCGCCTCCTTGTTCGTCGCTCCCCCGGCCACCAGCCGCAGCACCTCCAGCTCCCGCTTGCTCAGCCTGCCCCGGGCGGGCCTGCGCAGGTGGTCGGCCAGCCGGCCGGCGGCGGCCGGGGCGAGCACGGTCTCGCCCCGGTGGGTGGCGCGGACGGCCCGGACCAGCTCCTCCGGCGGGGCGTCCTTCAGCAGGTAGCCGCTGGCACCCGCTTCGAGCGCGGGCAGGACGTCGGTGTCGAACGTGGTGAGCACCAGCACCCGGGGCCCGGTGCCGCGCAGCCGGCGGATGGCGCCGACGCCGTCGAGGCCGGGCATGCGCAGGTCCATGAGGATGACGTCGGGCTCGAGCTCGGCGGCCAGGCGCACGGCCTCCTCGCCGTCGGCCGCCTCACCCACCACCTCGAGATCGGGCTCGCCGCCGAGGGCCGCGCGCAGGCCGTCGCGCACGATGGGGTGATCGTCGGCTATCAGCAGCCGCATCGGTCCCTCCCTGTCAGCTCCATCTCGGCTCGCCTGTCAGCTCCGCGCCGGTCGCGCGCCGGCTCGCCTGGCGGCTCCATGTCGGTTCGTGTCGGTTCCGTGTCGGCTCGCCTGACGGCTCTGTGTCGGCTCGGTCATAGCGTCTCATGATCACTCTCGGCGGGAACGGCAGGACCGGCGGGGATGGCGGGGACGGCAGCGGCGATGGCCGTGCCGTGGCCCGGCGCCGACTCGATCTCCAGGGTGCCGCCGACCCCGCGTACGCGCTGCCGCATGCCGTCCAGCCCGAAGCCGTCAGCGGGCCGCTGCGGGGCGAAGCCGGTTCCGTCGTCACGGATGTCGAGCAGGACGGCTTCGTCCGCGTACGAGAGTGTCAGGCCCGTCCTGGTGGCCCTGGCGTGCTTGGCGACGTTCGCCAGCGCCTCCTGGGCGACGCGGAACAGGGCGGTCTCCACGTCGGCCGACAGCGCGACGGGGGTGCCGGTGATCTCGAGGCGGAGTTCCACGCCGGCGGCCTCGGACCAGGAGCGGGCCATGTGGCCGAGCGCCTCCGGCAGTCGCGCGTCCTCGAGGGGTTCCGGGCGCAGCGCGCTCACGGACCTGCGGACCTCGGACAGGCCGCGGCGGGCCAGCTCGGCGGCCCGGTCGAGGTGGCGGCGGGAGGGGTCGTCGCGGACGGAGCGCCCGGCGGCGTCGAGCTGGCCGATCAGGGCGACGAGGTCCTGGGCCACGGTGTCGTGGATCTCGCCGGCCATGCGGTGCCGCTCACCGAGCACGCCCGCGTGCCTGGCCTGTTCGAGGAGCCTGGCGTTCAGGTCGGCGTTCTCGTCCATGGCCGCGCGCAGCCGTTCGACCAGGTGGCGGCGTTTGTCGTGTTCGGCGGCGACGTACCAGCCGGCCAGGACCAGGGGGCCGGCGACGCCGGCGATCACGCTGAGCAGGGTGGTCTGCGCTCCGGGGCCCGCCTGGGCGGCCACGCTGACGACGGCGGTGAGCGTCACGCCCGCCATGACCAGCCGGGCCGGGAGCATGGCGATGGCCAGCGGGTAGCCGACGGAGGCGAACAGGACGAAGGCCACGCTCTGGACGGCCAGCGCGGCGGCGACGGCGAGCAGGACCAGGTAGTGGGCCACGACGAGCGCGCGGTGCGTGTGACGGCGGGCGTAGAGCCACGGGATGGGGGCGAGCCAGAGGGCGGCGGCCAGGGCGGGCACCGGCCACGGCACCCGCGACCAGCCCGGGAGGGCGCCCGCCGCCCAGGTGGCGTCGGCGCCCGTGATCGCCGCCGCGATCGAGGAGACCGCGAGCAGTCCGTACGCGAGCGCCGTGAACACCCAGTGCTCGCGGCCGTCGAGGCGGCTCATGAGGTCAAGCCTGACACGACCATCAACCGATCGGTGGATACCGGGCATCCACCGGATCTCCAGCCGGGCGGGCGATGTGGCGCGCCCGTGACCTCGGCCAACATCGAGACATGAACGAACCGACCCGTAGAACCGCCTTCCAGCTCGCCGCCGCGGCGGGCGCCGGAGCCGTCGCCACCTTGCCCGCCGCCAAGGGGAAGGAGGTGACCACGTTCGTCTTCGTGACCGGCTCGAACGGCGTCGCGTCGGCCGACCCCGAGCTGACGATGCGCGGTCATCGCGCGCTGGGCGTGGGCCTGCCGGGGCACGGGCCCGAGGAGCAGTTCCACCGCGCCTACCAGGCGCCGCAGGACCTGGCGAAGCTGGCCACGATCCCCTCTCCCGTGTCCGGCGTGACGCTGGACGACTATGTCGAGGCCACGGAGAAGGTCGTGCGCCGGGTCTCCCGGCACGGCCCGGTGATCCTGGTGGGCGGCAGCCTGGGCGGCTCGACGATCACGAAGGTGGCCGACGCGGTGCCGGACCTGATCGACCTGCTCGTGTACGACGCGGCGTACTGCTGCACGAAGCTCGCCTCGCCGGCCGCCTACCTGGAGACCCCGGAGGGGAAGGCGAGCCTGGCGACCAGCATCATGTCGGGCATCGTGGGCGATCCCCGGGTGCTCAAGGCGATCCGGGTCAACTGGCGGACGAACGACGAGAAGTTCCTCCAGGCGGCCAAGGCGGCGTACATGGCCGACGCGACCGACGGGGAGCTGCTCGCCATGCTGAACACGCTGCTGCCGGACGAGAGCCTGCAGGTGTCGAGCGCGGAGGCCCGGGGGCGCAGGCAGGCGTGGGGCCGGGTGAAGCGGGTCTACATCAGGCACTCGCGCGACAGGGTGATCCCGCTCGCGCTGCAGGATCGGATGATCAAGGAGGCGGACGCGGCCACGCCGGGCAACGCTTTCAGGGTCTTCACGGTGGAGGCGTCGCACGCGCCGACGGCGAAGGCGTACGACCAGATCACGGAAATTCTGCATCGCCTGGCGAAATAAAAAACGGACATCTCGGTGAGGAGACATCCGCTACTTGCTGGGGTACCAGGACTCGAACCTAGACTAACTGAACCAGAATCAGTCGTGCTGCCAATTACACCATACCCCACCGCCGGGAACTCCTCTTCGGAGTGCGCTTGGCGACGTCCGAAAGAATAGCCCAGCTCTGGGGTTAAGACCAAAACGATTGCCGAACCGGCCCTCCGCCGCCCGCACCACGCGTCCGGCCGTGCCAAGCTGAAGAGGACAAAACACCACGTGGAGGAGCCTAAGCGTTGGTCGAGAATCCGTTCTTCGCCCCTAGTGATCTGCCGTACGAGCTGCCGCCCTTCGCGGACATCCGGGAAGAGCACTACCTGCCCGCGTTCGAGCGGGGCATGGCCGTACAGCTCGCCGAGGTCGAGGCGATCGCGAACAGCACCGAGCCGCCGACCTTCGACAACACGATCGCCGGACTCGAGCGGTCGGGGCGGATCCTCGACCGCACGGCCACGGTCTTCTTCAGCATCGCCTCGTCCAACTCGAGCGACGGCATCATGGAGATCGAGAAGGAGGTCTCCCCCCAGCTCACCAGGCACAGCGACGCGATCCGGCTCGACCGGGCGCTGTGGGCCCGCATCAAGCAGGTCGCCACGGACGACCCCGAGGAGTCCTGGCTGCTGGAGAAATACCGCGACGACTTCATCCGGGCCGGGGCCGACCTGTCGGAGCCGGAGCAGGCGCGGCTGCGCGAGCTCAACGAGGAGCTGTCCAGGCTCTCGACGGAGTTCGCGCAGAGCCTGCTGAAGGCGTCCACGGAGTCGGCGCTGGTGGTGCGCGACGCCAAGGAGTTCGACGGCTTCGACGCGGCCAAGATCGAGTCGTTGCGCCAGGACGACGGCACCTACGCGCTGCCGCTGCTCAACTTCACCTCCCAGCCCGGCCTGGCCCAGCTCACCGACCGCGACGTGCGCCGCCGGCTCTACGAGCTGAGCGTGGGCAGGGCGCCGGGCAACTTCGTGCTGGCGGCCAGGATGGCGGCGCTGCGGGCCGAGCGGGCGGCGCTGCTCGGGTTCCCCGACCACGCCTCCTACTCGGTGGCCGACCAGACGGCCAAGACCGTCGACGCGGTCGAGGAGATGCTCGGCCAGCTCGTCGGCCCCGCCGTGCGCAACGCGGGCAAGGAGGCCGAGGCGCTGACCCAGCAGGCCGGGTTCGCGATCGAGCCGTGGGACTGGTCGTACTACTCCGAGAAGGTGCGCCAGGCCCGCTACGACTTCGACGGCGACGCGATGCGGCCGTACTTCGAGCTGAACCGGGTCTTCAGGGACGGCGTGTTCTTCGCGGCCACGAAGCTGTACGGGATCACCTTCACCGAGCGACCCGACCTGGGCGGATACCACCCCGACGTGAGCGTGTCCGAGGTGTTCGACGAGGACGGGAGCCGGTTGGGGCTGTTCGTGCTCGACCCGTACGCCAGGGCGACCAAACGCGGCGGCGCGTGGATGAACAACCTGGTCGACCAGTCGTTCCTGTTCGCCCTGCGGCCCGTGGTGATGAACAACCTCAACATCACCAAGCCGGCCTCCGGGCCGACGCTGCTGACGTACGACGAGGTGAACACCGCCTTCCACGAGTTCGGCCACGCGCTGCACGGGCTGTTCTCGCAGGTGCGCTATCCGCGGGTGTCGGGCACCAGCGTGCCGCGTGACTTCGTCGAATACCCGTCGCAGGTCAACGAGATGTGGGGCACCTGGCCCGAGGTGCTGGCCAACTACGCCAAGCACCACGAGACGGGCGAGCCGATGCCGGCCGAGCTGGTGGAGAAGCTGCAGGCGGCCGAGAAGTTCAACCAGGGCTTCAAGACCGTCGAATATCTGGCCGCCACGCTGCTCGACTGGGCCTGGCACCGGCTGAAGCCCGGGGAGACGGTGGACGACCCCGAGGCGTTCGAGGCCGCCGCGCTGGAGACCGCCGGGATCGCCGTCCCGCTGGTCAGGCCGCGTTACCGGACCAACTACTTCGCGCACGTCTTCGCCGGCGGCTACAGCGCCGGCTACTACTCCTACATCTGGAGTGAGGTGCTCGACGCGGAGAGCGTGGAGTGGTTCAAGGAGAACGGCGGGCTCACCAGGGCCAACGGCGACCACTTCCGCCGTGAGCTGCTCTCCCGGGGCGGGAGTCTCGACCCGCTGACCGCCTTCCGGAACTTCCGCGGGCGCGAGCCCAGCATCCAGCCGCTGCTCAACCGCCGCGGCCTCATCTGAAGTTCTCGACGTGCTCGGCGGCCCACTGCGCGAACGTGCGCGGTGGCCGCCCCGTCACCTGCTCCACCACCGGCGTGACCTGGTAGGCGTCCTCGGGCACGTCGCCGAAGACCTGGATCTGGAACTCGATCAACTGCTCCGGCACGCCCTCGGCCCGGTAGCGCTTCCGCATCTCGTCCACGGTGAGCTCGACGAAGGCGATCTCGCGGCCGATCGCCTCCGACAGGATCCGCACCTTGGCCGGGACGTCGAGCAGTTCGGGGCCGGTGAGGCCGTAGGAGGCGCCCCCGTGCCCGTCCTCGGTCAGCGCGGTGGCGATCACGGCGCCGATGTCGGCCTCGTGCACCATCGCGGTCCTGGTGGCGCCGAAGGGCTCCTCGACCACGCCCCTCGTCCGCACGGACTCCGCCCAGGCCAGGGCGTTCGACATGAACTCGGTGGGCTGCACGTACGTCCAGTCCAGGTCGCTCCCGGTCACCGCGGGCTCGAGTGTGCCCTCCGACCAGCCGCTCAGCAGCGTCACCTTGCGCACGCCCGCCGCGCGGACCAGCTCGACGATCTCCGGGCCGTTCGTGAGGGGCGCGTAGTCGGCGCCGGCGGCGTCGATGAGGTGCACGCCCGTGACGCCCTCCAGGGCGGGCACGAGGGTCTCGGCGCGGCTCAGGTCGCCCTGGACGACCTCGACGCCCTCGGGCAGCCGCGCCCTGGACGGGTCGCGGGTGAGGGCGCGTACGGGGTGGCCGGCGGCGCGGAGGTGGCCGACGACGTGCCTGCCTACGGAGCCGGTGGCTCCTGTCACCAGATAAGTCATGGGGATGACGCTAGGGACTATTGCGGAACGTTCAGTTCCTCGATTCTCCGGCGAAGCCATTCCCTCTCGGCCTGGCTCGAGGCGCGGGCGATCAGCAGCATGCCGCGCCGGTACGGGTCGGGCTCGTCCTTGGCCCTGACCGGCCTGCCGCCCTCGTAGAAGAAGCTGGCCGGCGCCTCCAGGAAGGCCAGCCTGCGGGCGAGCACCTTCGCCTGGCCGGCCGGGTCGGGCAGCGCCGACAGGAACGTCAGGAGCGCGAAGAACCGGGCCTGGTCGCTGATGTCGAGGTCGGCCGGCTCGCGCAGGCGGCGCAGCAGCTCCTCGCGGCCGGCCCTGGTGATCGTCAGCACCTGCCTGCGCGCCGCCGCCGCGCCCGCCTCCTCGTGCCGTTCGACCAGGCCCTTCGCCTCCAGCCGCGCGATGGCCGGATAGAGCGCGCCGTCGCTGACCGGGCGCAGGTGGCCGGCCAGCGCGGTGAGGCGGGACTTCAACTCGTAGCCGTGCATGGGGCGCTCGTTGAGGAATCCCAGGATCGTGAGGCTCAGGTCACCGCCGCTTGCCATGGGCGGCATCGTAACGCTATACCTCTAAACGAGATATATCGAAACGAGGTATATGATGATCCGCCTGGCGCTGCCCATCTACGTGGAGTTGCTGACCGCCGTGGTCGCGGTCGGCGTGATCGACCTGCTCTGGGTCTCCGGCCTGGGCGAGGGGGCGATCGCGGCGGTCACCGTGGGCACGACCGTCGAATTCCTGGCGTACGGGCTGTTCCTGGCCGTGCCGACGGGGATCACCGTGCTGGTCGGGCGCCGCGACGGGCACGCGCCGCTGGGTCCCGTGGTCAGGACGGGCCTGCTGCTGTGGGCGGTCTTCTCCGTCGCCATCGCCGTGCCGGGGGTGCTGCTGCGCGAGCCGCTGGCGGCCCTGTTCACCGACACGCCCGCGCTGACCGCCGGCTTCTTCCTGGTCTCACTGGCCGGGCTGCCCGTGTACTTCGCCCAGACGGTCGTGGACGGGATCCTGAAGGGCCTGGGGAACACGAGGCGGCCCATGCGCCACGCGCTCCTCTGCAACGCGCTGGTGATCGCGCTGGACCCGCTGTTCATCTACGGCCTGGACATGGGCGTGCAGGGCGCGGCGGCGGCCACCGTGCTCGCGCGGGCGATCACGCTGGCGATCGCCCTCCGGTCGGTGGCAAGGCTGAACGGGCGGGGCCTGATGGCGGGCGAGGTGATCAGGACCGGGCTGCCCATGTCCGGAGATTTCCTGGCTCGTGCTCTGGTGGGGATGGCGCTGGTCGAGCTCGTGGCCGGGTTCGGCACGGCGGCGGTGGCCGGTTACGGGATCGGGCAGAAGATCATGCTGGCCGGGGTGATGGTCTTCTACGCGCTGCGGCAGGCGGCGATGATCCGCACCGCCCGGTCGGAGACCGTCAGGTCGCCGCTGCTGCTCGGGCTCGGGTCGGGCGTGGCCGTCGCCGCCGTGCTCAACGTGGTCGCCGTGCCGGTCGCCGGGCTGTTCACCGGCGATCCGGCGGTGGCCGTGGGGTTCCTGCGGTGGATGACGCTCTATCTGGTGCCGTTCGGCGGGCTGATCGCCGTCGGCGGGGTGCTCCAGGCGAGCGGAAGGGGCAGCCGCCTGCTCGCCGCCACGCTGGCGGGATTCGCGGTGCAACTGCCCCTCGCGTACGCGCTGAGCGCCTGGCTCGGCCTCACCGGGGTGTGGCTGTCGATGGCGGCGGGCGCCGCGGTCAGCCTCGCAGGCGCGCGAGCGCCGCGCGCAGGCGGTCCTGGGCCCGCTCGCGGCCCAGCACCTCGATCGACTCGAACAGCGGCAGGCCCACCGTCCGGCCGGTGACCGCCACCCGCACCGGGGCCTGGGCCTTGCCGAGCTTGAGCCCGTGGGCCGCGCCGACCTCCTCCAGCGCCTGCTTGAGCGACTCCGGGTCCCAGTTGACGCTCTCGAGCCGCCCGAGGTAGCCGGTGAGGATCTCCTCGGGCGCGTTCTTCATCGCCTTGTCCCAGGAGGGCTGGTCGAAGACCGGCTCACCGAGGAAGAGGAAGTCGACGTTCTGCCGGATCTCCGACAGCACCGAGATGCGGGTCTGCGCCAGCCCGGCGACCTTGCTGAACAGCTCGCGGTCCCAGGAGTCGTCGAGGTAGGGCGCGCAGCGCTCCTCGAACGTCTCCAGCGGCAGCGCCCGGATGTACTCGCCGTTGAACGCGCGCAGCTTCTTCTCGTCGAAGAAGGCGTTGGACGCGTTGACGTCCTCCAGCCGGAACAGCTCCGCCATCTCCGACCACGGCAGGATCTCGCGGTCCTCGCCGGGGCCCCAGCCGAGCAGCATGAGGTAGTTGACCATGGCCTCGGGCAGGTAGCCCTCGGCGCGGTAGTCCTCCAGCGCCACCTTGTCGCGGCGCTTGGACAGCTTCTTGCGCTGCTCGTTGACGATCACCGGCAGGTGCGCCCAGACCGGCGGGTTGGCCCCCAGCGCGGGCCAGAGCAGCTCCTGGCGGGCGGCGTTGGGCAGGTGCTCCTCGCCGCGGGCCACGTGGGTGATGCCCTGGGTGATGTCGTCGACGGCGTTGGCCAGCACGTAGAGGGGCGAGCCGTCGCTGCGCGCGATCACGAAGTCTTCCTGCGCGTTGTTCGGGAACTCCACCCGGCCGCGCACCAGGTCGTCGACCACCGTGACGCCCTCGTCGGGCGTGCGGAAGCGGGCAGCGCCCGCGGTGAGGCCGCGGTCGCGGCAGTGGCCGTCGTAGCCCTTCTCCTTGGAGCCGGTGCGCTCCTGGACCTGCTCGCGGGTGCAGTCGCAGTAGTAGGCCTTGCCGTCGGCCAGCAGCTTGGCCACGGCCTCGCGGTGCTGCGGCTCGTAGGCCGACTGGAAGTAGGGGCCCTCGAACACCGGATTGGTGCCGTTGATGCCGATCCAGTCGAGGGCCGAGATGATGCCCTCGGTCCACTCGGGCCGGTTGCGGGTGGCATCGGTGTCCTCGATGCGCAGGATGAACCGCCCCTTGGACCGCTCGGCCACCGCCCAGTTGAACAGCGCGGCGCGGGCGCTGCCCACATGGAACATGCCGGTCGGGGAGGGGGCGAACCGCACCCGTACGTCAGTCACGGGAGACCACCTTGTTCGTGAGTGTGCCGATGCCTTCGATGCCGACGCTGACCTCGTCGCCGATCTCGAGCGGGCCGACGCCCGCCGGGGTGCCGGTCAGGATGACGTCGCCGGGGATCAGCGTCATGACCGCGCTGACGTAGGCCACCAGCGCGGGAATGTCGTTGACGAGCTGACTGGTGCGCCCGCTCTGCCGGATCTCGCCGTTGACCGTGGTCGTCAGCGCCAGGTCGCTCGCGTCGAGGTCGGTCTGGATCCACGGCCCGAGCGGGCAGAACGTGTCGAACCCCTTGGCCCGGGTGAACTGCACGTCCTTCTTCTGCAGATCGCGGGCCGTCACGTCGTTGGCGCAGGTGTAGCCGAAGATGACGTCCTTGACCCGCTCGACCGGCACCTCCCGGCAGAGCCTGCCGATCACCACGGCCAGCTCACCCTCGTAGTCGACGCGGTCGGACAGCGACGTGGGATAGGCGATGTTCTCGCCGTGGCCGATCACCGTGGTGGACGGCTTCATGAAGATGAGCGGCTCTTCGGGCACCTCGTTGCCCAGCTCGGCCGCGTGCTCGGCGTAGTTTCTGCCGATGGCGACGACCTTGCTCGGCAGCATCGGGGCCAGCAGCTTCACCTGGGACAGCGGGAAGCGCTCGCCGGTGAACTGCACCTGGCCGAACGGGTGGCCGGAGATCCCGGAGATGAACTCCTCACCCGGACCGCCCTCGACCACGCCGAACGTGACGCCTTCGCCTGTGGAGAACCTCGCAATACGCACCCGCCCAGGCTATCGCCGCCGCCGGAAGGGTCGGCCCATTTATGCCGCCGGCCGTGTTCATGCCACGGGCCGGGATCGGGTGCCGGCGATCGCCCGCGTTAGCCTGGAGCCCTCACCTTCGCCGCACCGATCCGTGCGCTGACGAGAGGGGCCTGTGTTGTCCGTCGTGAAGATCAATGTGCTCGATGTGCCCGCCGAGATGCGCGAGGAGCTCGAACGGCGCTTCGCCAACCGGGCCGGGATGGTGGAGTCGGCCGACGGGTTCGAGTGGTTCGAGCTGCTCAGGCCGGTCGAGGGCACGGAGCGGTACCTCGTCTACACGCGCTGGCGCAGCGAGGAGGACTTCCAGACGTGGCAGCAGGGCCAGGCGTTCCAGCGCGGGCACGCGCAGGCCGCCCAGGCCGCCCAGGGGCAGGGTCACGGGCACGGGCAGGGACCCGCGGCGACGGGTTCCGAGGTGTGGTCCTTCGAGGTCGCGGAGTCCGCGGGTCCCAAGTCCTGAAGGCGCGCCGTTCCAGGCGGCCGCCCTTGAGCCGGTCCAGGCGGCTGTCTCAGGCCGCTCCCCTCGGCCGCCTCAGGACGCGTCCAGCGGGTTCGCCGCGATGCGGTCGAGGATGCCGCCGCGGACGAACTGACCCGCGAAGCTCGACGGCTTGCGCGCGCCCTGGTCCGTGATGCACGCGGCGAACTCTTTGGCTATCTCCAGCCGGGGGTGGCGCTCCAGGACCTCCTGGCGTACCCCGGCGGGGATCTCGTCCGTCGCGCGGCCCGAGATGTCCATGCCGGTGGAGAGTTCGAGCAGGTGCCCCTCCGGATCCTCCTCCAGCGGGACCTCCTCCCACATGTGGCGGATGATCACCTCGCAGGCGCGCAGGCGCCGCTCCGGCGACCAGCCGGCCCCGGCGGTGAAGGCCCAGGCCACGTGGCCGCCCGCCTCCTCGTACGGCACCGTGTGGCTGTCGAACTCCGCCGCCAGCCCGAGGTCGTGCAGCAGGGACGACACGTAGAGCAGCTCCGCGTCGAAGGCGATGCCGTGCACCCTCGCGTACGCCGCCGCCCACAGGTAGGCGCGGATCGAGTGGTTCAGCAGCGACGGCGAGTGGTAGCGGGCCGCCACTTCGAGCGCGCCACGGCAGGCGGGCGTGTCAGGGATGACGAGGTCGTCGATTCTCACGTACCCCAGCATGTCGCGGCAGGTACGGGCGCCGCCAGCCGGGATGCCGGCGCCGCATCGGGCGGCTAACGAATCGGGAACTCGGCTTGACCGCTTGATCGTGATTCCGAAAGCATGTCCCGCCTTCAACTTTTGTCCCGAAAGGAACTGGCGTGCGCCGGCTCGCGATACCCCTATGCCTCACGCTCGCACTCGGCGCCTCCGTGAGCCCTCTGCTGAGCCCTCTCGCGGGTACCGCGCACGCCGACAAGGTGACCCGCACGGCGGAGTGCCAGGGCGACTGGCTGCCCGGCACGCCGACGGCCTCGGACGTCATGAAGGGCGAGCTCGAGCTGGTGGGGCTGCCGGCGTACAAGCTGGGCAAGAAGATCAACTGGGACGCGAGCCCGTACCGGAACCGTTCGTGGGAGTTCGTGTTCCAGTCGCTGCGCTGGATGGGCACGCTGGTCGTCGAGTACGAGAACAGCGGCGAGCAGCACTACCTCGACCGCGCCACGGAGATCGCCCAGGACTGGGTGGCGAACAACAAGTACGGCGCCCGCGGCACGCAGTCCTACGTCTGGAAGGACCACCCGGTCTCGCTGCGCACGCAGCCGCTGCTCTGCCTGAGCAGGCACGTCAACGCGGGCTGGCTCAAGGACAGCCTGGCCGTGCACGCCCGCCTCCTGTCGGACGCGCGGCTGTACAAGAAGGGCCACAACCACGGCATCGACCAGGACATCGCGCTCATGGGCATCGGCTGCAGGTACGGCCGCAAGGACTGGGCGAGCCTGGCCTCCAGCCGCCTGACCGGCACCGTGAAGCTCGACGTGGACGCGCAGGGCGCGCTGATGGAGCAGGCCCCCAGGTACGCGGTCTACGTGTACGGCCGGCTGCAGGTCGCGATGACCAATATGAAGGCGTGCGGCCGCAAGGTGCCCGGAGCGATCGCGGAGCGGACCGAGGCCCTCAAGGACTTCATCGCCCACGCGACCATGCCCAACGGCTACATGGTGCCCATCGGCGACGGCAGCGCCGACACCGAGCCCAAGATGGAGGCCGGCACGCCGAAGCAGGAGGTCAAGGCGTACCGGGCGGGCTACGTGTTCGGGCGCACGGCGTGGGGCAAGCCGGAGTCGGCCTACTACTCGATCAGGTACGGTCCCGGGACGAAGTTCCACGGCCACGAGGACCACCTGGGCGTGACGTACTACGCGCAGGGGCGCGACATCCTGGTGGACGGCGGGTTCCACTCCTACGAGAAGAGCTCCTACCGCTACTGGACGCTCTCGCCGGAGGCGCACAACGTGCCGACGGTGGTGGGCGCGCGGTTCAGGCCGAAGACCGCCAGCAGCCTCGTCAGGACGGACTACGGCAAGGACCGGCAGTCCTTCCAGGTCACGGACAAGGCGTACGGGGTGAGCCGGACCAGGTCGGTGCTGGTCGACCATGGCGAGGACCTGATGGCGGTGCTGGACACGGCGTCGGGCGGCAAGAAGGTCAGGAACGTGTGGCGCTTCGCCCCCTCGCTCAAGCTGGTCTCCAAGAGCGGCGGCAAGGTGGTGCTCGGGGACGGCAAGTTCAGGGTCACCCTGCTGCAACTGTCGTCGTGCGACCGGGTCGGCGGGCAGAAGGTGGAGCGGGGCGGGAAGCTGGGCTGGGTGTCGCCCACGTACCTGTCGAAGCAGGCGACCAACGTCGTCGTGTCGCCTGCGGCGAAATCTCTGCTGACGGTGATCGTGCCGGGGACCGACTCGCCCAAGGTGTCGTGCTCCGCGGGGAAGATCACGGTGGAGGGCGTTTCGTTCCGCTCAAGCCTCTTCTGAGGAAGCTGTCGCTTCTTGTCTCATCCATCACATTAGTGCGCAAAAAGGCACTGCCGTGGGGGGACTCAATAGGTAAGGTCTTCCCGGCATGTCACGCAAAACCGTTACAAGCCATTAAATCTTGCACTACAAGCGCGAGCAGCTAAGGCAGAACCGCTGATGGCGAGTACGGAACGGTCCATGGCGACCGAAACGTTCGACACACCGTGCCGCGTCCACGAGGCGATCGAAGCGCAGAGCCGGCGTACCCCGGAGCGCACCGCCGTCGTGGCCGGCACCACCAGGCTCGGCTACGCGGAGCTGAACCGCAGGGCCGACGATGTCGCACACGCCCTGTCCGAGCGGGGCGTCGGCCCGGGCGGGCTGGTGGGCGTCTGCCTCGAACGCGACGAATGGCTGATCCCCGCGCTGGTGGGCGTGTGGAAGGCGGGGGCGGCCTACGTGCCGCTGGACCCCGCCTACCCGGCCGGGCGGCTGCGGTTCATGATCGAGGACGCGGCGGTGACCGCGCTGCTGACGTCGGCCGCGCTGCGCTCCACCGCCCTCCCGGCCGGGGCCGAGCCCATCCTCATCGAGGACGTGAAGCCCGGGGCCGGGCCGTTCCACGTGCCCGGCGATCCGGGCGACCCGGCGTACGTGATCTACACCTCCGGCTCCACCGGGACCCCCAAGGGCGTGGTGGTGGAGCACCGCAACACCATGAACCTGCTGCGCTGGGAGGCCGCCGCCTACACCGCCGAAGAGCTGGGCGGCATGCTGGCCGGCGCCTCGGTGTGCTTCGACCCCTCGATCAGCCAGCTCTTCCTGCCGCTGGTGGCCGGCGGGACGGTGATCCTGGCCGACAACCTGCTCGCGCTGCCGACCCTGCCGGCCAGGGACGAGGTGCGCACGGTCTACGGGGTGCCCTCGGCGCTGTCGGTACTGCTGCGCGACCGGCTGCCCGCCGGTGTGCGCGCGGTGTTCTCCGGCGGCGAGCCGCTGACGGGCGCGCTGGTGCGGCGGATCTACGCCAACCCCGGGGTACGCCGGGTGCTCAACCTGTACGGGCCGACCGAGTGCACCACCACCTGCGCCGTCGCCGAGGTGGGCCGGGATCGGGAGGACGAGCCGTCCCTGGGCGAGCCGATCGCCGGGGCGGTGTTCTCGGTACGCGACGCGCACGGCAAACCCGTTCCCGAGGGGGAGCCGGGTGAGCTGTGGATCGGCGGGCCGGTGGTGACCCGGGGCTACCTGGGGCACGAATCGGCCGCGTTCCGCACGGAACCGGACGGCACCCGGGTCTACCGCAGCGGCGACGTGGTCCGCCGGGTGGCGGGCGAGCTGCGCTTCGCCGGCCGGGCCGACGACCAGGTCAAGATCCGCGGCTACCGGGTGGAGCCGGGCGAGGTGGAGGCCGCGCTGTCCGGCCATCCCGCGGTGCGCAGGGCCACCGTGCTGGCCGCGTACGACGATGACGGCGCCTACCTCGTCGGCCACGTGGCGGCCTCCGGCGTCGGCGAGCCCGAGCTGCGCGAGTGGCTGCTGGCCCGCTTACCCGGGCATCTGGTGCCGACCAGGATCGGCGTGGCCGAGGAGCTCCCGCTCGGCCCCAACGGCAAGGTGGACCGCGCGGCCCTGCCCGAGCTGCGCGCCGGAAGATCGGCGGGCACGGCGCCCGTCGCCCCTCGGGACGACGACGAGCGCCTGGTGGCCGAGGTGATCGCCGATGTGCTCGGCCTGCCCGAGGTCGGGGTGCACGACCGCTTCGCCGAACTGGGCGGGCATTCCCTGGCCGCGGCCCGGGTGGTCACCGAGCTCTCGCGCCGGCTCGGGCGCACGGTGCCCCTCGCCGCCTTCCTGACCGAACCGACCGCGGCGGGCCTGGCCGTCCGCTTGGCGGGCGCCGGACCACGGGATGAGCCGGAGCTGGTGCGGTGGAACGGCCGGACCCGGTACCCGCTCACCGGCATGCAGCGCGAGTTCTGGACCCTCAAGCAGCTCCACCCGCACACCCCCGTCACCACGCTGGCGATCCGGCTACGCGTGCGCGGGCACGGCTCCGCCCCCTTGAGATCGGCGCTGGACGCCGTCGTCCGCCGGCACGAGGTGCTGCGCAGCAAGGCCGGCGTCGGCGAGGACGGCGTCCCGTACGCCGAGGTGCGCCCACCGGCCCCCGTGACCCTCATCGAGCACGCGGCGGGCGAGGATCCGGAGAGGGTGGCCAGGGCCGCGGCGGCGCACGTGTTCGACGTGACGAGCGAGGTGCCGCTGCTGCGGGCCCACCTGTGCCCGGTGGGCGAGCCGGGATCCGGGACGGAGGCGGAGCTGGTGGTCGTGGTGGACCACCTCGCCTTCGACGGCGCCTCGGTCGGGGTGCTGATGGCCGAGCTGGCCGCCGAGCTGGCCGGCAGCCCGGTTCCCCCGCCCGCGGTCCAGGTCGGCGACGTGGCCGTGCATGAGCGGGAGCGGCCGGATCCGGCCCGGTCGCGGGAGTTCTGGCGGGACGAGCTGGCCGGCGCGCCGATCGCGGGCCCGCCTCCCGAGGACCTGACGGCGGGCAGGGTGATCCGGCCGCTACCCGGGGAGATCGTGGCGGGCGTGGACGCGCTGGCCCGGGACTGCGGCGCCACCCCGTTCGCGGTCTACCTGGCCGCTCTCTCCCTGGCGAGCGGCGAGCCCGACACCCTGGTCGGGATGGTCACGGCGCGGCGGGCCCGGCCGGAGCTGACCGAGGTGATCGGCCCGCTGGTGGACACGCTGCCGGTGCGGCTGCGGCCGAACGACGCCCCCACCTTCCGTGACCTGGTGCGGCAGGCCGCCGCCGCGACCACGCGGGCGCTGCTCCACCAGGAGGTCCCGCCGGCCGGCCTCCCCCGCGCCCCGGTGCTGCTGGCCATGCAGCACACCGGCGTCCCGGTGCGCCTGGGCGACCTGGAGCTGCTCACCGACCTGGGCTCGGGCGCCACGGGCCACGAACTGAGCGTGCTCGTCAACCAGAGCGCGACCGGCGCCGAACTGCACCTGGAGTACGCCACCGCCCGCCTCGACCCGGACCGGGCCGAGGCGTACCTGGACCGGCTGATGTGGCTGCTGCGGCGCGCGCCGGCCGACCCGGACCGGCCACTTTCGGCGGTCGACCTCGTCACCCCGGACGAGCGCACCGCGCTGCTGGCCCTCGGGGCCGGGCCGGAACTGCCGAAGTTCCCCGAGACGGTGCCGCTGGCGCTGGCGGCTCACACCGGCCCGGCCGCCGTGGTCGGCCCGGACGGCGCCTCGCTGGGCTATGCCGAGCTGAGGGACTGGTCCGGCAGGGTGGCGGCGGCGCTGGTGGAGCACGGGGTGCGGCCGGGTGAGGTGGTCGGGGTCTGCCTGCCGCGCGACCACCTGCTGCCCGCCGTCCTGCTGGCGGTGTGGTGGGCGGGCGCGGCCTATCTGCCGCTGGACCCGGAGCACCCGGCCGAGCGGCTGCGCTGGCTGGCGCGGGACGCCGGGGTGCGGGTGGTCCTCACCCGAGGCGGCGTGCCCGCCGTCCCGGACGTCACCACCCTGGACGCGGATCACCTGGCGGCCGCCCATGACGTACGGGCGGAGCCGTACGCGGTGGAGGCCGCGGACCTGGCGTACGTGCTCCACACCTCGGGCTCGACCGGCACGCCCAAGGGCGTCGAGGTCACCCACGGGAACCTCGCCGCCTACGTCGCCGGGCTGGTGACCGAGCTGCGGCTGGGCCCGCACGACGTCCAGCCGGCCGTGGCGCCGCTGACCTTCGACACCTCCGCGTCCGAGCTGTGGGTCCCCCTCAGCGTCGGCGGCACCTGTGTGGTGGTGGACCGGGCCACGGCCGTGGACGGGCACGCGCTCGCCGCCCGGATCGCCTCTGCCGGGGCCACGGTGATCGACCTGGTACCCACCACGTACCGGATGCTGCTGGCCGCGGGCTGGGCCGGCGATCCGGGCCTGATCGCCATCGCCGGCGGGGAGAGCCTGGATCCGGCCCTGGCCGGGCAGATCCTCCCCCGGGTCCGCGAACTGTGGAACACCTACGGGCCCACCGAGGCCACGGTCGCCTCGATCCAGCACCGGCTCGACCCCCGCACGACGGGCCCGGCGCTGACCGGGGTGCCGATCGGGCTGCCGATGCCGGGCGAGCGGGCCTACGTGGTCGACTCCGAGCTGCGGCTGGCGCCGCCGGGCGCGATCGGCGAGCTGCTGCTGGGCGGCGCCGGTGTGGCCCTGGGTTACCGGGGCCGGCCCGATCTGACCGCGGCCGCGTACGTCGAGGACCCGTTCGTGCCCGGTGGCCGGTGCTACCGGACCGGGGACCTGGCACGGTGGCGGCCGGACGGGACGCTGGAGTTCCACGGCCGCCGCGACCACCAGGTGAAGGTGCGCGGGTACCGGATCGAGCTGGGCGAGATCGAGGCCGTGCTGCGCGAGGTGGCCGACGGGGTGGTCACCGTGGCCGGCTCGGGAGCGCAGGCGCACCTGGTCGGCCATGTCGCGCCGGAGAGCGCCGACCTGGCCGCGGCCGAGCGGCACCTCCGCTCGCGGCTGCCCGGCCACATGGTCCCCCGGCGGTGGGTCGCGCTGCCCGCCCTGCCCACCCTGCCCAACGGGAAGATCGACCGGGCGGCCCTGCCCGAGCCGGCCGACGGCCCGGAGACCGAGCGGGTCGCGCCGGGCACCGACTCCGAACGCCTGGTGGCCACCGTCTGGGCCGCCGTGCTCGAGCGGCCCGCCATCTGGGCCGACGACGACTTCTTCGCCCTGGGCGGGCACTCCTTCGCCGCGACCCGCGTGGTGAGCCGGCTCCGGGAGACGCTGGAGCTGGCCGTTCCCGTGCGGTTGCTGTTCGAACGACCGTTGCTCGCCGACTTCGCCGCCGGAATGGAAGAACTTTTGATCGCCGAACTGATGGACGGGAGCGACGCATGACCGAGGTTCGTCCGGATCGGATCGCCGAGTTACTCCGATCCCGGTTCGCCGCTGCCCAGGCCGCGGCCGAGACCTCTGGAAGCCTGGGGATCCCGGCGCTGTCCGCGGCGGACATGCCGCTGTCGCCGGCCCAGGAGCGGCTGTGGTTCCTGGCCCAACTGGAGCCGGACGCCCCCGCCTACAACGTGCCGCTGGCGCTGCGGCTGAGCGGGCCGGTGGACGTCGCCGCCCTCACCGACGCGGTGACCGACCTGGCCGAGCGGCACTGGGTCCTGCGCGGCGTCATCGAGGACGCGAGGGTGCGGCCGGCCGGCGGTGTGCCCGTGTCCGTGGTGGACGTGGAGCCCGCGGAGCTGGAGCGGGCGCTGTCCGAGCAGGCCTGGCGCCCGTTCCGGCTGGACGCGGAGCCGCCCATGCGGGCCACGGTGTTCCGGCTCGGCGGGGACGAGTGCGTGCTCGCGCTGACCCTGCACCACATCGCCACCGACGCGTGGTCGGAGCGGCTGCTGCTGCGCGACCTCGCGGCCCTGTACACGGCTCGCCTCGGCCTGGCCCCGCAGCCGGAACCCCCGGCCCTGCAGTACGCCGACGTGGCCGCGTGGGAGGCCGAGCAGCCCGAGACCGGCCTGGACTGGTGGACGGAGCGTCTGGCCGGGCTGCCGCCGGTGCTGGACCTGCCCGCCGCCCGGCCCCGCCCGGCCGTCTCCGCCTGGCAGGGTGCCGCGGTCAGGGTGGAGGTGCCCGAGGCCCTGTCCGCCAAGGTGCGCGCGGCGGCGGGCGTGACGCCGTTCATGGTGTTCCTGGCCGGCTTGCAGACGCTGCTGGCCCGCCTGTCCGGCGGCGACGACATCGCCGTCGGGGTGCCGCACGCCGGACGCCACCACCCGGACGCCGAGCAGGTGGTGGGCTGCTTCATCAACACGCTGGTGATGCGGACCGACACCTCCGGCGACCCGACCGGGGCCGAGCTGCTGGGCCGGGCCCGCGCCACCGCGCTCGACGCGTTCACCCACGCCGCCACGCCGTTCGAGCGGATCGTGGAGCGGCTCCAGCCGGAGCGTAACCTGTCGGTCACCCCGCTGTTCCAGGTGATGCTGAACGTGTACGACGCCGACCCGCCGGTGAGCCTGCCGGGCGTCGACGTACGGGCCGAGCCGCTGCCCTCGGCCACCGCCAAGTTCGACCTGAACCTGCAGCTCGGCGACGACGGGACGCGGTTCGCCGGCGAGCTGCGCTACCGGACCGACCTGTTCGGGGAGTCCGACGCGCGGCAGCTCGTGGACTGGTACCTGGCGCTGCTCGACGGGATGCTCACCGAACCGGACGCGCCGGTCCGGCTGCCGTCCGGCCCCGACCTGCGTGGCCCGGCCCTGGACTGGCCGGCCGGCGTGCCGCTGCACGGGTTCTTCGAGCGGATGGCCGACGCCGTCCCGGACGCGCTCGCGGTGCTCGCCTCGCCCGGCGACGCCGAGGCGGACCGGCTCGGCTACGCGGAGCTGGAGCGGCGGGCCAACCAGGTGGCGCACTGGCTGCTGGCTCAGGGGGTACGGCCGCAGGAGCCGGTCGGGGTGCTGCTGGAGCGGCGGCCGGAGCTGGTCGTCGCCATGCTGGGGGTGCTCAAGGCCGGCGCCGCCTACCTGCCGCTGGACCCGGTCTACCCGGCGCGGCGGACCGAGTCCGTGGTGGCCGCCGCCGGCGTGCGCATCGTCCTGACCGAGGCCGAGATCGCCGCCGCCGCGGACCGGCCCGGTGACCGCCCGGACGTGCCCGTGCCGCCCGACCACCTGGCGTACGTGATCTACACCTCCGGCTCCACCGGCGAACCCAAGGGGGTCGCGGTCGAGCACCGGCAGATCACCCACTACCTGGGGGCCATCGCCGAGCAGATCCCCGGCGACGTCGCCTCGTTCGCCCTGGTGTCCACCACCGCCGCGGACCTGGGCCTGACCAACGTCCTGTGGACGCTGACCACCGGCGCCACCCTGCACCTGATCGACCACGAGACGGCCACCGACCCGGACGCCTACGCCGCCCACCTGGCCGCGCACCCGGTGGACGCGGTGAAGATGGTCCCCAGCCAGCTCGAACTGCTGGGCCTGACCGCGCTGCCCCGGAAGCTGCTGGTCCTGGCCGGCGAGGCGGTGCCGGCGGACCTGGTCGAACGGGTACGCGCGGCGCGCCCCGACCTGACGGTGAAGATCTACTACGGGCCCAGCGAGACCACGGTGACCGCGCTGGCCTGCGACGCGGCCGAGTCCAGGCCGGGCCTGGCGCCGCTCGGACGGCCGCTGGCGAACGTGGTCTGCCGGGTGGTGGACGCCGCGGGACGGCCGCTGCCGCACGGCGTGCCGGGAGAGCTGTGGATCGGCGGGCCCGGCGTGGCCCGCGGCTACCTCAACCGGCCCGACCTGACCGGACAGCGCTTCACGGACGGCTGGTACCGCACGGGCGACCGGGTGCGGATCGGCCCGGACGGGCTGGTGGAGTTCCTGGGCCGCGTCGACGACCAGGTCAAGGTGCGCGGGTTCCGGGTCGAGCCGGGTGAGGTCACCGCCGCGCTGCGGGCCCTGCCGCAGGTGGGCGAGGCCTTCGTCCAGCCGGTCGGCACGGGGGCGCTGCGACGGCTGGCCGCCTGGGTCACGCCCGCGGGCCTGGACACGGCCGCGATCCGCGCCGCGCTGCGGGAGCGGCTGCCCGACTACATGGTCCCGGCCGCGATCGGCACGCTGGAGTCCTTGCCGCTCACCCCGAACGGCAAGGTGGACCGGGCGGCGCTGCCGCTCCCCGAGGCCGCGCCGGCGGCGCGGGCGCCCCTCCGCACCCCGGCGGAATGCCTGGTCGCCGAGGTCTGGGCCGAGGTGCTCGACCTGCGGCGGGTGTGGGCCGACGACGACTTCTTCGTCCTGGGCGGGCACTCGTTCGCCGCCACCCGGGTGACCGGCCGGTTGCGGGAGCGGCTCGGCGCGCCGGTCCCCGTGCGGCTGCTGTTCGAGCACCCGGTGCTCGCCGACCTGGCCGCCTCCCTTCCCCGGCCGTCGTCGGCGGTCGTGGCGCGGCGGGAGCCGGTGGACGGCCCGGCCCCGTTGTCGGGGGCGCAGGCGAGGCTCTGGTTCCTGGCGCAGCTCGAACCGGAGAGCACGGCGTACAACGTGCCGGTGGCGCTGCGGCTGCGCGGCCCGCTGCGGGCGGAGGCGCTGCTGGGCGCGGTGCGCGACCTGGCCGAGCGGCACCACGTGCTGCGCGGCGCGATCGACGACTCCGGCGCCGAGCCGGTGCTGGTCCTGCGGCCGGCCTCCGAGGTGCCGGTCGCCACCCGGCGGGTGGAGCCGTCCGGCGTCGCGGCCGCGCTGGACGAGCAACTGGCCACGCCCTTCGCGCTGGACCGGGAGCCGCCGATGCGGGCCGTGCTGTTCGCCGTCGGCGAGCAGGAGCACGTGCTGTCGATCACCTTCCACCACATCGCCACCGACGCCTGGACCAAGGGCCTGCTGCTGTCGGAGCTGTCGGCCCTGTACGCCGCCCGCCTCGGACGGCGCCCGGCACCGGAGCCACCGCCCGCCCAGTACGCCGAGGTTGCCCCGCTCCCCGACCTGGCCGACCTGGACTGGTGGGCCGAGCGGCTGCGCGGCCTGCCGCCGGTGCTGGACCTGCCCGCCGACCGGCCCCGGCCCGCGGTGGCCGACCCCGGCGGCGGGGAGGTGGAGCTCGAGCTCTCCGCGGAGCTGAGCGAGCGGGTGCGGGCGGTGGCCGCCGCGTACCGGGCGACGCCGTTCATCGTCCTGCTGGCCGGGCTGCAGGCCCTGCTGGCGCGGCTGTCGGCGAGCACCGACCTCGCGGTCGGCGTGCCGGTCGCGGGCCGGGACCGTCCGGAGACCGAGGGCGTGGTCGGCTGCTTCCTCAACACCGTCGTGGTACGCACCGACGCCGGCGGCGACCCGACCGGCCGCGACCTGCTGACCCGGGTCCGCGAGGACGCACTGGGCGCCTTCGCGCACGCGGCCGCCCCGTTCGACCGCGTGGTGGACCGGCTCCGGCCGGAGCGGAACCTGGCCGCGACCCCGCTGTTCCAGGTGATGCTGAACTACTACCCCGACCCGGGCCGGCCGGAGCTGGCCGGCCTGGACGTGAGCGAGCTCCACCTGGAGGAGCAGACCGCGAAGTTCGACCTGAACTGGTACGTCATCGACGGCGGGCCGGACAGCCCGCTGCGCGGCGGGCTCGGCTACCGCACCGACCTGTTCGACCCGGCCACCGCGGCCCGTTTCACCCGCTGGTACCTGACCCTGCTGGACGGGATGCTGGCCGACCTGGACACGCCCGTCGGCGCAGTGCCGCTGGAGCCGGTCACCGGCCCCGTCATCGCCGGCGAAGCGCTGCCGGCCCCGTCCGGCGCCGCGGTGCACCACCTGATCGAGCGCTGGGTGGACGAGACCCCGGACGCGCCCGCCGTGGTGGGCGCCGACCGCAGCCTTACCTACGGGGAGCTGGAGGAGTCCGCCAACCGCATCGCCCATTGGCTGCTGGAGTCCGGCGTACGCGCGGACGAGCCGGTCGGCGTCCTGCTGGAGCCGGGCGCCGACCTGGCCTGCGCCCTGTTCGGGATCCAGAAGTCGGGCGGCGGCTACCTGCCCATGGACCCGGCCTACCCGGCCGCGCGGATCGCCGCCATGCTGGACGCCGCCGAGGTGCGCGCCGTGGTCACCACGGCCGAGTTCGCCGGGCTGATCGGACCCGGCCGCCGGGTGCTGACGCTGGACCGGCTCCCGTCGCTGGCCTCGACCAGGCCGGCGGTCGACGTACGGCCTGAGCACTTGCACCATGTGATCTTCACCTCCGGCTCCACCGGCACTCCCAAGGCCGTGGCCGCCGAGCACCAGGGCGTCATGGGCTACCTGAACGGCATGCTGCCGCGCATCGGCGTGCCCGGCGGCTCGTACGCGGTGGTCTCCACGCCCGCCGCCGACTTCGGTCTCACCTGCGTCTTCGGCGCGCTGACCACGGGCGGGACCGTCCACCTGGTGCCGCGGGAGACGGCGATGGACCCCGCCGCGTTCGCCGAGTACCTGAGCGCGCACCGCGTGGACGTCGTCAAATGCGTGCCCAGCCACCTGGAGCTGCTGGCCTCGGGCGGCGACCTGCCCTCGGTGCTGCCGGACCGGCTGCTGATCCTGGCCGGCGAGGCGTGCCCGTGGGACCTGGTCGAGCGGGCCAGGGCGGCCCGGCCGGGGCTGCGCATCCAGAGCCACTACGGGCACACCGAATCGACGATGATCTGCCTGGTCTGCGACACCGAGGAGATCCCGGCCGAACAGCGGACCGGGATCGTGCCGCTGGGCCGTCCGCTGCCGGGCGTGTACGGGCACCTGGTGGACGCGAGCCTGCGGCCGGTGCCCGCCGGGGTGCCGGGCGAGCTGGTCGTCGGCGGTCCCGGGGTCACCCGGGGCTACATCGGCCTGCCGGAGCTGACCGCCGAGCGGTTCGTCCCCGACCCGCTGACCGGGCGGGGACGCTGCTACCGCAGCGGCGACCTGCTGCGGGTCGGCGCCGACGGGCGGATCGAGTTCCGCGGCCGGGTGGACGACCAGGTCAAGGTCCGCGGCTACCGCGTCGAGCTGGGCGAGGTCATCACCGCGCTGCGGGCCCTGCTCCAGGTCGCCGAGGCCGTGGTGCTGCCGGTGGGCGAGGGCAAGGCCAGGCAACTGGCCGCCTGGGTGACGCCCGCCGGCGTGGAGGCCACGGCGGTCCGCTCCGCGTTGCGCGAGCGGCTGCCCGACTACATGGTGCCGGCCCACATCGTCGCGCTCGACCGGCTCCCGCTCAACCCGAACGGGAAGGTGGACCGGGCCGCCCTGCCCGAGCCGCAGCCCGAGCAGGCGGAGTACGTGGCGCCGGCCACGGCGAACGAGGAACTGGTCGCCCGAGCCTGGGCCCAGGTGCTCGGCGTGGCCGAGGTCGGGGCGAGCGACGACTTCTTCGCCCTGGGCGGGGACTCCTTCGCCGCCGTGCGCGCGGTCAAGGAGATCGGCCGCGGTCTGCGGGTGATCGACCTGTTCACCCGGCCGACGGTGGCCGAGCTGGCCGCGTTCCTGGACCGCGAGGACGGCGGAGGGCTGCTGCACCGGCTGGGCGGTGGCCGTACCAGTGAGTTCACCCTGGTGTGCCTCCCGTACGGCGGCGGCTCGGCGGCGGTCTACCAGCCGCTGGCCTGGGCGCTCGGCGAGCGGGTCGAGGTGCTCTCGGTCGAGCTGCCCGGCCACGACCCGGCCCGCCCCGACGAACCGCCGCTGCCGCTGGACGAGCTGGTGGAGCTGCTCGCCCCCGAGGTGGCCGCCGCCGCGTCGGGGCCCATCGCGATCTACGGTCACTGTGTGGGCTCGGCGCCCGCGGTGGCCCTGGCTCGCCGGCTGGAGGCGGACGGCGTCCAGGTGGCCGGCGTGATCGCGGCCGGCAGCTTCCCCACGGCCCGGCTGCCCGGCCTGGCCCAGCGGCTCTTCCGAGGCGACCGCTGGGTCTCCGACCGGATGTTCCACGACGCGCTGCGGGCCACCGGCGGGCTGCTCGACGACATGGACGAGGCCGCCAAGCAAGCCTCCGTACGCGCGATGCGCCACGACGCCACCCAGGCCCGGGAATGGTTCGGCCGCGAGCTGGCCGGCGGCGGCGCGCCGCTGCGCGCCCCGATCCTGTGCGTGGTCGGCGAGCGGGACCGGCTCACCGAGCTCCACCAGGAGCGGTACGCCGAATGGGCGGTCTTCGGGCCCAGGGTGGACCTGGCCGTGCTGCCCCGCGCCGGCCACTACTTCCTGCGGCACCAGGCCGAGCCGCTGGCCGCCCTGGTGCTGGAGCACCTGGCGCGCTGGGCGGCCGGCGACCTGCCCGCTGCCATGCCCCCGCCCGAGCGCACCGGCCTGCGCCCCTTCTACACGGTCGCCGTCGGGCAGCTCGTCTCGACGGTGGGCTCGGCGCTGAGCTCGTTCGCCCTCGGCGTCTGGGCCTTCCAGCACAGCGGCAGGATCCTCGACCTGGCCCTGGTCGTGATGCTCTCCCAGATCCCGGCCGTGCTGCTCACCCCGCTGGGCGGCGCGCTGGCCGACCGGGTGGACCGGCGGCGGATCATGCTGGCCTGCGACGCCGTCTCCGGGCTCGCCATGGCCGCGATGGTGCTGCTGCTGGTCACCGGCGGGCTCGACCTGCTGAGCGTGTGCCTCATCGTCGGCGTCACCTCCGTGGTCACCGCGTTCCAGCAGCCCGCCTACCTGGCCGCGATCGCGCAACTGGTGCCCAAGCCCTACCTGCCGCAGGCCAACGCCCTGGCGAACCTGGGGTTCGGGATCGGCAACGTGGTGGCACCGCTGGCCGGCGGCGCGCTGATCGGCACGCTGGGCCTGTCGGCGGTGGTGGCCATCGACGTGGTCACGTTCGGGATCGGGGTGGTGACGCTGCTCGCCGTGCGCTTCCCCGACCGGCTCTTCCACCGGCAGGAGGAGACGTTCCGTGCCGCGCTGACCGGTGGCTGGCACTTCCTGCGCAGGCGCCGACCGCTGCTGGTGATGGCCCTCTACTTCGCGGTGGTCAACTTCGGCACCGCGCTGATGTGGGTGCTCATCACCCCGGTCGTGCTCGGTCTCGGCTCCTCGGCGGATCTGGGGCTGGTGACCGCGCTCGGCGGCCTCGGCGCCGCCGCGGGCACCGGGCTGGTGCTGGTGTGGGGCGGAACCCGGCGTCGGGCCACCGGCATGGTCGGCTTCGTGATCGGCTCCGGGCTCAGCATGATCCTGATGGGCGCCTGGCCGACGCTGTGGGTGGTCGCCGCCGGGCTGTTCTTCCGGCTGGCGTGCATGAGCATCACCAACGCGCACTGGCTGTCCATCATCCAGGTGAAGGTGGGGCCGGAGCTGCAGGGCCGGGTGCTGGCCGTCAACGTCATGCTGGCCACGGCCATGCAGCCGCTCGGCTTCCTGTCGGCCGGGCCGCTGGCGGAGGTGGCGCAGCCGTACACCTCGGGCGGATCGGGCCGGGGCGCCGCGCTGGTGCTGCTGGTCAGCGGGGTCCTGCTGGTGATCTGGGCCGTGCTCGGGCTGCGCTACCGGACGCTGCACTATCTGGAGGACCTGGTCCCCGACGCCGCGCCGCCGCCCGAGGCCGCGGCCGACCTGAACGCCGTCCAGGAACGGGTGCTGGCCGCATGACCCTCACCCAGGAGACGGGCACCCAGGAAACGGGCGCCCCGGAGACGGCTCTGGTGACGGCGGCCGACGTGAGCGCGGCCGCCGCCCGCATCGCCCCTTTCCTGCGCGGCACGCCGCTGCTGCCCCTGCCCGGCGAGCGGCTCTGGATCAAGCCCGAGAACCGCCAGCCCACCGGCTCGTTCAAGGTGCGGGGGGCGATGAACGCCGTGGGGCTGCTGGCCGAGAGAGGCGTCGAGCACGTCATCGCGCAGTCGTCCGGCAACCACGCCCAGGCCGTCGCGTACGCCGCGGGCCGGCGCGGCCTCCGGGCCACCGTGGTCCTGCCCGACACGGCGCCGGAGCTGAAAGTGGCCGCCGCCCGCCGGCTCGGCGCCGAAGTGGTGATCACGCCGCCCGCCCTGCGCGAGGACACCTGCGTGGCCCTGGCCGAACGGCTCGGGGCGGCGCTGATCCGCTCCGACGCGTTCGACGTCATCGCCGGCCATGGCGGCGTCGGCATCGACATCGCGGACCAGATGGCCGGCCCCGTCACGATCCTGGTGCCGGTCTGCAACGGCGGTCTGCTGGCCGGGGTCGCGGTCGCGGCCAAGTCCGCGGACCCGGCGATCACCGTGATCGGGGTCGAACCGGAGCTGGCCGCCGACGGCGCGGCCAGCTTCCGCTCCGGCCGGCGTACCGCCTGGCCGGTGCACGAGACCTACCGGACCAGTGCCGACGGCCTGCGTGCCCCGGCCCTGGGCGAGCTGGCCTGGGAGCACATCCGCCGGTACGTGGACGACATGCTCACGGTGAGCGAGGAGGGCATCGCCGCCGCCGCCGACCTGCTGTGGACGAGCCTGGGGGAACGCGCCGAGCCCAGCGGCGCCGTGACGACGGCGGCCTACCTCGCCCACGGCTCGGCGCTGCCGCCCGGCCCGGTGGTGGCCGTCCTGACGGGCGGCAACGTCGCCGTGAGCGGCGCACCGAACGCGGGCTGAGCGTCAAACGGTCGCGGCCCGCACTGAGCGTCAGACGGTCGCGGCCCGCGCCGTGCCATCCGTCAGCAGTCGCGGCCCGCGCGCAGCAGCCCGTACGTCACCGCCTGCTCCAGCGCCTGCCAGGAGGCGTCGATGATGTTCTCGGCGACCCCGACCGTGGACCACTCCGTGTTGTCGTCGCTGGAGGTGATGAGGACCCGGGTGATGGCGTCGGTGCCGTGGGTGCCCTCGAGTATGCGGACCTTGTAGTCGACCAGCTCCAGCTTGGCCAGCTCCGGGTAGAGCTGTTCGAGCGCCAGCCGCACGGCCCGGTCGAGGGCGTTGACGGGGCCGTTGCCCTCGCCGGTGGCCACGATGCGCTCGCCCTTGGCGTGCAGCTTGACCGTGGCCTCGCTGACCAGCTCGCCGCCCTTGGTCCGCTCGACGATGACCCGCCAGGACTCGACCTCGAAGTGGCGCTTGCGCTCGCCGTGCACCGTGTCGCGCAGCAGCAGCTCGAAGGAGGCGTCGGCGGCCTCGAAGGTGTAGCCCTTGGACTCCAGGTCCTTGACCCGCTCCACCAGCGTCTTGGTGTGCTCGGGCGTCAGCTCGTAGCCCAGCTCGCGGCCCTTGAGCTCGACCGAGGCGCGGCCGGCCATGTCGGAGACCAGCATGCGCATGTCGTTGCCCACCTGCGCCGGGTCGATGTGCTGGTAGAGGTTGGGGTCGACCTTGATGGCGCTGGCGTGCAGGCCGGCCTTGTGGGCGAAGGCGGACATGCCGACGTAGGGCGCGTGGGAGTTGGGGGTGACGTTGGTGACCTCGGTGATCGCGTGCGCGATGCGGGTCATGTCGGCGAGCGCTTCGCGGGGCACGAGGTCGAAGCCCCGCTTGAGCTGCAGGTTCGCCACGACGGTGAAGAGGTTGGCGTTGCCCGAGCGCTCGCCGTAGCCGTTGGCGCAGCCCTGGACGTGCGTGGCCCCGGCCTTGACCGCCGCCAGCGTGTTGGCCACGGCGCAGCCCGTGTCGTCGTGGCAGTGGATGCCGACGCGGGCGCTGGTGCGTACGGCGTCCTGGACGATCTCGGCCAGCTCGTCGGGGAGCATGCCGCCGTTCGTGTCGCACAGGGCGATGACGTCGGCCCCGGCCTCCGCCGCGGTCCTGAGAACCTCGAGCGCGTAGGCTGGGTTGGACTTGTAACCGTCGAAGAAGTGCTCGGCGTCGAGGAAGACCCGCTGTCCCCCCGCACGAAGATGAGAGACCGTATCGCGGATCATCGCGAGGTTCTCCTGGAGAGTCGTGCGGAGGGCCAGCTCCACGTGCCGGTCGTGACTCTTGGCGACAAGGGTCACGACCGGCGCGCCGGATTCGCGCAAAGCGGCCACCAATGGGTCGTCGGCTGCCTTCACACCGGCCCGGCGGGTCGCGCCGAACGCGGCTAGTTGCGCGTGCTTCAGGTCGAGCTCTGTTCGAGCGCGCCTGAAGAACTCTGTGTCCTTGGGGTTGGCGCCCGGCCAGCCCCCTTCGATGAAACCGACGCCCAGGCCGTCCAGGTGGCGTGCGACAGCGAGCTTGTCCGTGACGGAGAGGTTGAGCCCCTCTTGCTGTGCTCCGTCACGCAGCGTCGTGTCGTATACGTGGAAGCGGTCGTCGGCCATGGATTTCTCTTCTCTGGAAGAAGGTTGTCGAGTTCGGGAAAACAAAAAGACCCCTCACGGACGTGAGAGGTCTGCGCGCTGGCGGTGTCCCTTGTCAGCCAGCGCGCCTGCCGATAATGAGCAGACTGTAGAACATGATGTCGCCCAGTCTGCCACAAGGATTCACCAGCTGGCACACCGGTCTCATCCCGTGGACACCGGCCCTTGCCCCAAGCCCTGCACCTGGCCTTCTACCCGGCCTCCTAAACCGCCACGCCGTCGCCTCCCGTGATGATGCTCTCGAGCGCCCGCGGGTCGAACGCCTCGTTGCCGAGCATCTGCCCGTCGAGCAGCACGGTCGGCGTGCCCTCGAGCGGCACCTTGGCCGTCTCCTCCAGGTGCGCCTTCGCGTACGACTGCGACGTGACGCACTCGTCCACCGCGGCACCGGCCTTCCTGGCCGCCTGGACCAGCTCCTCGACGGTGAACCCCGAGGCGGTGCCGTGCGGCGCGGGCTGCATGGCGTACACCTCGTCCCGGAAGGCCAGCCAGTTCGCCTCCGGCACGCAGCGGGCGGCCGCGGCGGCGCGGACGGAGTTGGAGCGCATGGGCTCGTCCCGGAAGATCGTCACGGTGTGGAAGACGACCTTGACCCTGCCCTCCCTGGCCAGGCGCTGGATCGTGGCGTCGACCTTGGCGTGCATGTCCTTGCAGATGGGACAGTCGAAGTCCTCGTACACGTCCAGCACGGGAGCGTCGCTCCCCCGGTCGGCCAGCACCATCGAGCCGTCCGTCTGACGGGCCAGCCGCACTCCCTCGGACGACACGCCCGGCTCGGAGAACGCCAGCACCCCGAGCACGGCGATCGCCACGCACGCCAGCGCGACCGCCAACAACCGCTTCTTCATCAGCCCACTCTCACCTCATTGATCGCGCAGACCTTACCCGAAACCGAAACAACGGCCGTATGACGGCATACCTCCTCGCCCGGCCCGGCGCCGATGCCGGCGGAGCGACCGGATCCACCTGACCACGGACCGGCGCCGGAGACATGGGCGGCCGCGGGCCGATATCGGCAGCGCATCATTCGACCGCACACCCTGTGATCACGCCCCCTTCCGCTTCTACGCTCGGTCACTCCGACGACGTGAGGACGGTGGCATGGCCGCGCCACTCGAAGAGCGATTCCGCCTGGTGCGCGATTTGCTTCCCGAATATCGGGTGGAGACCACGCGGGGCCGGCTCCTGGTGAATGAGTCCGGCACCTGGCAGCACAACACGCTTCTTTTCCGGATCTGGTGCCGGCTCATCGGCACGGTGGTGGAGCGGGGCTGGGAGATCTGGCCCAATATCACGGTCTACCTGGGAAAACAGGCCGATCGTTACGTTCCCGACCTGGCCGTGGTGCCGGGGACGCCGCGGATGCACCTGGATCACGCCGTTCAAGGGGATTCGACGCTGCTGCTCGTGGACGTCGTTTCCGCGGGCAGCAGCTATGACGATTACCACGTCAAGCCGGGCGGTTACGCGCCGGCCGGGGTGCCGCTTTATCTGGTGGTCGATCCCTTTCGGAACGCGGTGAAACTCTTCAGCGAACCCGGCCCCCGCGAATATGGCCGGGAAACGGTGGCGGCCGGGTGTGAGCCGTTGTTTCTGCCCGCGCCGTGGGGAACCTCCCTGGAGCCCGGGGAATGGTGGTGAACCCTCGGGAGCGGGCCCGAGGGTTCGGCCGGATCAGACGATCTTGTGGATCCAGTTGTGGGCGTCGGGGCGGGCGCCGTACTGGATGCCCACCAGTTCCTCGCGCACCCGCATCGTCACCGGGCCGGGGGTGCCGTCGGCGACGGTCCAGGAGCGGTCGGCGCCCTTGACCGTGCCCACCGGCGTCACCACGGCCGCCGTGCCGCACGCGAAGACCTCCGTCAGCTCGCCCGCCTCGCTCGCCGACTGCCACTCATCGACCGAGACGAGGCGCTCCTCGGTCTCCAGGCCCAGGTCGCCGGCCAGCTCCAGGATCGACTCCCTGGTGATGCCGGGCAGCAGCGTGCCGGTCAGCTCGGGGGTGACGAGCTTGTTGCCGAAGACGAAGAACAGGTTCATCCCGCCCATCTCCTCGACGTACTTGTGCTCACCCGCGTCGAGCCAGACCACCTGGTCACAGCCGTTCTCCACGGCCTGGCGCTGCGCGACGAACGCCGCGGCGTAGTTGCCGCCGCACTTGGCGAAGCCGGTGCCGCCGGGGGCCGCCCGGGTGTACTCGGTGGACAGCCAGACCGAGACCGGCTTGATGCCACCGGTGAAGTACGAGGCCGCCGGGGAGGCGATGACCATGTACTTGTACGTCCTGGACGGGTAGTTGACCCCCAGCCCCGCCTGGGTGGCGATCATGAAAGGGCGCAGGTAGAGGCTGTGGCCCTCAGTCGTGGGCACCCAGTCCTTGTCGGTCTCGACGAGGAGCTCGAGCGAGTCGACGAACGTCTCCTCGGGCAGCTCCGGCATGGCCATGCGCTGGGCCGAGCGGTTGAAGCGGCCGGCGTTCGCGTACGGGCGGAACGTCACGATCGAGCCGCTCGTCTGGCGGTAGGCCTTCAGGCCCTCGAACAGCTCCTGCGCGTAGTGGAAGACCGAGGTCGCCGGGTCCAGCGAGAGCGGCCCGTACGGCATCAGCCTGGCGTCGTGCCAGCCCTGACCTTCGGTGTAGTCGACCGAGATCATGTGATCCGTGAAGGTCTGCCCGAAGCCGGGGTTCGCCAGTACCTGCTCCCGCTCGGCCGCGGTGCGAGCGTGGTCGGATAGCTGCACGTCGAAGCTGAGCTTCTGAGCGATGGTCATGACGGCGGTCCTTCTCTCTGCGATCTACCGAAATCTACCGGAACCTGCCCACTGTCCGCGGATCTGCTGCGCGGAGCAGTCGTGCCCGGGAGGCAGTCCCGTACTTCCTATTGTCTCGCTATATGGGATGGCAAGTGGCCGATGGGGTGGTTGGTCCTTTTGGACGCGAAAAAGCGCCTGGCAGTCCTCGTCGGACCGCCAGGCGCGTTCGGAGCTAGGCGGCCCTAGCCGGATACTCGCGCGGTGATGTCGTCGCCGATCTCGTGGGTGGTGCGACCGGCCCAGCCGGTCAGGCGCTCCACGAGGTCGTCGGCGACCGCCTGCTCCACCTTGGCCGACTCGGCGTGCAGGCCGAGGTGGTCGAGGAGCATGGCGACGGACAGGATGGTCGCGGTGGGGTCGGCCTTGCCCTGGCCCGCGATGTCGGGCGCGCTGCCGTGGACCGGCTCGAACATGCTCGGCGTGGTCCGCTCGGGGTTGATGTTGCCGCTGGCCGCCAGGCCGATGCCGCCGGCGATGGCCGCCCCGAGGTCGGTGATGATGTCGCCGAACAGGTTGTCGGTGACGACCACGTCGAAGCGCTCAGGCTGGCTGACGAAGAACATCGAGGCCGCGTCGATGTGGCTGTAGTCGGTCGTGACCTCGGGGTATTCCTCGGCCACGCGGTTGACCGTGCGCTGCCACAGGTCGCCGGCGTAGGCGAGGACGTTCGTCTTGTGGACGAGGGTCAGCTTCTTGCGCGGGCGCGACTTGGCCTTCTCGAACGCGTAACGCACCACGCGCTCGACGCCGTAGGCGGTGTTGAGCGACTCCTGGGTGGCGATCTCGTACGGCGTGCCGCGCCGCATGGCGCCACCGGTGCCCGCGTAGAGGCCCTCGGTGCCCTCGCGGACGACGATCATGTCGATGTCCTCGGGCGGCGTGTCGGCCAGCGGGGTCTCGACGCCGGGGAACAGCTTGACCGGCCGCAGGTTGACGTAGTGGTCGAACTCGAACCGGAGGCGGAGCAGCAGGTCGCGCTCCAGGATGCCGGGCGGCACGCTCGGGTCGCCGACGGCGCCCAGCAGGATCGCGTCGAAGCCGCGCAACTCCTCGAGCACCGCGTCGGGCAGCGTCTCCCCGGTACGGTGATAGCGGGCGGCGCCCAGGTCATAGTGCGTGGGCTCGATCTTCGTGCCGACCGCTTCCAGGACCTTGAGTCCTTCGGCTACGACCTCGGTGCCGATGCCATCCCCAGGGATGACGGCCAGGCGGATGTTACGCGACTCCATGGGCGGTACCTTACCGGCTCGTCTCGACTGACGAACACACCATCTCATTTTTCGGACGCCCGGTTTTGTCCCTATTGCGACCTTTTGACCGTTTCGTTAGAGTCCATCGGGCCTAATCCACGCAGCCCTTGCGTGGAGCCGGGGACCCACTTTCCCCTGGGGCGAATCGGCAACCGCCGTAGGGCCGTCTTCCAGGCCCGAGCCCGTCAGCTAACCCGGCCGGCCTCGTGGAAGGACAGTGTTCTGTCTCGCATCGCCATCGGCCTGGCGGCGGGCGTCGCCGGGCTCATCCTGGCCAGCCCAGCCGCACAGGCGGCCCCTGACAAACAGGCGACCCCCGACAAAGACGTCACCACCCTGACCGGCGCCGAGATCCGGCGCATCCAGGCCAAGCGCGTCCCCACGCCGCCCTGGAAGGCCGCTCTCCACTACGCGATGACCAAACGCGGCATCCCGTACGTCTGGGGCGGCACCAGCGACCGGGGATACGACTGCTCGGGGCTCATGCTCCGGGCGTACGAGTCGGCGGGGATCGAACTGCCCCGCACCGCCCGCGAACAGTACGGGGCGTTCTCCCGGAAGATCGGCTGGGAGAACCTCAAGCCCGGCGACCTCGTCTTCTTCAGCAACCTGGGACACGTGGGGATGATCTCCAAGCCCGGGTTCATGGTGCACGCGCCGCGCAGCGGTGACGTGGTCAAGGAGGAGAAGCTTTCGAGCTGGCGCAGGGACGCCTTCGTGGGGGCGGTCCGGCCCGACCCCGCGGGTGTGCGCCGCTGGTCCAAGGTGCTGGAGAAACGCCGGGCCCCGGCTCCGGACATGCCCACCGCCACCCTCTGAGAACACACCCCCCAGATGAGAACACACCCCCAGAACACCACCCTCAGAACACCGCTCCGGGAACACCACCCTGAGAGCACCGCCCCGAGAACACCGCACTGAGAACACCGCACTGAGAACACCGCTCCGAGAAAGCCGCGAGCGGCCCCGCCTGGCGCGGGGCCGCTCGCCGGTCGCGCCGGGCGATCAGGGCACGATCGGGGCGGCCAGGTTGTCCGCGAAGCACGGGTTCGGGTAGGTCTCCTCGAAGTTCTTCGGCTCGCCGTAGAACACACCGCGGATCTTGACGTGGACCGGGTCGTAGATGCGCGGGCAGGCCACGTCCGGGCGGAACCTGAGCCGCTCCAGATCACCGCCGCTCCTGCGGAGCATGTCGCAGGCGGCGCCCGGGTCGGGGTGGCTGCCGTCGTCCGGGTCACAGGTCAGGAACCAGCGCTGCGCCGCGCCCTGGTGGTACTTCGTGATACTCAGCTCTCCCGCCTGCGCGTGGGCGGGCGCGGCGAGCAGGGCCGCGGCGGCCACGGCGGGCAGGGCCACGGCGGCGACGCGACGGATCGCGGTCAGGGAAGCGTGCATGGGGGACCTCCTCAGCGAACGGATACGCAGCGCGACGCTATCAGTACTCTCCGTGTCCGCGAGGAGAGGTGTCCGTAACCTCAGTCACGGACGTACCGTGGGAGGCATGTCACCCGAGAAGGTGCATCTGACCGAGGAGAAGGCGACCCTCCTCGCCACCCTGTACGGCAAGGCGCTCGACGCGCGCTCCCCCAACCCGATCCTGGGCGACCGGATGGCCGACGAAGTGATCGGCCGGATCGACCACGACTTCACCAAGACGGGCATCACCCCCAGCACCGCCGAGGCCGTCGCCCTCAGGGCCCGGTTCATGGACAGGTGGGCGGGCGAGTTCCTGGCCCGGCATCCGGAGGCCATCGTGCTGCAGCCGGGCTGCGGTCTCGACACGCGCGTCTTCCGGATGGACCCGCCGCCCTCGGTCCGCTGGTACGACCTCGACTATCCCGAGGTCATCGAGCTGCGCGAGCGGCTGTTCCCCGAGCGGCCCGGTTACACCATGATCGGCTCGTCGGCCACCGAGCTGGCCTGGCTGGAGCAGGTCCCCCGCGACGCTCCGGTGCTGGTCGTGGCCGAGGGCCTGCTCTACTACCTCGATCCGGCCGGAGGGCCGGAGCTCCTGCGGGCGATCGTGGAGCGCTTCCCCGGCGGCCAGTTGATCTTCGACGCCCTGAGCCGGCTCGGCCTGCGGCTGCAGAAGCTCAACAAGCCCGTCCAGAACGCCGGGGCCGCGGTCCACTGGGGCATCGACGGCCCGGCCGTTCTGGAGGCGATCCATCCGAGGCTGCGGTGCGTGTCGGCGGTGAGCGCGTTCGAGATCGACGGGTTCGAGGACCTGTCGAAGACCCACCGCGTCTCGGCCTGGATCGTCAAGGCCCTGCCGGGGATGAGGCGGTCGGCCGCCTTCTACCGGCTGGAGTTCTGAAGGACTGTCGGCTGGAGCCCTGAAGGGCTACCGGCCGGAGTTCTGCGGGGCGCCGCCGTTGTCGCGGCGGTCCAGCGCGATCTGCACGGCCTCGGCGGCCTCGTCCTGCTGGTCTTCGGCACGGTTCCAGGCATACATCTCGTACATGTGACTCATCTCATTTCGCGGGCGTGTCTCAGTGGGAAGCCGGACTCCGGTCGCGAATCCGACCGGGCCTGATCTCGTGGTCCGGGTCACGGACCGGACGAAGGGACTTGACGGCCGACGCGACGCCGCACACCGCGGCGAGTCGTCGACCTGCCCTAACAGGCCCCGCCGCGGCAGGTAATAAGTACGAGAACCTGGCGCATTACCGATAACAGTACCTGAGGCATCTCGTTGGATGTCCTAGTATCTCGCATGGTGAGACGCGAAGGGGCCGCCACCCTTTCCGGTGACGGCCCCCTTGTCGCGATGCCGCGAGGAGAGGTCAGTCCTCCAGGTCGACCGTGCGGCCGCTCTCGGCGCCGATCTCCGCCGCGATCTGCTCGACCACCTCGGCCGGGATCGCGGAGTCGACGGTCAGCGCGATGAGCGCCTTGCCGCCCTTGGTGTCACGGGCCACCTGCATCGAGGCGATGTTGATGCGGTGCTCGCCGAGGAGGCGGCCGACCACGCCGACGATGCCGGGACGGTCGGCGTAGGTGAAGAAGCAGAGGTGAGCCGTCGGCTCGATCTCCATCTCGTAGCCGTTGACCTCGACGATCTTCGTGATCTGGCGGGGCCCGGACAGCGTGCCCGAGACCGAGACCGTACGGCCGTCGGCGAGCACGCCGCGCACGGTCACCACGTTGCGCCAGTCGGGGCTCTCCGAGCTGGTGATCAGCTCGACGGTGATGCCGCGGTCCTTGGCCAGCAGCGGGGCGTTGACGTAGGTGACCTGCTCCTCGACCACGTCGGCGAACACGCCTTTGAGCGCGGCCAGCTCGATCACGCGCACGTCCTGGGCGGCGATCTCGCCGCGTACCTCGACGTCGAGCTTGGTGGCGACCTCGCCGGCCAGCGCGGTGAACACCCGGCCCAGCTTCTCGGCCAGCGGCAGGCCCGGCTTGACGTCCTCGGCCACCGAGCCGCCCTGGACGTTGACGGCGTCCGGCACGAACTCACCGGCGAGCGCCAGCTTCACGCTCCGCGCGACCTGGGTGCCGGCCTTCTCCTGGGCCTCGTGCGTGGAGGCGCCGAGGTGCGGGGTGACGACGACCTGGTCGAGCTCGAACAGCGGGCTGTCGGTGCACGGCTCCTTGGCGAACACGTCCAGGCCGGCTCCCGCGACCCGCCCCTCCTTGATCGCCGAGTAGAGGGCGCCCTCGTCCACGATGCCGCCGCGGGCCACGTTGATGATGCGGACGCTCGGCTTGACCTGGTGCAGCTCCTTGTCACCGATGAGCCCCAGCGTCTCCTTGGACTTGGGCAGATGCACGGTGATGAAGTCGGCCTGCTTGAGCACCTCTTCGAGGCTGAGCAACTTGACGCCCATCTGCGCGGCGCGAGCCGGCGGCAGGTAGGGGTCGTACGCGATCAGCTCGACCCCGAACGGCTGCAGCCGCTGGGCCACGAGCTGCCCGATCTTGCCCAGGCCGAGGATGGCGACGGTCTTCTCGTCGAGCTCGACGCCGGTGTACTTCGAGCGCTTCCACTCCCCGTTCTTCAGCGCGGAGTGGGCCTGGGCCGTGTTGCGGGCGCTGGCCAGGATGAGGGCGACGGTCTGCTCGGCGGCGCTGGTGATGTTGGAGGTCGGCGCGTTGACGACCATGACACCGGCCTTGGTGGCCGCCTCGACGTCGACGTTGTCGAGGCCGACACCGGCGCGGGCGACCACGCGCAGCTTGGGCGCGGCGGCGATGGCCTCGGCGTCGACCTGCGTGGCGGAGCGCACGATCAGCGCGTCCACGTCGGCGAGAGCGGGCAGGAACTTGGAACGGTCGGCGCCGTCGGTGTGGCGGACCTCGAAATCAGCGCCGAGTACGGCGAGGCCAGCCTCGGACAGCTCCTCTGCGACCAGAACGACGGGCTTGTTCACTGGTGTGGATCCTTAGGGCACGGCGGGCTCTTGGGGGGACACGTCCACGAATCCCCCCGGCGGTCCCACAGAGTCTATCCGCCGCTTGTGAACGCGTTCACGAGAGACCCACGATGTGAGACGGGTCTCCCGTACCCCACGGCTCCGAAACTCATTCAGGTCGTACGCATCTTTGTCTTGATCGGGAGATTTATTCGCCATTAGCCTGATAAGCCGTGGCCGACTACCTATGGTTCGTCATATGAGCATCGGGAATCCTGCGCTTGCCGACGTGCTCGCTCAGCATGGCGCTCCGCATCGCCTGCTGGGCGCTCTCGCCGACGGTGGAGTCCTGGTGGCGGTGAGAACCGACCGTTCCGTCGTCCTGGGGACGACGCAGGCTGGTGACCGGGTTCTGCTCGGGTACACCAGTCCTGCCACCTATGCCAGGCACCGCGGCAGTCATTCCCTATCGGCGTGCGACGCCGACACCATCCTGGACATCCAGCGCGTCACCGGAGTGCGGGAGATCGTGATCGACGCGGCCGGACCAGCCGCTGCGGCTGTGCCGATCGGCGATCTCCAGCGCTTCATCACCACGACGCGCACGGGGCCGACGCCTGTTCTGTCAGGGGCGGTGCCGGCCGCCTACGCGACGGGCGCCATGGCCACCGTGTCGCGCGGTGCCGCGCTGGCCCAGGTGGCCCCACCGAGTCCGGAGGCGCCCTCGCTGCCGTGGGTGCCCGCGCCCCGGCCGCACCTGTCGGGGCCCATGCAGCAGGTGGACCCCGGATACCGGCGGTGCACGCATCCGATCCTGCCCGCGCTGCGGCAGGCGATCTCGTACCTGCTCATGGACTTCCCGCTCGTGCACCATGTCTGGATCTCCGAGGCCCGCACGGCTTCCGGGGCGCCGGGGATCATGCTGCACGTGAAGGTGCACATGTCGGCGGCCGAGGACGTCGTACGCGACCTGCACCGGCTGGTACGCGCCCGGCTGCCGCAGTTCGCGGCCTCCGGTGCGCCGATCCTCATGGCCAGGGTCGCCGACACGCGCAGCGAGCAACGGATGATCGAGATCGGTGCTCACGTGGTGTGCGCCGACGTGAGCGACTGACGCGACCTCCGTAACGGTGGGCCCGCGAAAGTGGGCCCTACCGAACAAGCCCTCGCTCGGCTTCAATGAGGGGCATGATCGCACCGGCGGTGACCCCGACCACGGTCCCGAGAAGCGTGCGCGTCGGCTACGGCGTGGGCTCGTTCTGCACGGCGACGGTCAGTGCCGTGCCCGGGCTGCTCCTGCTGTACTACATGACCAACTTCCTGGCCGTGCCCGCGTGGCTGGCCGGAGTCGTGGTGACCGCGCCGAAGATCTGGGACCTGATCATCAACCCCCTGGTCGGGCGCTGGTCGGACCGGACCCGCTCGCGCCTCGGACCACGGCGGCCATGGCTGCTGGCCGGGGCCTGCACGTTGCCGATCGCGTTCTTCCTGGTGTTCGCGGGGCCGCCGCTGACGGGGGTGCCCGCGGCGCTTTACGTGGGGCTCTGCTTCATGGCCACGGCGACCGCGTACGCGCTGTTCGAGGTGCCGTACAAGGCGATGCCGGGCGAGATGACCCATGACTACCACGAGCGCACGTCGTTGCTGCAGTGGCGGATGATCTTCATCGGCGCGGCCACCGCGATCAGCGGCGTGCTCGCGCCGGCCATCGTCACCAGCCAGGGCGAGGACGGCACGCTCGGCAGCTACCGGCTGATGGCGGCGACGATCGCGGTCATCCTGCTGGTCTCCATGCTCGGCTCGTTCTTCGGCACCGCCCGCGCCCCGATGACCGGCGCCCCCGAGCCCGACCGGGGTGGGTGGCGCGAGCAGTTCGCCGCGATCAAGGGGAACTCGGCGTTCATCTGGATCACCGCGCTGGCCTGCACGCAGATGCTGGCGGTCAGCATGATGCTGGCCGCGGCGCCGTACTTCGCCGCCTACACGATCGGCACGCCCAGAGCCACGCAGACGCTGTTCGCCGCGCTGGTCGGGCCGATGCTGCTGACGATGCCGCTGTGGGTGCGGCTGTCCAAGCGGTTCGACAAACGCGGCGCGATGATGCTGGCCGCCCTGCTGTTCGGGGGCGGCACCGCGGCGGCCATGGCCACCCCGGTCTTCGGCGCCGTCTACGCCCACGTGACGATCCTGCTGGTCGGCGTGGGCATCGCGGGCGTTCAGCTCCTGCTGTTCTCGATGCTGGCCGACGTGATCGCGGTGGACGCGGCCAAGACGGGCAAGCGGCGGGCCGGCGTGCTGACCGGGCTGTGGACGGCCATCGAGAGCGGGGTCAGCTCGTTCGGCGCGCTGATCTTCGGGGTCATCCTGTCGCTGGGCGGCTTCATCGAATCCGAGCCGAGCAGGCCGGTCGAGCAGCCGGACAGCGCGGTGACCGCGGTCCTCATCGGGCAGACCACGATCCCCGCGCTGATCATCTTCGCCTCGGTGCTGATGACGCTGAGGTACCGCCTCACGCCACCCGGCGCGCCAGAACGAGACGCGTCCGCGTGAACAGCCCCGCGAGCAGGGCCGCCAGCAGGGGCAGGCCCAGCACGATCGCGGCCAGGAACGACCACGGCACGGTGACCGTGGCGTCCAACGACGCCTCCTTCATGGGCTGGGCCAGGGCGGACCCCGCGACCACGCCTCCGGCCAGGCCCGTCACCGTGCCGAGCCCCGCGATGTAGGCGGCCTGGGCCGCCACCACCAGCCTGCGGGTGAGCGGCCGGCCGCCCACCGCCGACAGGGTGTCGAGATCCCGGCGCATGTCCGCGACGGCGAGCCCGGTGGCGGCGAACGTGCCGCCGAGGACGAGGATCAGTGCTCCGGCCAGGACCCCCGTCAGCAGAAGGGTGCGCCGCTGCTCAATGCCGTCCTCGTGGAGCTGGACAAACGTGCCGCGCGACGCATACTGCAGTGCGCGCTGGAGGCGCAGCACGTCGTCCGGGATCGTCATGGCGTAGAGCCGCCGCTCGGCCAGCTTGAGCCCGGCCGCCGTCAGGGCCGAGGCGGGCAGCACGGCGCCGCCCTGCCTGTCGTGGACACCCCTGGCCGCCACCGCCGGTATCCGGATCGGCCCGCCGGGGCGGGCCTCCCCACCGTCGTTCCTCTGCAGCCCCACCCTGACCATGCCGTCCTCGATCAGCCGCGGATCGAACACCACGGCCTTGCCCGCCGCGAGAGCGGCCGCGGCCTGCGGGTCACGCCGGCCCTGGAACAGCGCGAGCAACCGGTCGTCACCGATCGGCAGGTCGTAGTAGTAGAAGGGCGTGCATGGGGCCGGTGGGCAGTTCACGGCCCGCGTGGCCGTCGTCACCAGGCTCTTGCCCTGGCCGTCGACGGCCTCCTGAGCGGTGATCAGGCTCACCCCCGGCAACTGCTCCTGGGCCTTGGCGCGGACCTTCGACCAGGTCCGGTCGTCGGCGTCGGCGACGTGGACGTCCAGGGTGCCGTCGGGGGCGGCGCTCCGAAAGGTACGGGCGCGGTCGGCGAACACGCTGTTGTAGGCGATGCCGACGGTGATCGCGACCATCGTGGCCGCCATGACGGCCGCCACCGCGGAGGCCGTGCGGACCCGGTGACGGGCTCCGTCGCGGACGGACAGGCGGGCCGGCAAGGGCAGGCGAGCGGCCGGGCGGGCGGTGCGGCTGACCAGCCACGGCGTCAGCACGATCAGCCCGAACAGCGTCACCGTGGACGCCGCCACGACGGCCAGCTCGCTCCTGACCGCGACCGTGAGCGTCGCGCCCACCCCGAGCAGCACCAGCACGATGCCCAGCACCGGGCGGCCGGCGCGGTCGCGCACCTCGTCGGGGCGCCCGGCGAGCACCCGGGCCGGGCTCTGCCCGGCCGCCTGGATCGCCGGCACCACGGCCGCCACCAGCGCGCTGAGCAGGCCCAGCCCGGCAACGCCGAGCACCTCCGGCCAGGGCACGTCCAGGCTGCTCGTCCAGTCCAGCGCCCGCGCCAGGGCCGACTCCACCGCCAGGCCGGCGCCGATGCCCAGCGCGGCGCCGAGCAGGGCCGCGATGCCGCCGAGGACGAGGCCGTCGGCCAGCACGATCGCGCGGAGGTGGCGTGGCGAGCCGCCCTGCGCGGAGATCATGGCCAGCTCACGCCTGCGCCGCCGCAGCCCGACGGCGAACGCGGGGCCTGCCAGCAGGGCCGTCTCGGTGACGACGAGCAACACGCCGATGGCCGTCCAGCGCCACTGGCCGGTGGTGGGGGCGCCGTACCCGTACGTGCCGGCTCGCGGGCTCTCGATGACGGCGCGGGAGGCCACGCGGAGTCCCGCCTGGTTGAGCCGGCGCACGTCGTCCCAGGTGACCGGGGCCGCGGAGTCGAGGAGCCAGCCGCTGCCCTGGGGGTCGGCCTTGGTCGCCAGCACCGAGCCGTACAGGCCCACCACCTCGCTGATGCCCGGCCTGTCGGGGTGCTCGACGACGCCCACCACGCGCTTCGGCACGGCGCGCAGGGTCGTCTTCAGCTCGCCGCCGAGGCGCACGCCCTGGTCGAGCAGTGCGGGAGTGACCGCGATCTCCTGCGGCGTGGCCGGGAACCTGCCCTCGACCAGCGTCCTGACGCCTCTGCCGAGCGGGTCGCGCAGGTCGATCTCCATCAGGTCCACCGCGTCGAAGCCGTCCGGGAGCAGGGCCTCGACGGAGTAGTCGTAGAACGGGATGAGCCGGCCGCCGGTCAGCCGCACGACCTCGGCCGCCGTCCACGGGGCCGGCTGCTCCGTGCCCTTGGTGTCGCGCTGGTTCCCGAACCTGCCCGCGGGGTCCTGCTGCACCCGGAGCCCTTTCGCGTGCGGCATGACGGCCGCGTCGGCCACCGAGCCCAGGCGCCCGGGCAGTTGCTCGCGTACCGTCAGGTCGGTGCTGGCGCTCAGCGTGAGCACGGCCGTGATCACCAGGACGGGCAGGCCGATCATGACCATGATCAGCGCGCTGCGGCCCTTGAAGCGCAGGCTGTCCCTGCGGGAGATGCGCAGCGCGGCGCCCAGCGCGCTCATCTGGCGCTCTCCAGGCGCACGTCGCCCGAGTCGGCGATCCGGCCGTCGCGCAGGTAGACCACCCGGTCGGCCCAGCCCGCGTAGCGCGGCTCGTGGGTGACGAGCAGCACGGCCACTCCGGCGTCGCAGCGGGTGCGCAGCAACTGCAGGATCTCGTCGCCGGTGACCGTGTCGAGGGCGCCGGTCGGCTCGTCGGCGAGCAGCAGCCGCCGCTCGCCGACCAGGGCCCTGGCGATGGCCACCCGCTGGCGCTGGCCGCCTGACAGCTCCTCGGGGAAGCGGCCGGCGATGTCCTCGACGCCGACCTCCGCCAGGACGGCCAGCGCCTCGGAGCGCGCCCGGCCGGCGCGTACGCCGTCGAGCTCCCTGGGCAGCATCACGTTCTCGGCGGCCGTCAGGGACGGGATCAGGTTGAGGTCCTGGAAGACGTATCCGACGCTGGTGCGCCTGAGCGCGGCCAGGTCCTTGACGCCGGCGAGGTCGGTGTCCCCGATCGTCACGCTGCCCGACGTGGGCCGGTCGAGCCCGCCCGCCAGGTTGAGCAGCGTGGACTTGCCCGAGCCCGACGGTCCCATGACCGCGACCAGCTCACCCGCCGCGACCCGCAGGCTCACGCCGCGCAGCGCGTGCACCTGGCCGTGTTCGCGGGTGACCTCCCGCAACTCCACCACTGTCATGAGTTCTTCTCCTTGGAAACGGCCTCGCAGTGGTCCAGCCAGCGCTGTTCCGCCTCGGCCTTGAAGATCAACGAATCGAGGACCAGCCGGTGGGCCAGCTCGCCGGAGGCGGCCCGTTTGGTCCTGGTCAGCTCCTGAAGGGCGCGCATGGTGGCCGCGCGCTGGGTCTGGATCACCCGGGCGACGTCCACGCCGCCCGCCACCGCCATCGCGATCTTGATGGCCAGCTCGTCCCGAGGCCGGTCGGTCTGGGCGACGGGGGTGCTGAACCATCGCCCCAGCTCCTCCCGACCGGCCTCGGTGATCGTGTAGACCGCGCGGCCCTGATCGTCCTCCCCATCGGGCGCGACAAGGCCGTCTCGCTCCAGGCGGGAAAGCGTCGTGTAGACCTGGCCGATGTTCAGCGGCCAGGTCGCCCCCGTCGACGCCTCGAATTCCACCCGTAGCTGATAGCCGTAACGCGGTCCGCTGCTCAGCAACGCGAGCAGTCCGTGTCTGATCGACATGGATACTGAGTATGCATACTCAGTATGCTTATGGCAACTGATCCGCCTTTTCTGGACACGGAGCGAGGTTCGGGCCGATACTCGCTACATGAGCTCCACGCATCCGCCCTTTCGCGCCTCAGATGGGGAACGTGACCGTGCGATCGACGAGCTCAGAGATCGCGCCGTAGAGGGCCGGATCTCCCACGACACCTTCGTCGGCCGCGTGGACCAGGCCTTGCGCGCCCGCAGCCGGCACGAGCTCGACGAACTGGTGGCCGACCTGCCGCGACGGCAGACGTTCCGGCAGCGGCTGACCGACGCGGTGTCGTCGGTGTCGGAGTTCACCACCAGGGTGCAGTCCGCGTGGCGGCGTCCGCGGCTGCCCCGGCTGGCCCTGCCCGACGACGACCGGCTGCGTTACGTGGTGGGCCGCGGGTCCGCCTGCGACCTGGTGCTGTCGGACCTGACGGTGTCGCGCGTGCACGCCGAGCTGCGGCGCGAGGGCGACGGCGGGTGGATGCTGGTCGATCTCGGCTCGCTCAACGGCACCAGGCTCAACGGGTGGCGGCTGGTCGGGCCGGCCCGGGTGAAGTCGGGGGACGAGATCTCGTTCGGGGACTGCGGGTTCATGGTGACGTCGGCGCTGCCGTCCTGACGCGTACCCGATAAATACGGATATTTGCGGATTACAGGCTCACTGCGCTGTTCCATGCTCTCAAGCGATCCCCCAGTCACTTTGGAGACCCCATGCGGCGCACCTCAGCCTCCCTCGTCGCGGGCGCGCTCGTCGCGGCCCTCGCGTGGGCGTCCGGACCCTCCTCCCCGGCCATCGCCCTCGACCCCTCGGCGGGCGCGGCCGACCTGACCCAGGACATCAACCAGATCCTCAGCGACTCACGCCTCACGATCGCCAGGGCGGGCGTCGTGGTCAAGAGCGCCCAGACCGGCGAGGAACTGTACGCCACCGACGCCGGCAAGCTCCTCATCCCCGCCTCCAACACCAAGCTGTTCACCTCGGCGGCGGCGGCCGAGACGCTCGGCCTCGGCTACCGCTTCCCCACCACCGTGCTGAACGCCGGCCGCAAGGTCGGCTCGGTGCTGACCGGCGACCTGGTGCTGCGCGGCACCGGCGACCCGACCATGCTGGCCGAGGACTACGACGCCCTGGCCGCGAAGGTGGCCGCCGCGGGTATCAAGGTCGTCACCGGCAAGCTGGTGGCCGACGACACCTGGTTCGACTCCCAGCGCCTCGGCAACGACTGGACCTGGGACGACGAGACCGCCTACTACGCCGCCCCGATCTCGGCCCTGACCGCCTCGCCCGACCGGGACTACGACGCGGGCTCGGTGATCGTGGCCGTGGCGGCCGACGGGGACAAGGTCAAGGTGTCCACGACGCCGGAGACCGACTATCTGAAGATCGTCAATCGGGCCACGGTGGGCACGGAGACCGACGTGCTCATCGAGCGGCAGCACGGCACGCGCACGGTGGTCATCACCGGTACGGTCGCGGACCCGTACCAGGAGTGGGTGGCCGTGGACGACCCGACGGCGTACGTGTCGTCGCTGTTCCGCAGGTCGCTGACCAAGCACGGCGTCAAGGTGCTCGGGCAGAGCACCACCGGGGCCACGCCCTCGACGGCCAAGGAGCTGGCCGTCCATGAGTCGATGACGCTGGGCGAGCTGCTGGTGCCGTTCATGAAGCTGAGCAACAACATCCACGCCGAGATCCTCACCAAGGCCATGGGCCGCAAGGTCGCGAACCAGGGCACGTGGTCGGCCGGGCTCAAGGTCAGCACCGACTTCGCCAAGGCCAACGGCGTGCAGGTGATCAACATGCGGGACGGCTCCGGGCTGTCGCGCCGCGACGGCTTCTCGCCGGGCTCGATCGTGCAGCTCCTGTCGGCCGTACGGACCAGGCCCTGGTACGCCACCTGGTACGAGTCCCTCCCCATCGCCGGCAACGCCGACCGTTTCGTGGGCGGCACCCTGCGCAACCGGATGCGGGGCACCCCGGCCGCGAACAACGTCCACGCCAAGACCGGGTCGCTGACCGGCGTCACCTCGCTGTCCGGCTACGTCAACAGCGCCGACGGCGAGCCGCTGATCTTCTCGATCATGCTGAACCAGTATCTTTCGGCCTCCCCGAAGGACATCGAGGACAAGATCGCCGTTCGCCTCGCCCAGTTCTCCAGGACCGCGGCGGCCGGCGACGCCGCTCCGCTCCGCGCCACGGACCAGGCTCCCGCGGGCGACCTGGAGTGCTCGTGGCTCAAGCCCGTCGAGTGCTAGCACCCGGCTGACACCTCCAGCGGCCCTCTGGTGACCGAGCGTTTCGGTGGGCGACTCCCGCCCACCGAAACGCTCGGTCACCGCAATTGATCGTTATCAGGCGCCGTCAGCCGGCTTCCAGAACGAAGAACAGGAAGCCCAGGAACCTCGGGCCGGTGATCTCGCGGAACTCCTCGGGGAACAGTTCGCGGGCTTCCGGCACGAACGGCGGTTCGCTGATGACGCTGATGCGGAAGCCGGCCGCGGTGAAGGACTCGGTCATCGCGTGCAGCGGCCGGTCCCAGAAGCTCATCTGGGCGGTCTGCCCACCCATGGTCCATTCTTCGATCCGGTTACGGGTTCCGAAATAGCCGGCCTTCTCCCCGGCCCTGTGACGCATGAGGGGGATCACGAAAGGATGCTCGACCGAGACGAGGAGCCGGCCGCCGGGCCTCAGCACGCGGCGCAGCTCGGCCAGTGTCGGTCCCCAGTCCTCCAGGTAGTGCAGCACCAGGGACGCGATGACGTCGTCGAACGCGTCGTCGGGAAAGGGCAGCGGGCTCGCCAGGTCGGCGACCCGCAGATCCGCGTCGTCACCCAGCCGCCGCCGGGCCAGCTCCAGCATCCCGGCACTCGCGTCGATGCCGGTCACGACGGCGCCTCGATCGCGTAGCGCGGAGAACAGGGGACCCGAGCCGCAGCCGGCGTCGAGGATTCGCCGGCCGGTCACGTCCCCGGCGAGCTCCAGCATCGCGGGCCGTTCGTAGTACGCGTTCAGGACGCTGACCTCGTTCTCGGCCGCGTACCCCTCGGCGAGACGGTCGTAGTCGTTGAACGGGGAGGGATGCGCGGTCTCAATGTGATCTTCGGGCGTGGTGGGCATGCGGGCCATTCTGGCCCAGTGATCTCGATCCGGGTCGAAGGAGCCTGTCCCCGCTCCTCGCACGCGCGGAGATCTATCGCAGGAGCCGCTGGGGTTTACCCCGGTTCGAGCTGGGCCATATTACGATTCAGCTACTTGGAGCTCCAGGTAGAGGTTGGCTTTTCAGGACATAGCCGACTTAGGAGGGCCAGAATGCGGGTTCGACGCAGTGTCGAGCCCCCAACCGGAGGACAGGATGCGCGGACAGCTCAAGGCATGGGCCTGTCTCGGATGCCTTCTGGCTCTGAGCTTCCCGGCGCCCGCCGCCCAGGCGTCCGCCGCACCCGCCACCGTGGCGACCGCCGCGCAGGCGTGCCGGGTGCTCGCCGCCAAGCCGGTCGTCTCTTCGGGCCTCGTGCGCGGCACGGTCACCAGGGCGGGCTGCGCGGACGAGGCCCGGCTCCGGGTGCGCATCAAGGTCGCCGCGTCGGGCGCCGATCCCGTCGTCAAGAGCGGCTCCCAGGTCGTCGGCAACGGCCGCGTCACCGCGAAGGTGCGCTGCACCGGCACCCAGCGCCGCTACTACGTGGTCGCGCTCGACTCCCAGGGCCGCGTCGACCAGTCCCGCTCGGCCAGGCTGTCGTGCGGCGGGCGCGCGGCGTCGGCCGGCGGCTTCGCCTCGGCGCCCGAGACGGCGGTCGTCAGGCTGACCAACCAGGCCAGGGCCAAGAGCGGCTGCCGTGCCCTCGTCCACGACCCCAAGCTGCACCTCGCCGCCGAACGTCACTCGACGGACATGGCGGTCAACAACTACTTCGCGCACGACTCGCGTGACGGCCGCTCCTTCGACCAGCGCATCAAAGCGACCGGCTTCGCCTTCCGCCTGGCCGGCGAGAACATAGCCAAGGGCCAGCCCACGGCCGCCGCCGTGGTGCGGGCCTGGCTCGACAGCCCCGGCCACCGGGCCAACATCATGAACTGCTCCTTCACCCGCATCGGCGTCGGGCACCACACCAAGGGCCCCACCTGGACCCAGGACTTCGCCACCAGTTAGCGCACTCCCCCGAACCAAGGGAGCGTCGGGCTTTCACCGGCCACACCCCGAGCCGGTTTCCCACCGCACGCCCACGCGCTCCCCTCCGGGCGGACCCGGCCGCGCCTCCCCCCGCACACAGGACCGCGGCCGGGTCCGCATCACCACCCGCACAACCCTCGAACAGCGACGACCAGCCCAGCCGCGCCGCAGTCAACCCCCGGAACACCGAGGTCAGCCGAGCGCGGCGCGCAGCCGGTCGTAGCCGGGAGCGAGCCGCCGCAGGGCCGCCGCCACGGCGGCGTCATCGCCCGTGACCAGCGGATGTTGCACCGCCCCGAGCACCCGGGCCTGACCCGCGGCGGCCGAGGCCGCCTCCACCAGGCCGATCGACTCCAGGCACGAGGCCGCGTCGGCCGCCCGCCGGGCGCCCACGCGCACGCCGAAGTGCACGAGCAGCCCCCGCACCTCGGCGTCGAGCCCGGCCTCGACCAGGTCGGCCAGCCGCAGCGCGGCGGCGGCACCGCCCAGCGTCCCCGGCGGCACCGGCAGATCGTCGCGCCCGTCCAGCCAGCGCGCGGCGGCGGGCAGCGACCGGCGCAGCGCGTCGGGGACGGAGACGTCCCGTACGCGCGCGAAGCGGGTCCGCAGCACGTAGGAGGTGCCGAGATACTCCACCGCCTCGGCCCGCCAGGCGGCCAGGAAGTCCGGGACGGGCAGCGTGGCGAAGGGATGACCGTGCGGATCGTGCACGACGACGCTCTCGCCCTCCACGGCGAGGACCACGACGTAGTGGTCGCCGCCACCGCCGGGCGTGTAGGGCAGCAGCGCCATGTCCACCGGCCCGGCCAGCGCGGGACCGCGCGCCACGGCGGCCCGCAGCCGCTCCAGCGCCTGCTCGGGGGTGCCCGCGTCGCTCCGGTCGCACTCCTGGCCGAGCAGGTCGATGGCGGCGTCGAGCCCGATCTCGGGGTCCCAGCCGTAGGGGTCGAAGAACGGCCTGGCGCCGCCGATGAGCTGCATGCCGAACGGCGACCCGGTCAGCGTCTCGATCACCCCGGCCGGCGGGGCGGCGGGGCCGAGCATCATGGCCAGAGAGTTCGCGTAACAGTACGGCCCTGAACCGACATAAGGGAACATGCGCCCCAGTGAAGGCCCTGACACGGTGTCAGACGCAACTCACCCGGTGGGGCGGTCCGAGAAGCGGGCCAGCACGAGCGACTCGACGACGCCGACGACCGCGTACGCGAGGATGGACACCCCCGTGACCACCACGATGTCCGCCCACACCTCGTCGTAGCGGAACCCGCCGATCGCCCGCAGGATCTCGGCGCCGATGCCCTGCCCGGTGGCCAGCCATTCGGCGATCAGCGCGCCGATGATCGAGGCGGGCACGGAGATCCTGGCCGAGGCGAAGACCGCGGGCATCGCCGTCGGCATCGCCACCTTGCGCAGGACGGTCAGCCGGGTGCCGCCGTACGCCATGATCAGGTCGGTGGCCTGCGGCGAGGCGGACCTCAGCCCGAAGGCGATGTTGACCAGGGCGGGGAAGAAGACCACGATGCCGCCGATGACGGCCACGCCCAGCAGGTCCCTGCCGAAGACGAGCGTGATGAGCGGCGTCATCACCACGAGCGGCACCGACCGCAGCAGCATGGCGACCGGCATGAACGTCTGCTCGACGGTCCTGAACAGCACGAACGCGAAGGCGACGGCCATCGCGCCGGCCATGCCGGTGGCGAAGCCGATGGCGGCGTCCCTGACCGTGATGCCCAGCGCGCCGAACACGGCCTCGCGGTGGGCCTCCGACGCGGTCAGGTATGCCCAGACCTGCGGCGGGCGCTTGCCCACGAGCGGGCTGATCCCGAACGCCTCCAGCGCCAGCCACCACGCGGCCACGACGATGAGCACGGAGGGGACGAGCGGCCCGACGACCCGCAGGATGGTACGGCCGATCACTGTGTTTCGCCTCTCGACCAGGGGGTGACCAGGCGGGCGACGAGGGCGACGACCGCGTACCCGGCTCCGGCGACCAGGCCGGCCACGAGCGCGAGCCCCCAGGTGCGCGGCACCTGGAACTGCTGCTGGGAGATCATCAGGGAGACGCCGAGCCCCTGGTCGTTGCTGCCGAGGTATTCGCCGATGATGGCGCCGAGCAGCGCGGACGGGGCGGAGATCTTCAGGCCCGCGAAGGTGCCGGGCAGGGCGGAGATGATCTGTACGTAGCGGAGCCTGGCCAGGCGGCCGCCACCGTACACGGTGACGAGGTCGAGGCTGGCACGGTCGGCGGAGCGCAGCCCGAGCAGGGCCCCGATGAGCGTGGTGAAGAAGACCGAGATGGCCGCGAGGAACACCACGGTGGCCTCGCCGCCGAAGACCACCAGCACGATCGGGCCGATCGCGAGCAGCGGGACACAGTAGCTGATCACCGCGAGCTGGGTGGCGACGGCCTCGAGCCTGGGCACGAGCAGCACCAGCAGCGCCACGCCGATGGCCAGGCCGTTGCCCCACAGGAAGCCCTGGACGCCGGCGGACAGGGTGGCGGACAGGTTCGGGCCGTAGAAGGCCCAGCCGTCCGCGCCCATGGATTCGAGCACCGCCCAGGGAGTGGGCACCGCGCCGCCGCCGGCGAACACCGTCACGGCCAGCAGCCACCAGAGCCCGATCAGGGCGACGACGCCGAGCAGCCCCTGGACACGTCTCATGAGCCGTGCCCGAACAGCAGGTCGCTGAGGTGGTCGTGGATGGCGTGGAACTCGGGCGTGCGCATCATCTCGGGCGTACGCGGGCGTGGCAGGCCGATCTCCACCATCTCGACGACCCGGCCGGGACGCGGGCTCATGACGGCGACCACGTCCGACAGGAAGATCGCCTCGCTGATGCCGTGCGTGACCATCAGCGTCGTGGCGGGCTTCTCGGTCCAGATGCGCAGCAGTTCGAGGTTGAGCCGCTGGCGGGTCATGTCGTCCAGGGCGCCGAACGGCTCGTCGAGCAGCAGCACGCTGGGCTTGACCACCAGGGCGCGGGCGATGGACACGCGCTGGCGCATGCCGCCGGACAGCTCGGCCGGCCGGGCCTTCTCGAAGCCCTCCAGGCCGACCAGCTTGATCAGGTCCTCGATCACGCCCGGCTCCGGCCTGATCCCGGCCACCTCCAGCGGCAGCCGGATGTTGGCCGCGACGCTGCGCCAGGCCAGCAGGGCCGAGTCCTGGAAGGCGATGCCGAGGTGGTGGCTCCTGCGCAGCTCTTCGGGGGTCTCGCCGTTCACCAGGATCTCGCCCGTCGTGGGCCGCTCGAGGCCGGCGAGGATGCGCAGCACCGTGGACTTGCCGCAGCCGGACGGGCCGAGCAGTGACAGGAACGAGCCCTTCGGCGTCTGGAGGTCGACGCCCTGGACGGCGGTCAGGCCCTTGCCGAAGGTCTTGCTCAGCCCGGTGATGGCGATGCCGGTCATGACAGCTTCAGGCTCGGGTCGGCCTTGTAGATCTCGTCCAGGATCGTCAGGTCGAAGAGCTGCTCGGCCTTGATGGCCAGCCCGGCCTTGGCCAGCGACTCGATGTTCTGTGCGACCAGCTCGGGCGTCATGGTGAACAGGCCGTTGGCCTTGGCGTCAGGGGTGACGACGAGGTCGTTCTGCATCTTGGCCTCCTCCGTCTGCTCCTTGACGTCGAGGTTCTGGTCTTTGCCGTAGACGGTGGCGGCCAGCTCGGCGGACTTGGCCGGGTCGGCGATGGCGTCCTTCCAGCCCTTGATCTCGGCGGTCAGGAACGCCTTGAGCTTGTCGCGCTCCTTGTCGATGGTCTCCTGCGTGACCGTGAACGTCTCGGCGACCAGCGGCAGGCCGGCGTCGGCGAGCAACAGGTACGCCGGGTCGTGGCCGCCCATCCGCAGCCGTACGGGGCCGCTGGTGACGAAGCCGACGTACCCGTCGAGCTGGCCGGAGGTGAGCATCGAGGGGTCGGACTGGAACGGCACCCGCGTCACGCTCGACGCGTCGAGCCCGTTGGCCTTGAGCAGCGCGTTCCAGACCAGTTCGTTGGAGTCCTGGACGCCGATCTTCTTGCCGACCAGGTCCTTGGCGTCCTTGATCGGGTTCTTGTTCAGGGAGATGATCGCGAACGGGTTCTTCTGGAACGTCGCGCCGACGATCTTCAGCGGGGCGCCCTGGAGGATGGCCGGGGCGGTGATGGTGGGCGCGGACAGGCCTGCCCAGCAGCGGCCCGTGGCCAGGCCCGACTCGACCGAGGTGCCGGAGCCGCCGCCTGACAGGAGCTCGACCTGCGTGAAACCGGCGGCCTTGAAGTAGCCCTTGCTGTCGGCGAAGTATTCACCGGCGAACTCGACGTTCTTCTTCCAGGAGAGCTGGAGCTTGACCGACCCGAACCCGCCGCCGGACGACGACGACGTGGAGGTGGTGCCGGTGTCGCCGCAGGCGGCCAGACCGAGCGCCAGACCGGCCAGACCTGTTGTCCGCAGGAACGCGCGACGGTCGAGGGTAGCCATAATTCTCCTTGAACGGCCGTGAACATGCAGGTCAGGACGGTATCTATCGATTATTACCATCGTGTGACGATGGTTTGGGACAACATGACCAGGGATGCGGCCGTGAGCGGGAACGCCGGAAAAGCGCTGGCGGGCCCTGTAGGTCCCTACGAGAGGGCCGCGTGAGGACCGTAGATCCCTCCAGCCGCCCCAGGGCTCCGGTAGCGTCGAGCGTGAAATGAGACTCGACGGAATCCCCCTTTGGGACGGTACCGAATATCGCGGCCCGGTCGACCTGAGCTGGGAGCCCGACCGGATCACCGGCGTGGACTCCGCACCGCAGCTCCGCGCCGACCTGTGCGTGCTCCCCGGCCTGGTCGACACGCACGTGCACCTCGTCGGGCACGCGGGCCCCGGCGACCCGCCGGACTTCGCGACCTGGCCGCTGGTCACCACCAGGGACGAGCAGGTGCTGCACGGCGCCGCCCACGCCCAGCGGGCCATGCGGCACGGCGTCACCACGCTGCGCGACCTGGCGGGCGACGAGGCCCAGATCGCGCTGCGCCGGGTCTTCGACTCCGGGGTGCTGCCGGGGCCGCGCATCCAGGTGCACGGCGTGGTCGGGATGACCGCCGGGCACAACGACCTGTTCGTGCCGCCGGCGTTCCCGGGCCGGAAGCCGACGGCCGACGGGCCCGACGAGTGCCGCAAGCTCGTACGCACCTGGGCCCGCGCCGGCATGGACGGCATCAAGCTCACCACCAGCGGCGGCGTGCTCTCGATCGGCGACAAGAACGCCTGGCGCAACTACACCCGCGACGAGATCAGGGCGGTCGTCGACGAGGCGCACGCGCTCGGCATGCTGGTGGCCTCGCACGCCCACTCCGAGGACGGCATCCGCGTGGCCGTCGAGGAGGGCGTCGACTCCATCGAGCACGGCACGCTCATGAGCAGGGACCTGGCCGAGACGCTGGCCGCCCGCGGCACCCCGGTCGCGCCGACGCTGCTGATCAACGAGGCCATCGCCGCCGGCCGTGTCCCGGTCACGCCGGAGGCCATGGCCAAGGCCGCCGAGCTGGTCGCCACCCGTGACGTGCTGCTGGCCCAGGCCGCCGCGCTGGGGGTGCGGTTCGTGCTCGGCACCGACGCCAACGGCCACCACGTGCAGTTCGGCGACCAGTTCGCCGAGGTCGTGCACATGACGCGCATCCTCGGCATGGACGCGGAGTCGGCGCTGCGCGCGGCCACCTCCGACGCGGCCGACTCGATCGGCGTGCCCGTGGGCAGGATCGCGCCCGGGCTCGGCGCCGACCTGGTGGTGCTGCGCGGCCGGCCGTGGGAGCGCATCGAGGACCTGGCCGCCGAGAACATCGTGGCCGTGGTCTCACGGGGCCGTGTCGTCGCGGGCCGCCTGCCCTGACCGCAGCGCCAGATAGAGGTCGGTACGGTCGCGCATCGACGACATCCGCCGCCCGGTGAGCTCCTCGATGCGCTGCATCCGGTAGCGCAGGGTGTTGACGTGCACGTACAGCTCGTCGGCCGTGCGCTGCCAGGACCCGCAGGTCTCCAGGAAGATGTCGAGCGTGCGCAGCAGCTCGGAGCCGTGCCGCGCGTCGTAGTCGAGCACGGGCCCGAGCAGGTGGTCGCGGAAGGACCTGCGCACGCTGGCCGGCAGTGCGGCCAGCAGCAGGTCGAAGCTGTCGATGTCGGCCACCGACATGATCGACACGGGCCCTGGGCCGCTGCGCGCGGACTCCATGCCGCGCCTGGCCGTCTCCAGGGCCTCGCCGAGCTGCGAGACGCTGGCCGCCATCTCGCTGATCCCGGCCGCGATGCTCGTCCCCGGCCGCTCCGCGATCAGGCCGCGCAGCTCGTCGGCCAGGCTCTTGCGGGAGGCCCGGCCGTTGACCAGCACGATCGCCTCGCCCGGCGTGCCGCCCACGATCAGGTGCCGGCCCTTCCTGGCCAGGCCCTCGTGCAGCAGCTCGGGCAGGTCGTGCTCGGGGCCGCCGGTCCGGGTGACCGCCATCGCCGCGGTCGGCAGGCCGGGATCGGCGCCGAGCAGCCGCAGGTGCGCCGACACCTCGCCGGGCGGGATGTGGCCCAGCACGTCGAGCAGGGTCTGCGCCCGGACCCGCTCGGCCCTGCGCTGCTCGGTGGCGAAGCCCTCGACGGTCACGACCTCGGTGATCGCGCCGAACGACTGGTCGGGGGCGGCCAGCAGCAGCGGCAGGCGCCTGCGCTCGCACGCCTCGACCAACTCCGCGGGCAGCTCGCCCAGCACGATCAGGCCCACGACCAGGCCGGCGACGTCGCTGGCCCACAGCGCGTCGGCGAAGCGCTCGCAGTCGGCCGGCTCGGTGTACCAGACGCCGCTGGTGAGGACGAGGTCGCCGGACCGCAGATAGCGCCGGGGGTCGGGCAGGTCGGTCGGGTAGGCGCGGCGGATCTCACGCTTGAGCCCCTCGGTGCCGGTCACCGCCGTCAGCCGTAGGTCCTCGCGCGCGAGCAGGTCCGCCAGCCTCATGAGATCTGATGTTATGCCAGGTCAATGACCCCAAGTTCAGAGGTTCGCACGATACCTCGCACTATCAGGGTCCGGTTTACTCGTTGTCATGCGTCCCAAAGCGGAACTCCACCTGCACATCGAAGGCACCCTGGAACCCGAGCTCGTCGTCGAGCTGGCCAGGCGTAACCGGATCGACCTGCCGACCTTCGACGTGGACGCGATCCGGGCGCGCTACTCCTTCACCGATCTGCGGTCGTTCCTGGACGTCTACTACGAGAACATGGCGGTCCTGCGCGCCGAGGAGGACTTCTACGATCTGGCCGCCGCCTACCTGCGCCGGGCGGCCGGGCAGGGGGTGCGGCACGCGGAGATCTTCTTCGACCCGCAGGCCCATCTGAGCAGGGGCGTTCCTCTCGAGGTGGTGTTCGGAGGGCTGTCGGCGGCGCTGAAGGACAGTGAGGTGTCCACCGCGCTGATCCTCTGCTTCCTGCGGGACCGGGGCGCGGAGGAGGCCGAGCGGGTGCTGCGGGCGGCGCTGCCGTACCGGGAGCGGTTCATCGGGGTGGGGCTGGACTCGGCGGAGGTGGGTTATCCGCCGTCGTTGTTCCGGCGGGTCTTCGACATGGCCGCGGCGGAGGGGCTGCGCCGGGTGGCGCACGCGGGCGAGGAGGGCGGGCCCGACTACGTGTGGGAGGCGCTGGACATCCTGCGCGTCGAGCGCGTGGACCACGGCATCAGGGCGATGGAGGATCCGCAGCTCGTGGCCAGGCTGCGGGCCGAGCGGATCCCGCTGACCGTGTGCCCGCTGTCGAACGTACGGCTGCGGGCGGTGCCGTCCCTGCGGGACCACATTCTGCCCGCGATGCTGGACGAGGGGCTGGTCGTGACGGTCAACTCCGACGATCCCGCATATTTCGGCGGCTACGTCGAGGACAACTACGAAGCGTTGCGGCGCGAGCTCGGGATGACCGGCGAGCAACTCGATCGGATCGCCCGTAATTCCTTCGAGGCCTCTTTCGCGTACGAGGGCTGAGCACGGCCGGACGAGGGCCGAGCACGGCGGAGGGGCCCACCTTCGGGCGGGCCCCTGAAGCACGCTTCTCAGCTGCCGAGGATGGACACTAGCTGATGGCGCACTTGGTGTCGGTGCTCTTGATGCCGAGGATCTGGCTCAGGATGTCGCCGGTCTCGAGGACGAGCACGCCGCTCGTGCTGTTGTTGACCTCTCCGTCAGCCAGGATGTTCTCGTTACCACAGATGAGGAGGTGCCTCTCCCCGTCCTCGTTCGCCCGCGGCCAGGCGGCCGTCTTCGCGGCGAAGTCGCCGGGCGTCGCCGCGAGCGCGGAGCCGCCGGACACGAGCAGGCCACCGACGAGCCCGGCCAGGATGAGCCCTTGTCTGTACATATCGAATCTCCTCTGGAGCCTAACGACGACTACTCTCCGTAGCTATCGGCAGGAGATCTGCCCTATGCCCTCTTTCGACAAACACTCCGATTTTTGCTCTTGACCTGGGCAAACATGGCAGTTGGCGGAATAGGCGACGGAGACCGTTCTCCATGGTTAATCGCTGTGCGTAGCCTGAAGAGCGGTCGCCCTCGTACTGGCCGATTCATGACCATGGCGCCGGGACCTCCCGTGGCCCCAGACTGGAGCGTGTCGCGGGAGGGATCATGACCACACATACCGGACATTCCGCCCAGGCGGCTTCCGAACGGCGCCCCGAACTCGACGCGATGCGGGCCCTCGTGGTCGTCGGGCTGGTGTTCTTCCACTCGTCGATGGTGTTCGACTCGCGTGACGACTTCTACGTCAAGAACGCGGAGACGACCGACATCACGTTCATCATCGCCGCGCTCTGCGTGATCTGGGCGATGCCGCTGCTGTTCCTCATCGCCGGGCTCGGGTCGTGGCATTCGATGCGCCGGCGCGGGGCGGGCGGGTTCGCCGTGGAGCGGTTGACGCGGCTCGGAGTGCCGCTGGTGTTCGCCACGCTCACGATCATCCCGGTCCCCCAGTGGCTGCGGCTACGGGCCGATCCGGCCTACACCGAGTCCTACCTGGAGTTCCTGCCAAGGTTCTTCTCGGTGCGGCTGGAGCCGGGCGACTTCCCGTTCGTCCTGGAGGGGGAGTATTTCGAGACCGGGCACCTGTGGTTCGTGGTGCTGCTGCTCACGTTCTCGCTCCTGCTCTCGCCGCTGGTGCGCTGGGTTCCGCACGGCTGGGCGCGGCGCACACGCGACCGGCTCCTCGCGATCTCCCGGCCGCGCGGGGCACTGCTGCTGCTCGGGCTGCCGGTCGCGCTGGTCTGCGCGCTGGTGGGGCTGGAGGAGGCGTTCGGCGGCTGGAGCCGGTGGGCGTACCTGGTCTTCTTCCTGTACGGGTTCCTGTTCGTGACCGACCGGGGCTTCCGTACGGCGATGCGGCGGGACTGGGTGCCCGCGGCCATCGCGGGGATCGCGCTGATGGCGGTGGGGGTGCCCGGCTTCGTCATCGCGGGCGACGCGCCCGGCGCGGACGCGTTCACGGACCTGACCCCGCTCGCGGCCGGGGTACGGGCCCTGTACGGCATGGCCGGATGGTGCTGGCTGGTGGCGATACTCGGCGCCCTCGACCGCCCGCGCCCCGCCTCGCCGTCGCCGTCGCCGTCGCCGAAACCGTCACCGTCGCCGTCATCGGAGAGCCGGCCGCCCCGGCGGCTGTACGCCTACCTGGCCTCGGCCGTGCTCCCGCTCTACATCCTGCACCAGCCGATCGTCGTGGCCGTGGCCTACCTCGTGGTCGGCCTGCACGCGCCGATCCTGGTGGAGTACCTGGTGATCGTGGCGCTCTCGCTCGTCCTGACCGTCGGCGTCTACGACATCCTGGTACGGCGGACCAGGGTGACGAGGTTCCTGTTCGGGATGCGCGAGCCTACGGCAGGGTGAGGATGACCGGGCCGTCGGCGGTGATGGCCACCGTGTGCTCGACGTGCACGCTCCTGCTCCCGTCCGCCGAGCACACCGACCAGCCGTCGGAGGACATGTAGTAGCCGTCGCCCCCGCCGGCCATCAGGCTGGGCTCGATGGCGATCACCAGTCCGGGGCGCAGCCGCAGCCCGCGTCCCCTGCTGGCCTCGTTGGGCACGAACGGCGACTCGTGCATGGCCCGGCCGATGCCGTGGCCGCCGAAGTCGTTCTGCATGCCGTAACCGGCGCCGCGCCCGACCGTGGACATCGCGTGGCCGATGTCGCCCATCCTGCCGCCGGGCCGGGCCGCCTCGATGCCTGCGGCGAGCGTCTCCTCCGCGGCCCGGATCAGCTTGAGGTCCTCCTCGCGGGCCTGCCCGACGGCGAAGCTGACGGTGCCGTCGGCGTGCCAGCCGTCGACGTACGCGCCGCAGTCCACGCTGAGCAGGTCACCGTCCCGCAGCCGGTACGGCGACGGCAGCCCGTGCAGCATGACCCCGTTCACCGAGGTGCAGATCACCCCCGGGTACGGCATCGCCCCGAACGACGGGTGGTAGCCGAGGAACGACGCCCCCGCCTTCGCCTCCTCGATGACCGCCCTGGCCACCTCGTCGAGTTGCTGCAACGACACGCCCACTGCGGCTCGATCCTCCACCGCGGCCTGGACGGCGGCCACGACCTTGCCGGCCTCCCGCATCGCGGCTATCTCACCGGCTGACTTGAGCTCGATCACGGCCCCTCCTAGTCGATAACTATACCGGTATTATTATCACGGATCACAGCCGTGTCGACTGAGGAGGCCCCTCTGCCCCGCTCAGTCCATCCCCTTCCGTCCCGGCGTCCAGAAGGGCTTCGTCCGCACGTCGCGGCGCTGCCAGCCGCGCTCATCGACCAGGTGGGCGCGTACGGCCTGGATCGTGCGGGCCTCCCCCGCGAGGTAGGCCACGCCCGGCCCGGCGGGCAGGTCCAGCTCCCTGACCGCGTTCACCAGCACCTGCGAACGCGCCGCCGGCGCGCCGTCCCGGCACACCCTGACCAGGTCTCCGGGCAGGTCGAGATGGCCGTCGGGCCCGTCGGCCTCCACCGCGCCGAACGCGCTCGCGCCCTCCGGCAACGCCCGCAGCATCGCGCCGAACGCCACCGAGGCCGTTTCCTCCCCGGCGAACAGGTGGTACGCCGCCTCCGGCCGCACCACGAAGCCTCCCTCAGGGCGGGTAAAGGCGACCCCCTGACCGGGCTCGGCGTTCCTGACCCAGGACGCGCCGGGCGAGTCGCCGCCGTGGTCGTACCCGATGAGATCGACGGCCTCCCAGGCCGGGTCGTGGTGCCAGACCGAGTAGGTGCGCAGGACGCCGCCGAGCAGGCCGCCCGCGCCGATCAGCAGCCGTACGTGCTGGCCGGGCGTCCACCTCAGGCCCGCCAGGGCCGCTCCCCCGATCCTGATCCGCCGCATGCGGGCGGCCACCGTCTCGACCTCGACGACCTCCCCGGTGACGAACATCCGGTCGAGCAGCCTGCGGGCGATCGTCGGCCGGGTCATCGCCGCCTCCTGGGGTCGAGGTCCTCGATCTCACGACGGGCGGCCACGAAGATCTCCTGGATCCGCTCGACCACCCTCGGGTCGCCATGGGCGTGGGCGAGCGTCTTCACGGCCGCCTTGACCATGCGCAGCGCGGGGCCGATGATCTCGGCGGCCTCGGGCTCGCGGAACATCCCCCACTCACCCCTGCTGGCCGCGCGGCTCCACAGCCGCTCGATCTCCTCGGCCTGCTCGTCCACCGCCCGGCGGCCCTCGGCGGTGGCGTGGTGGACCTTGCGGCCCTCTTCCTGCTCGACGCGGACGAGGCCCTCGTCCTCCAGCAGTTGGAGGGTGGGGTAGATGGAGCCGGCGCTGGGCTCGTAGGTGCCGTTGAAACGCTCGGCGAGGCGGCTCATGATCTGGTAGCCGTGGCCCGGTTGCTCGGCGACGAGGGCGAGGATGGCCAGGCGCAGCTCACCGGGACCGAAGAAGCGTCCCGTGGGGCCCAGACCGCCCGCGCCCGTACTGCGACGCGCGTTCATCATGGGTCGGATGTTATATCGAACGATATAACGAAGTAAACACGTCACATCTCGATACGCCACGCGCGGATGGATCGGGCCATGCCGGCGAGAAACTCGACGGGCTGCTCGACCTCGGTCCACGGGGGCGTGCGGTCGCCGTCCGCGTATCGGGGGACGACGTGGAAGTGGAAGTGGAACGCGCTCTGCCAGGCGGTCTCGCCGCTCGCGTGCCAGAGGTTGACGCCCGCCGCCCCCAGCGCGCCGGTCAGGCGCCTGGACACCTCGACGGCGGCGCGCATGACCCGCTCGGCAGTGTCGAGCGGGATGTCCCCCAGATCGCGGTGGTGCACACGCGGGACGACCAGGGTATGACCCCTGGTGGCCTGGGCGAGGTCGAGGAAGGCGACCGTGTGCTCGTCCTCGTGGACACTCCGCGCGGGCTCGGCGCCTTGGACGATGCGGCAGAAGACGCAGCTCATCTGCGTCCTCGGGTGAAGGAGACGAAGGAGTGGCGCGGCATGACAGCATGATCACAACCGGCCCGCGCGTCGGTCGATCAGGTTCGGCCGTCCGGCTCAGACGGTGAGGATGACCTTGCCCCTGGCGTGTCCGCGCTCGGCATAGCCGATGGCCTCGGCGGCCTCCGCCAGAGGATGGGACCGGTCGATGACCGGAGTGACCTTCCCGGCCTCGATCAGCTCCCGCAGGGCGTCGAGATCGTCCGCGTTCTCCTTCGTCATGAAGTTGACGAACCGGTGCCGGACGAACCTCGTCATCACCATGAGCTTGACGAGCCGGCCCACCACGCCCATCACCTTGCCGCCGCCGGACCCGCTGTTGGGGATGAAGGCGCCTTGGGGGGTGAGCACTCGCCTGCAGTCCGGTAACGAGCGATTGCCCACATTGTCGAGAAAGAGATCGTAGCTCCGCCCGGAACGGGTGAAGTCCTCCTTGGTGTAGTCGACGACGTGATCGGCTCCCAGCGAGCGGACCAGCTCCACGTTCGCCGTGCTGCACACTCCGCTCACCTCGGCCCCGTACGCCTTGGCGAGCTGCACCGCGAACGTGCCGACCCCGCCCGCCGCCCCGTTGACCAGGATCCTCTGCCCGGCCTTCAGCCCGCCCTTGTCACGCAGCGCCTGCAGAGCGGTCAGCCCCGAGGTCGGTACGGCCGCCGCCTGCTCGTACGTCAGCCCGCCCGGCTTCCTGGCCACCGGCCCGTCCTCACGCACGACGACGTATTCGGCGAACGCGCCCGGTGCACAGCCGTAGACCCCGTCCCCCGGCTGGAACCTCGTGACGTTCTTGCCCACCGCCTCGACCTCCCCCGCCAGGTCGTTGCCGAGCCGGGGCGACTTGGGCCGGGTCAGCCCCGCCATGAGCCGGAAGATGTACGGCGTGCCGCGCAGGAAGTGCAGGTCGCCGGGGTTGACGCAGGCCGCGCGCACCCGGATCAGCACGTCGTCGTCGCCCACGTCGGGCTTGCCGGTCTCTTCGAGCCGGATGACCTCAGGCGGCCCGTAAGCGTGGTAGCGGATGGCCTTCATGATCGAGTTGCCTCCCTTGACACATGAAAGAAATTCCTGACATATGAAAAGAGTAGCATCCGGCCTAGTCGGCGAGTACTCCCGCGAAGGGATCGCCGCCCTCACCCGCGAACGCGTACGCGCCGCCCTCGATCCGCTCGATCAGCCCTCGTGTCCACTCCACGCCGGCCTCCGCCGAGTGCGCCCACAGGTTCGTGATCTCCCCGATGTGGCCGAGCTCGCCCTGCCCGGGATAGGTCGTGACGGACTCGCGCCACGCCCGGAGGTTGCCGACCCGCTGCCGCAGCAGCGCGAGGGCCTCCTCCCTCGGCAGGTCGGCGATGAAGCCGAGCCCGGCCGACAGCAGGTCCAGCTTGTCGTGCGTGGTCAGCGCCCCGCGCAGGAGCGAGAAGTACTCGGCGGTGCCCCGGTCCGTGAGCTCGTACTCGGTGCGCGGCGGGCCGCCGGCCGTGCTCGGCCCGGTCTCGTACACGTGCAGCAGCCCCTGCTTGGCCATCTGCTTGAGCGCGTGGTAGATCGAGCCCGGCCTGGTGTTCGACCACTCGTCCGCGCCCCAGAACTCCAGGTCGTTGCGCACCTGGTAGCCGTGGGCCCGACCGTGCCGTCGTACCGCGCCCAGGACCAGCAACCGGATCGCCGACACGTTCCGCTCCTAATCAACTTTGACTAGCTGGTGACAGAAAAACGCGACGGGCGGGAAGATCCCCCGCCCGTCGCGCGGTCGCTAGGCCTTGAGCCAGCTCATCATCGGGCGCAGCTTGGCGCCCGTCTTCTCGATCGCGTTCTCGGCCAGCTCCTCGCGGTAGCGCGTGAACTCCTTCTGGCCGCCGTCGAACTCCTCGACGAGCTGCCGGGCGAAGGTGCCGTCCTGGACCTCGGCCAGCACGCGGCGCATCTCCGCACGGGCCTCGTCGTTGATGATGCGCGGGCCGCGGGTGTAGCCGCCGTACTCGGCCGTGTCGGAGACCGACCAGTACATCTTCGAGATGCCGCCCTCGTACATGAGGTCGACGATGAGCTTCATCTCGTGGAGGCACTCGAAGTAGGCGACCTCGGGCTGGTAGCCCGCCTCGATGAGCGTGTCGAAGCCCGCCTTGATGAGCTCGGAGACACCGCCGCAGAGCACGGCCTGCTCACCGAACAGGTCGGTCTCCGTCTCCTCCTTGAACGTGGTGCGCAGCGCGCCGGCGCGGGTGCCGCCGATGCCCTTGGCGTAGGAGAGGGCCAGGTCCAGGCCCTTGCCGGAGGCGTCCTTCTCGACGGCCACGAGACACGGCACACCACGGCCGGCCTCGAACTGGCGGCGGACGAGGTGGCCGGGGCCCTTGGGGGCCACCATGCACACGTCCACACCCTCCGGGGCCTCGATGAGGCCGTAGCGGATGTTGAGGCCGTGGCCGAAGAACAGCGCGTCGCCCTCGACCAGGTTGGGGGCCACGTGGTCGGCGTACAGGTGGCGCTGGATGTGGTCCGGCGCCAGGATCATCGTGAGGTTGGCCTCCTCGACGGCCTCGGCCGGGGTCACGACGCGCAGGCCGTCGTTCTCGGCCTTCTCCCGGCTCTTGGAGCCCTCGGGCAGGCCGACGCGCACGTCCACGCCGGAGTCACGCAGGGAGAGCGCGTGGGCGTGGCCCTGGCTGCCGTACCCCAGCACGGCCACGTGGCGTCCCTGAATGATCGACAGGTCGGCCTGGTCGTCGTAGTAAATCTCGGTCACTTGCTCAAAACCTTTCAGGCGGTACGGTCCAGTGCCCTGAGGGACCGGTCGGTGATGGAGCGGGCGCCGCGGCCGATGGCCACCATGCCCGATTGGACGAGTTCTTTGATCCCGAACGGCTCGAGGACCTTGACGAACGCCTCGAGCTTGTCGGGAGTGCCGGTGACCTCGATGGTCACGGCGTCGGCCGCCACGTCGATGCAGCGGGCGCGGAAGAGCTGGACGAGCTCCAGCACGTGGGAGCGGCTCTCGGAGTCGGCCTTGACCTTGATCAGCATCAGTTCGCGCTGAACGGACTGGGACGGGTCGAGCTCGACGATCTTGAGCACGTTCACCAGTTTGTTGAGCTGCTTGGTGACCTGCTCCAGCGGCAACTCCTCGACGCTGACCACGATGGTCATGCGCGAGATGTCGTCGTGCTCGGTCGGCCCGACTGCGAGGGAGTCGATGTTGAACCCCCGGCGGCTGAACAGCGCCGACACGCGCGCCAGGACACCGGGCTTGTTCTCGACAAGCACCGACAGCGTGTGCCTACTCATCCTCGTTCTCCCACTTCGGCGCCATGTCACGGGCGATCTTGATGTCGTCGTTGCTGGTGCCCGCCGCGACCATGGGCCAGACCATGGCGTCCTGGTGGACGACGAAGTCGATCACGACAGGCACATCGTTGATCTCCATGGCCTTCTTGATGACGGCGTCCACGTCTTCCGAACGTTCGCATCGCAGACCCACACAACCATAGGCCTCGGCCAGTTTGACGAAGTCCGGGATGCGGCGCGTCGTCTGCAGGTCGGTGTTGGAGTATCGCTCCTGGTAGAACAGCGTCTGCCACTGGCGGACCATGCCGAGGTTGCCGTTGTTGATGACGGCGATCTTGATCGGCACGCCTTCCAGCGCGCAGGTGGCCAGCTCCTGGTTGGTCATCTGGAAGCAGCCGTCGCCGTCGATGGCCCACACGGTGGAATCGGGGCGGCCCATCTTCGCGCCCATCGCGGCCGGGACGGCGAAGCCCATGGTGCCCAGGCCGCCGGAGTTGATGAACGTGCCGGGGTTCTCGTAGCCGATGAACTGCGAGGCCCACATCTGGTGCTGCCCGACGCCGGCCACGTAGTAGGTCTCGGGGCCGGCGATCGCGCTCAGCCGCTGCATGACGTACTGGGGGGCCAGCGAGCCGTCCTCGAACTCCTCGTAGCCCAGCGGGTAGGTGCTCTTGTAGCTGTTGAGCGCCGTCCACCAGTCGGCGTAGTCGCCCTTCTGGGCCGACGCCTGGATGGCGGTGATGAGGTCGGTGATGACCTCCTTGCAGTCGCCCACGATCGGCACGTCGGCGTGGCGGTTCTTCGAGATCTCCGCCGGGTCGATGTCGGCGTGCACGACCTTCGCGTAGGGCGCGAAGGATGACAAATTACCCGTGACCCGATCATCGAAGCGCACGCCCAGGCCGATGATCAGATCCGACTTCTGCAGCGCGCCCACGGCCGTCACACTGCCGTGCATGCCCGGCATGCCCATGTGCTGGGGGTGACTGTCGGGGAACGTGCCGCGGGCCATCAGGGTGGTGATGACCGGGATGTTCGTCAGCTCGGCGAGCTGCAGCAGCTCGGGCGACGCGCCCGCCTTGTGGACGCCGCCGCCGACGTACAGGACCGGGCGCTTGGCCTCGGCGATGAGTTTGGCGGCCTCGCGGATCTGCTTGCTGTGCGGCCTGGTGACCGGGCGGTAGCCCGGGAGCTGCATGGTCGGCGGCCAGGAGAAGGTGGTCTCGGCCTGGAGCGCGTCCTTGGAGATGTCCACGAGGACCGGGCCGGGACGGCCGGTGGAGGCGATGTGGAAGGCCTCCATGATCGTACGGGCGATGTCCGCGGGATCGGTGACCAGGAAGTTGTGCTTCGTGATCGGCATGGTGATGCCGGAGATGTCGGCTTCCTGGAAAGCGTCGGTGCCGATGGCCGCGCTGGCCACCTGCCCGGTGATCGCCACGATCGGCACCGAGTCCATGTACGCGTCGGCGATCGGCGTCACCAGGTTCGTGGCACCGGGGCCGCTGGTCGCCATGCACACCCCGACCTTGCCCGTGGCCTGCGCGTAGCCCTCGGCCGCGTGACCCGCACCCTGCTCGTGCCGTACGAGCACGTGCCGGACCTTGGTCGAGTCGTAGAGAGGATCGTAGGCCGGCAGAATGGCACCGCCCGGGATCCCGAACACTGTGTCGACTCCAACATGCTCCAGCGCCCTCACCAGGGCCTGTGCACCTGTCATCCGTTCGGTCATCGGCTCGTTCCTTGCGTGACTACTCGCTTAAGGACATAAAAAATGCCCCTTCCCACCAGGCGGCGGGTCTGGGGCGGCGCGCAGGTCGTCGTGCTTCGCTATCGGCCTGCGCGCCGGCGAAGTACTACGAGAATCTCACTGCGAAGCATGGCTTACACCATAGCCGCTCCGAACGCCCCAGTGTCAACTTGGTGGACACAAGTCTCAAACAGTGAGACTCGTACGCATCAAGGAGTCGACGCCGCGCGCCGCCATCGGCCGCGCCACCAGGAATCCCTGCCCCCTCGTGCAGCCCATCTGCTTCAGCAGTTCGAGCTGCTCGGGACGCTCTATCCCCTCGGCCACCACGATAAGCCCGAGGTCGTGCCCCAGCCGCACGATCGTGCGCGTGAGCAGGGTCAGCGTGTCGTCCATGCCGAGCCCCGACACGAAGGAGGGGTCGATCTTGATCATGTCGACGGGAAGCTGCCGCAGGAAGGCCAGCGACGCGTAGCCGGTGCCGAAGTCGTCGATCGCCAGGCGCACCCCGAGGGCGCGCAGCTCCGACAGGCGCTTGATGGTCTCCTCGGCGTCCTCGACCAGCATCTCCTCGATGACCTCGAGGGTGAGCGCGGAGGCGGGCAGCCCGCTCTCGGACAGCGCCTCCTCGACGGTCTCGACGAACCGCGGCGCGGTGATCTGGCGCGCCGACAGGTTGAGCGACAGCCCGATGTCCCAGGACGAGGCCCGCCAGGCGGCCACCTCGCGGCACGACTCGCGCAGTATCCACTCGCTCAGCGGCACGATGAGCCCGGTGTCCTCGGCCGGGCCCAGGAACTGCTCCGGCGGCACGAACACCGACCCGCGCCACCACCGCACCAGCGCCTCGACCGCGGTCACCCGCGACGTGGCCAGGTCCACCACCGGCTGGTACTCGATCGCGAACTGCTGCTCGATGAGCGCCCGCTGCAGGTCGGCGGCCAGCTCCAGGCGGCGCACCACGTCGGCGTGCATCTGCGCGGCGAACACCTCCACCCGCCGCCCGCCCAGCTCCTTGGAGCGCGCCATCGCCACATCCGCGTTGCGCATGAGGTCGCCCGCGGGCATGTCGTCCTCGGTGAAGGCCACGCCCACGCTGGCGGTCAGCGCCACGTCGCGGTCGGCCACCCGGAACGGCTCCTGCGAGACCGCGCGGACCAGCCGCTCGGCCAGATCCACCGCGACCTGCGCCTCGCCGCCGGTCTCCACGAGCACCGCGAACTCGTCGCCGCCCCAGCGGGCGAGCGTGTCGTCGGCGCGTACGGCGCCGCGCAGCCGGCGGGCCGCCTGCCCGAGCAGGTAGTCGCCGCTGGCGTGTCCGACCGAGTCGTTGACCGAGGTGAAGCCGTCGAGGTCGAGGAAGATGACCGCGACGTTGCCCGACGTACGGCCCGAGAGCACCTCACGGGTGCGCTCCTCGAAGTAGGCGCGGTTGGGCAGCCCGGTGACGCCGTCGTGGAAGGTCAGGTGGGCGACCTGGTTGCGCAGCGCCTCCTCGTCGCTGACGTCTCTGGTCGTCACCAGCATCAGCTCGTCGCCACCGACCTGGCGGGTGGCGACGGACTCGGTGGGACGCCAGGTGCCGTCGGCCGCGCGTACGCGGCAGGCGATCAGGCAGGCGCCGGGCGCGGCGTTCTCCTCGTCGAGGTGCATGGCGCGCATGGCGACCTGGATGCCCGGCACGTCCTCCGGGTGGATGTAGTCGAAGATCGACCCGCCGACCAGCTCGTCGGGGGCGTAGCCGTACGTGACCTCGACGCCGGCGCCGATCTCGCGTACGACGCCCTCGTAGTCGCAGGTGAACACCACGTCGCCGCTGCTCTCGGCCAGCTCTCTGAGCTGCCGCCGGCCCAGCTTGACCAGGCCGCGCAGGCGCACGTTGAGCGCCGAGACCACGAACAGGCGCACGAGCAGGAGCAGCACCACGGAGACCGCGACCACGACCACGCCGGTCACCGGCTGGCTGTGGGGGCCGCCCGCCATGCGGAACAGCAGCGTGAAGGCGGCGACGGCGACCAGCGCGAGCGGCACCAGCGCGACCACGTGGCCGACGGCCGGGTGGCCCGCCTCCTTGACCCGCGGGCCCCAGGGGACGGCGGCGAGCAGCAGGAACGCGACGGGAGCGAGCATGACGCTCCACACCTGCGGGTCTCCGCCGTCGAGCCGCGCCACCGCCGCGCCCAGCCCGGCCACGGTCATGGTGGCCAGCGCGCCCACGCCCACCAGGCCGAGCAGCCAGGAGGAGGCCCGGCTGGTGAGCACCGACGGGATCACGGCGCAGGTCACCAGCAGCGCGATCATCGGCGGCAGCATGACGAGCGTGAACCCGGCCGGGTCGGCGCTCTCGGCGTAGACGTGACGAAGCGCCACCACCCAGCCGATGAGGAAGAGCGAGGCGGCGCACAGATAGGCGTCGGTGATATGCCGTAAGGCGACGCCGGCCGGGAGCTTCCGGTCGGCGGCGATCAACGCGCCACCGGCCGTGACGACCGTGCCGAGCAGCACGAACATGTCGGCGAAGCTGACCACGAAGCCCTCGGCGAACGGCCTCAGCGCCACACCCGCGGCCCAGATGACGGCGCCGCCGCCCATCCAGCGAGCGGCCATCGCCATCGGGCGGTGCCCGGCCTTCCGAACCGAGGCGATCATCAGGGAGGTGGCGGCGATCAGCGCCGCGAGCCCTCCGGCGATCGCACCGGTGAGCAGGGCCGGACCGCCCGCGAGGAGGGCGGCGGTGAACACAACCGCGCCGGCCGCCGCCGCGGCGGCCGGCGGCACCCGTGGATCACGCCAGCGGATCACAGTCGTTGCCCATCCCGTCTCGAACTCTGCACCAGCGACCGCCGAAGCCCGGTCGATCACTTCGCCAGTGTGTGCGGTCGTGGGTGCGCGGGTGGTGACAACGCCGATGTCGTCACCGATCTGATAACCACACAGACCAATTGCCGCCAAGAGTTCCTTGACAGTGAGTCAGGAACTCCCTGCAAACGCAACCGTACGCACCGAAGGTCACGGACCAGCCACGTTCCGGGATCCTCTCAGTATGAGTCGGTAATAACGTTGACCAGCTCTCCACCTGCGAGGTAACGCTCCAACTGGGCCCGCATGAGGCGCAGCATGCGCCGCTCCGACGCGGGGGTGCTGCCCGCGACGTGTGGGGTGATCAGGACGCCCGGCGCGCTCCAGAGGGGGTGGCCCTCGGGCAGCGGCTCGGGCGCGGTCACATCCAGCGCGGCGCGTAGCCTACCGGTTTTGAGCTCCGCGATCAGTGCGTCGGTGTCGACGATCCCGCCCCGGGCGGCGTTGACGAGCACGGCGCCGTCCTTCATCCGCGCGAGGAACGCGGCGTCCGCCATCCCGGCGGTGGCGGCGGTCGCGGGCACGAGCAGCACGACGACGTCCGCCTCGGACAGCAGTGTGGGCAGCTCGTCCATGGCGTGCACGCCGTCGCGGGCGCTCCTGGCCACGCGTACGACGTCCACCTCGAACCCCTCGAGCCGCCTCTCCAGCGCCGCGCCGATGGAGCCGTAGCCGACGATCAGCACGGTCGAGTCGGCCAGCACGCCGGTGTGGTGATAGGTCCAGTCACCCCTGCGCTGCGCGTCGGTGAACCCGGGGAACTCCCGCAGCACCGCGATCATCGCCCCAACCGCCCACTCGGCCGTCCCCGCGTCGTGCACACCACGCGCGTTGCACAGCACCGCGCCCTCGGGCATGTGCGGCCGGTACGGCTCCACCCCGGCCGTCACGGTCTGCACCAGCCGCAACGAGGTCATCCGGCCCAGGGTGCCCGCCACGTCGGGCACGGTGATCAACGGGGGGATCCACACCTCCACGTCCTCGACTCCATCCGGCATCGAGGACGTGCCGTCATAGACGGTGCATTCGACTCCAGGAAGGTCGGACAGTACATCAGCCACAGAATCGGACGGAACCCAGGTCTTCATGCCGAGAACCTTACGACTCAAGGGTCAGTATGGAACACATGAGGAAGCTCTGGACGATCATGCTGATGGCCGCCCTCACCGCGTGCTCCACCGGCGGAGAGGTGCTCCCGACGGCCGCCGTGCCGGCCGGGGCCGCCCCCGGCGACCCGAAGGACGTGGTGACGGGACTGTCCGTGCCGTGGGCGATCGCGTTCCTGCCCGGCGGCGACGCGCTGGTGACCGAGCGGGACTCGGCGCGGCTGCTGCGGGTGACCCCGGCCGGTCAGGCGCGAGAGCTCGGCACGATCGAGGGCGTGACCCCGGACGGTGAGGGCGGGCTGATGGGGGTTGCGGTCAAAGGCGAACAAATCTTCCTTTACTACACCGCCGAACAGGACAACCGGATCGTCCGCTACCGGCACGCCGGCGACGGCCTCACCGATCGGCGCCTCATCGTCGAGGGCATCCCGAAGGGCGGCATCCACAACGGCGGCCGGCTCGCGTTCGGCCCCGACGGCTTCCTGTACGCCACCACCGGCGAGATCGGCGACCGGAGCCTGGCCCAGCAGCGCGACTCGCTCGGGGGCAAGATCCTGCGCATGACCGCCGACGGCGCCCCCGCGCCCGGCAACCCGTTCGGCACGCTGGTCTACAGCTACGGCCACCGCAACGTCCAGGGCCTGGCCTGGGACACCGCCGGCCGCCTGTACGCCTCCGAGTTCGGCGCCAACACCTACGACGAGGTCAACCTGATCAAGCCCGGGGCCAACTACGGCTGGCCCGAGGTCGAGGGGCGCGGCGACGACCAGCGGTACGTCAACCCGATCCTCACCTGGTCCACGGGCGAGGCGTCACCGTCGGGGATGGCGTACGCGGCCGGCTCGCTGTGGGTGGGCGCGCTGCGCGGGGCCCGGCTGTGGCAGGTGCCGCTCGGGGACGACGGCTCGGCGGGCCGCCCGGTCGCCCACTACACCGACCGCTACGGCCGCATCCGCGCGGTCACCACGACCCCCGACGGCGCCCTGTGGGTCGGCACCAGCAACCAGGACGGCCGCGGCTCCCCCCGCAACGGCGACGACCGCATCATGACCGTCACCCCATCCTGACCCGCAACCCCGCTCAAGAGTCCTTCGCAGGAGCTCAGCGGGTTGTGGCGGTGCAGGTGATCTGGGCCTGGGGCCGGTACTTGGTGGTGAGCTTCTTGTCCTTCTTGAGCACCTTGCCGTCCTTGTGGAACACCCGGGTCACATCGATCGTGAACCCCTGCTCCCCCACGGTCGGCAGGCAGCCGGCGGCCGAGCTGCTCTCACGCCGGAACGGGGTGAGGTCCCGCCGCTCCGACTCGATCGGCTCGATCTTGTCGAACCGCTTGGTGCTCCACAGCGCCACCGACACCGAGGTCTCCGTGAAGGCGGTCTTGATCAGCACCCCGGTCTCGGAGTCGTTGCGCCACTTCAGGTCCAGGTCCGGATAGAGCAGCGCCACGTCACGCCCGGCCGGATAGCGGGGGGCGTAGTAGTCCATCGGCTGGTGCTCCACGTCCTCGAACCCGCCGAAGAACGCGGCGTTGTACATGGTCGTCGCGAACTGGGAGCCCCCGCCGCCGATGATGTTCACCATCCGGCCGCCGACGATCTGCCCCGCCTCGACGTACCCGTCCTCGATCGTCCGCTCGCCCAGGACGTCGTTGAGCGAGAACGTCTCACCGGGCTTGACCACGTATCCGTCGAGCTCCTGCGCCATCCGCTGGATGTTCTTCACCCGGGCCTGGCAGCAGTCGAAGGTCGTGTTGAAGCTGGCCACGAGCTCCTTGATGCCGAGCCCCTGGATCTGCGCGGTCTCGACGACGGGCGCGACGGTGCCCAGGCGGACCGGGATCGTCCGGCTCCCGCCCCCGTCGAACACCTTCTCCATGTCCCGGGCCAGCAGCTTGTCGTTGACCCCCCGCCCGGTGCGGGCGGGCACGAGGACCGGCTTGCCGTCCACGATCTCGTACGTGGCGTCGCGCGGCTGCTGGGCCGCGTCCACCAGGCCGCTCTCCAGCCCGGCGAGCACCGCCTTGGCGTTGAACTCGGGCACGAGCCCGCCGTCGCCGCTGGAGTTGAACGACAGGTTCGCCGCGATCAGCGCCGGGGTGACCTGGGCCTGCTTGGTGCCGAGGGTCAGCGTGATGGGCCCGGAGACCGCCTGCTTGGCCTTGGCCAGCGCCGCCTCGACCCCCTCCGTGGTGGTGACGGGCTTGGCGGGCCGGACCGCGAGCACGACCGTGCGCCCGCCGCCCTGTAGGAAGGCGTCGCTGATCCGGCGTACGGCGTCCTCGCGGTCGAGCAGGACGCCGTCCTCCGGCTGGCGGGCCTTGGGCTGCAGGCCGGTGAAGGTCACCCGGCCCTCGTGCGCCGGCTTGTCGGCGGCCTCGGCCATGCCCTCGACGGTCCTGGTGAGCTGGGAGGAGTCGACGCTGATCTTCGGCTGGAGCTCGGTGGTGCCGGTCAGTCCCCGCCACACCTCCTGCGGGCTGGGGAACCCGCTGGACGCCTGGCCGATGGTGCCGACCACGTCCAGCTCGAGCCCGGCCTCGTCGGCCTGCACGGTCTCCTTGGTACCGCCGATGTCGGCGATGACCGGCTTGCCGAGCCTGGTGCCGAGTTCGGCGCGCAGTTTGTCGGCCGCCTGGGTCACGGTCAGGCCGCCGATGTCGACCCCGCCCACGTGCGTGCCGCGCAGCACCGATCCGGACATGAACACGGCCGGCACCACGTACGCGAGGGCCGCGAGCAGCAGGATGAACGCGAGCAGGCCGGGCAGCAGCCGGCGGCGCCGGGGCGGCTCGGGCTCGTAGGCGGGCGGGCGTTCCGCGGAACCGTTCAGGCCGAACACCGGGGCGGGCGGGACCGACGGATCCTTGCCGGTCATCGGCCACGGCTGCGCCGGCGGCGCGACCGGAGGCAGCGCGCCATTGCCTGATGGACCGCCCGCAGCGCTCGGGCCTTGGGCCTGCCGAGGCTCCTGCCGGTCCGGAGGGCCGAAGATGTCCCGGGAGACGCCCGGGGGGAGCCCTTCGATCCGCGGCTTCCTGGAGACACCCGACGTGGGTAATGGCACCGAGGCGAACGGGTCGGTCGGTGATTCGATCGGTCCGGCGTTTCGCACGCCTCAATCTCCTCCCGGTCCGCAGCCAAGTCTCAGGCAACAGTAAGGCACGCGCATCCGCATATGTCACGGGAAATGGCTACGGAAGTGTGTCAACCTAGCCACCTGTAGCGATGTTCTGGACGACCGGCCGTGCCGTAGCGGGGCCGGAACTCGGCCTGACCCGCCGCGCACAGATATTCCAGATAGCGGCGGGCACTCACCCGCGACAGGCCCGTGAGCTCGGCCGCCTCGGCGGCCGACAGGTCGCGGCCGGCCTCCCGCAGGGTATCGGCGACCAGCGCGCAGGTTGCCGCGGACAACCCTTTCGGCATGGGGGCGGTGGTCTTGAGCGTCCCGAAGAGGCGGTCGACGTCGTCCTGGCGGGCCTCCCGGCCGATGGCGGTCAGGCGTTTGCGGGTGTCGGCGTACTGCTGGAGGCGTTCGGCGAGGGCGGCGGCGGTGAACGGCTTGATGAGGTAGTTGACCGCGCCGCCGCGCATGGCCTCCCTGACGGTGGGCACGTCGCGGGCGGCACTGATCATGAGGACGTCCACGTCGCTGAGCGCCTTGAGGACGTCCAGGCCGGACATGTCGGGCAGGTAGATGTCGAGCAGCACCAGATCGGGCCGCAGCTCGGAGACGGCGGCGAGCGCGTCGGCCCCGGTGTGCGCCACGGAGACGACCTGGAAACCCGGCGCGCGGTCCACGTAGCCCCGGTGGATGCGGGCGACCATGAAGTCGTCGTCGACGACCAGCACGCGAATCACGACCGCCCCCTCGCCGGCAGCAGGGCGGTGAAGACCGCGCCGCCCGCGTTACCCACCCGTACCCAGCCGCCCCTGCGCAGGCACGCCTGCCGGGTCAGGGCCAGGCCGAGGCCGCGAGGCCCCGACTGGGCGGCCTTGGTGGTGAAGCCCTCCCTGAAGACCTCCTCCACCAGGTCGGGGGCGATGCCGGGGCCTGAGTCGCCGACGCGTACGCGCAGGCCGCGCTCGTCGGCCTGGACCGACACCTCGATCGTGCCCTCCTTGCCGTCCAGGGCGTCGATGGCGTTGGCGACCAGGTTGCCGACCACCAGGACCGCGTCCTGCGGGTCGCCGAGCAGGCCCTCGGGCACGGCGGAGTCGTCCGACAGGACGATCCTGGCCCCGCGCTCGGCCGCCTCTGCGGACTTGGCCAGCAGCAGGGCGGCGAGGGTGGGGTCCTGGATGCGTTCGCGCAGGTCGGCGGCGTAGGTGCCGGAGGTGGTGCGGGTGATGAAGCCGACGGCGGCCTCGTATTCGCCCAGCTCCAGCAGGCCGACGACGGTGTGCATGCGGTTGGCGAACTCGTGCGCCTGGGCCCGCAGCGCCTCGGTCGCGCTGCTGGTGTCGTCGAGCTCGCGGGCCAGCCGGATCAGCTCGGTGCGGTCGCGCAGGGTGACCACCCAGCCGCGGTGGCGCCCGCGTACGGAGACCGGGGTGCGGTTGAGCACCAGCACGCGATCGCCGTGCAGCACGACGCGGTCCTCGCCCGGGTCGGCGCCGCTGAGCACGTCGCGCATGCGCTCGGAGACCGGCATCCTGGTGAGGTCTTCGCCCACCTCGCCCAGCAGCTCGCCGGCGGCGTCGTTGACCAGCGTGACCCGCCCCGACAGGTCGAGCGCGAGCACGCCCTCCTTGACCCCGTGCAGCACGCCCTCGCGCTGTTCGAGCAGCGCGGCGATCTCGCGCGGCTCCAGGCCGAACGTCTGCTTGCGGATCCGCGCGGTGATCAGCGCGGCCAGCGCGAGCCCGGCCAGCAGCACGGCCAGCGCCGTCCAGATCAGCCGCGGGAGGGCGTGGGCGACCTGGCCGGTGACCGTGGTCTCCAGGACGCCGACGGAGACGAGGCCGATGATGGTGCCGTATTCGTCGCGGATGGGGGTCTTGCCCCTGACCGTGGTGCCGATCGTGCCGGTCTCCGTGCCGACCCAGCTCCGCCCGGTCCGCAGGACCGTGGTGCCGTCGGTGGACAGCCGCTTGCCGATCAGCGCGGTGTTGGGGTGGGCGTAGCGTTCCTGGTCGGTGTTGGCGATCACGACGTAGTCGGCGCCGGTCTCCTGCTGGACGCTCATGGCCAGCGGCTGCAGCACGGTCTCCGGGCGCGTCAGCTTGAACGCCTCGCGCACCTGCGGCAGCGCGGCGACGGACTGCGCGATGGCCAGCGCCCGCTGCTGGTGCAGCGAGTCGAGCTGGTCGCGCATCTGCTCGGCCCACACGCCTCCGGTGCCCCCGACGGCGAGTATCACGATCACCATCTGGAGCATGAACAACTGGGTCCCGAGGGAGGCGTCCCGCACCCGTCTCACGCTGCACATGGAAACAAACCCAGGTCACGACCAGGTCGCGACCAATACGACCACTATGACGGCAAGGGTGCAAAGCCTCGACGCCGGGGAAATTGGACTTCACGATCCCAGTTCCATAAACGTGAAATCCACCCTTGGAGTGATCATGCGCTTTCGCGTACTCGCCGCTCTCGCGGCACTCTCCCTCGGCGCGCTGACGGGGTGCGGTGAGCAGGGTAATTCCGCCAACGCCGCGCTGCGGATCATGGCGCCGGCCGCGCCCGGCGGGGGCTGGGACCAGACCTCCCGCACGGCCGAGCAGGCGTTCAAGGCGGCCGACCCGAAGCGCAAGGTCGAGGTGTTCAACGTGCCCGGCGCCGGCGGCACGATCGGCCTGGCGCAACTGGCCGGTGAGAAGGGCAACGGCAACCTGCTGATGACCATGGGCCTGGTCATGGTGGGCGCCATCGAGCAGAACAAGTCCAAGGTCACGCTGGCCGAGACCACGCCCATCGCCAAGCTGACCGAGGAGTACGAGATCGTCGTGGTCCCGGCCGCGTCCCCGTACAAGTCGCTGGCCGACCTGGTGGCGGCCTGGAAGGCCGACCCGGCGAAGGTGTCCGTCTCGGGCGGCTCGGCGGGCGGCACCGACCACATCGTGGCCGGCCTGATGGCCAAGGCCGCGGGCGTGGACCCCAAGCAGGTCAACTACATCGCCCACTCGGGCGGCGGCGAGGCGCTGAACGAGCTGCTCGGCAACAAGGTCAGCGCGGGCATCTCGGGTGTGGGCGAGTTCGCCGAGCACGTGAAGTCCGGCAAGCTGCGCGCCCTCGGCGTGACCTCCGGTGAGCGGCTGCCCGGCCTGGACGCGCCCACCCTCAAGGAGGCCGGGCTGGACGTGGAGCTGGCCAACTGGCGCGGCTTCGTGGCCCCTGGCGGGATCTCCGACGCCGACAAGAAGGCCCTGACCGACCTGGTCACCAAGATGCACGACTCGCAGCCGTGGAAGGACGCCGTGGCCAAGAACGGCTGGATCGACTCCTTCCAGACCGGACAGCAGTTCGCCGACTACCTGAACTCCGAGCAGGCCCGGGTCAAGGCGATCATCGCTGAGATGGGGCTCGTCTCCTGATGGCCCGCTGGCGGCGGCCCGAACTCGGGCTGGCGGTCGTGGTGCTGGCGCTGGGCGTGCTCGTCGTGGTCGGGACGCTCGACGTCTCCGCGGCGGCCTCCCAGCTCGGCATCGGGCCGCGCTTCTTCCCCATGCTGGTGGGCGGCGCCATGGTGCTCATCGGCCTGTTCTACGTGGTGGACGTCGTACGCGGCGGCCACGGCGACCCTGAGGAGAGCGAGGACGTGGACGTCGAGGCGCCCACGGACTGGCGCAGCGTCGGCCTGGTCAGCGGCATCTTCCTGGCCTTCGCGGCGCTCCTGAACGTGCTCGGCTGGATCATCGGCGCGAGCCTGCTGTTCTTCGGCCTGTCGGTGGCGCTGGGCGCCGAGCACAAGCTGCGCGCGGGCGGGATCGCGGTGGTCATGGGCGTGGCGACGTACCTGCTGTTCGTCAAGGGTCTGGGCGTGACGCTGCCCGGCGGGCCGCTGGAGGGTGTGCTGTGAACTCGCTCCAGTTGCTGCTCGACGGTTTCGCCGCCGCGCTCACCCCGGTCAACCTCCTGTACGCGCTCATCGGCGTCACCCTCGGCACCCTCGTCGGCGTCCTGCCCGGCATCGGGCCCGCGATGACCGTGGCGCTGCTGCTGCCGATCACCTTCACGGTGCCGCCGGCCAGCGCGTTCATCATGTTCGCCGGCATCTACTACGGCGGCATGTACGGCGGCTCGACCACCTCCATCCTGCTCAACACGCCCGGCGAGTCGTCGTCCATGATCACGGCGCTCGAGGGCAACAAGATGGCCCGGCGCGGGCGGGCCGCCCAGGCCCTGGCCACGGCCGCCATCGGCTCGTTCGTGGCCGGCACCATCGCCACCGCGCTCCTGGTGGTGGCGGCGCCGGCGGTGGTCAGCTTCGCGATCTCCTTCGGCCCCGAGGACTACTTCGCGCTGGCGATCCTCGCCTTCACGGCCGTGTCGTCGGTCCTGTCCCGCTCGATCGTGCGCGGCCTGGCCTCGCTCGTCCTCGGCCTGGCGATCGGCCTGGTCGGCATCGACCAGCAGACCGGCCAGGCGCGGCTGACGCTGGGCATCCCCCAGTTGCTGGACGGCATCGACGTGGTGATCGTCGCGGTGGGCCTCTTCGCCCTCGGCGAGGCCCTGTACGTGGCCTCCCGGCTGCGTCACGTACCGCCCGAGGTGGTGCCCGTCGGCCGGGCGTGGATGGGGCGCGCGGACTGGCGCCGCTCCTGGCGTCCCTGGCTGCGCGGCACCGCCCTGGGCTTCCCGTTCGGCGCGCTGCCCGGCGGCGGGGCGGAGATCCCCACCTTCCTGTCGTACGCGGCCGAGAAGCGCCTGGCGCGCGGCGTGGCCAAGGAGGAGTACGGCAAGGGCGCCATCGAGGGCGTCGCGGGGCCCGAAGCGGCCAACAACGCCTCCGCGGCCGGCACCCTGGTCCCGCTGCTCACGCTGGGACTGCCCACGTCCGCGACGGCCGCGATCCTGCTGGCCGCCTTCCAGCAGTACGGCCTGCAGCCCGGCCCCCAGCTCTTCGACCACAACCCGGCGCTGGTGTGGGGCATGATCGCCTCACTGTTCATCGGCAACACGATGCTGCTGGTGCTGAACCTGCCGATGGCCCCGCTGTGGGCCCGCGTCCTGAGCGTGCCCCGCCCGTACCTCTACGCCGGGATCGTGCTGTTCGCCGCCCTGGGCGTCTACGCCCTGAACGGCACCATCGTGGACCTGTTCGTCCTGTACGTGCTCGGCCTGCTCGGCTACGCCATGCGGCGCTTCGGCCTGCCCGTCGCCCCGGCGGTGATCGGCATGATCCTGGGCCCGATGGCCGAGATCCAGCTCCGCAGGGCGCTGGCCATCGGGGCGGGCGACGTGAGCGTGCTCGTCCGCAGCCCGATCGCCGCGACGCTGCTGGCGCTCGCGGTGCTGGCCCTGCTCACGCCCGTGTTCAGGACGCTCATGGCCCGGCGGCGGGTCACGCCTTCGTCACATTCGCCCCGGGAGGAGTAGTCACGGTCCCCGCTGGGAACCGAACACAGTGGTTCTTGGTGTAGCCCCGCCGATATGTCCGGATCGGCGGGGCCACAACCTGCCGCTCTACTCGGAGACGCCGAGCTTGTCCAGGATGAGCTGCCGGGCGCGCGCCGCGTCGGCCTTGCCCTTGCTGGCCCGCATGACACCACCCACCAGCGCACCGGCGGCGGCGATCTTCCCCGACCGCACCTTCTCGACCGCGTCGGCGTTGTCGGCCAGCACCTGGTCGATGATCGCCGACAGCTCGCCCTCGTCGTTGACGATCTGCAGCCCGCGCCGCTCGACCACCTCGTCCGGCGTGCCCTCACCGGCCAGCACGCCTTCGAGCACCTCGCGCGCCAGCTTGTCGTTGAGCGCGCCCGAGGCGACCAGCTCGGTCACCCTGGCGATCTGCCCGGGAGTGATGGGCAGGTCGGCCAGCGCGGTGGCCGTCTCGTTGGCCCGCCGGGCCAGCTCACCCATCCACCACTTGCGCGCGTCGGCGGCCGGGGCCCCGGCCGCGACCGTGGCCTCGACGAGGTCGATCGCGTCGGCGTTGTGCATGGCCTGCATGTCGAGGTCGGACAGCCCCCACTCGGCCTGCAGCCGCTGGCGCTTGACCGACGGCAGCTCGGGCAGGGCCGCCTTCAGCGAGGCCACCCACTCCTTGTCGGGCGCGATCGGCACCAGGTCGGGCTCGGGGAAGTAGCGGTAGTCCTGCGCCTCCTCCTTGGACCGGCCGGACGTGGTGGTGCCGGTGTCCTCGTGGAAGTGGCGGGTCTCCTGCGTGATCTTGCCGCCCTGGGCCAGGACGGCCGCCTGCCGCTCGATCTCACTGCGTACGGACCGCTCGACGCTGCGCAGGGAGTTGACGTTCTTGGTCTCCGTACGGGTGCCCCACTCGGACGAGCCGCGCGGCATGAGCGAGACGTTGACGTCGCAGCGCAGCGACCCCTCCTCCATCCGCACGTCGGAGACGCCCAGCGAGCGCATGATCTCGCGCAGCTCGGTCACGTAGGCCTTGGCCACCTCGGGCGCGAGCCGGTCGGTGCCGGGGATGGGCTTGGTCACGATCTCGACCAGCGGGATGCCGGCGCGGTTGTAGTCGACGATCGAGTAGTCGGCGCCGTGGATCCGCCCGGTGGCGCCGCCCACGTGCGTGGACTTGCCGGTGTCCTCCTCGAGGTGCACCCGCTCGATCTCGATCCGCACGGTCTTCCCGTCGACCTCGACGTCGACGTAGCCGTCGAAGCAGAGCGGCTCGTCGTACTGGGAGATCTGGTAGTTCTTCGGCATGTCCGGATAGAAGTAGTTCTTCCGGGCAAAGCGGCACCATTCGGCGATGGAGCAGTTCAGCGCCAGGCCGATGCGAATCGTCGACTCGATGGCCGCGGCATTGGCCACCGGCAGCGCCCCGGGGAAGGCCAGGCAGGTCGGGCAGACCTGCGTGTTGGGCGGGGCGCCGAAGGTCGTCTTGCAGCCGCAGAACATCTTCGACTTGGTGCCCAGCTCGACATGCGTCTCGAGGCCGAGCACCGGCTCGAACCGATCGAGCGCTTCGTCGTACGGCATGAGCGTACCGGCAGTCATGGTGAGGTCCTTAGTTCAGATCGTTGCGTTTCAAGCTATCGCTTCGGCGGTCAGAGGAAGCCATGACTCCTCAGCGCCTTGGAGGTCGCGTCCACCCATTCGGCGTAGGCGGGCAGCAGGGGCCCCGCCGGTCCACCAGCAGCCACGCCTCGGGCGTCGCCCTTCGTCATGCGACACGAGCCGTACTGGTCGGTGATGAGCCCGAGGGGACGAGGCCGGCTCATGGCACCTGCCCCACCATGCTCCGATGGGTACGGACCCTGACGAGGGGAGACGAACGTGCCCGGCTCCCCTGCCTGACGCATCGGCTTGGCGACTGACACCCGGGATCTCGGGCGTCCGCCCCCGGCCCTCGAGACGGGCTCGAGGAACACCAGAGCGTCAGGGGCGGCCTGATAGAGGGACGACACGGCGACCGGCGAGTGGGTCGTCAGGATCACCTGCCGCCAGGAGTCACCCACCACACCCGCCCGCTGGGCGATTGTCTGCAACAGGGCCCCGAGCCTGCTGGGGTGGAGGCCGTTCTCGATCTCCTCCACCATCAACAGGCCGGAGGAGGCCCGATCGTAGAGGGCGGCCAACAGCGCGAGCACACGCAGCGTGCCATCGGAGGCGAGCCGGCACGGGACGGGCTCGTGGTCGATCAGCAGATCGAATGACCATTCCTCCGACCGCTCATCGAACACCGGCCGGACACCGGTGACATCGGGCACCAGCGCCGCGAGGTCCACCAGCAGGTCGTCCAGCCCGCCGGCACGAGACATCCGCCCGAGGACCGCGGCCAGGTTTCCGGCGTCCTCGGTCAGTGGCCTCCGGTCGAGAGCCGAGGCCGGTCGCCGCATGGCCGCTGGGTCGGGCACGTGGAAATGCCAGTGCTTGACCTCGGAGGGCCACAGCTCCGGATCATCTGCCAGCATCGCCGACCGCACGAACGCCAGCGCGTCGAGGAAATTCGACTTTCCGCTCGAATTGGGCCCGACCAGGGCAAGGAACGGCGGCACGTCGAGTTCGAAGCCCAGAAAGGACTTGAACCCGTCGATCTCGATTCGCGTGAGCACGCCGCCGTCCCCTCCCCTCTCCTACAGCTCCGGCGCCTTGGACAGCAGGCTGCCGCCCCAGCGGCTCTCCAGTGCCTGCTCCACGGCCGCGCCCACGCGGTAGCAGCGGTCGTCGCCCAGGACCGGCGCCATGACCTGCAGGCCGACCGGCAGGTCGTCCTCGTCGGCCAGGCCGATCGGGACCGAGATCGCCGCGTTGCCCGCCAGGTTGGACGGGATGGTGCACAGGTCGGCGAGGTACATCGCCATCGGGTCGTCGGCCCGCTCGCCGATCGAGAACGCCGTCGTCGGCGTGGTCGGCGACACCAGCACGTCCACCTGGTGGTAGGCGGCCTCGAACTCGCGGGCGATGACCGTGCGCACCTTCTGCGCCTGGCCGTAGTAGGCGTCGTAGTAGCCGCTCGACAGCGCGTACGTGCCCAGCATGATGCGCCGCTTGACCTCGGGACCGAACCCGGCCGCCCGGGTCAGCGCCATGACCTCCTCGGCGCTGCGGGTGCCGTCGTCGCCCACGCGCAGGCCGTAGCGCATGGCGTCGAAGCGCGCCAGGTTCGACGAGCACTCCGACGGCGCGATCAGGTAGTAGGCCGGCAGCGCGGTCGTGAACGACGGGCAGGAGACCTCGACGACCTTGGCCCCGAGCGACTCCAGGAGCTGGACGGCCTCCTGGTAGCGGGCCAGGACGCCCGGCTGGTAGCCCTCGCCGGCGAACTCCTTGACGACGCCGATCCGCATGCCGGAGACGTCGGGGTGCTTGGCGGCCTCGACCACCGAGGGCACGGGCGCGTCGATCGAGGTCGAGTCCATCGGGTCGTAGCCGGAGAAGGCCTCGTGCAGCAGCGCCGCGTCGAGCACGTTGCGGGCGAACGGCCCCGGCGTGTCGAGCGAGCTCGCGAACGCGATCAGCCCGTAACGGGACGAACCACCGTAGGTCGGCTTCATGCCCACGATCCCGGTCACCGAGGCCGGCTGCCGGATCGAGCCGCCGGTGTCGGTGCCCGTGGACAGCGGCGCCTCGTAAGAGGCGACGGCGGCGCTCGAGCCACCCGACGAGCCGCCGGGCACCTTGGTCAGGTCCCAGGGGTTGCGGGTGGGGTGGTAGGCGGAGTTTTCCGTGGAGGAGCCCATGGCGAACTCGTCGAGGTTCGTCTTGCCCAGGATGACCAGCCCGGCCTCGCGCAGCCGCGCGGTGACGGTCGCGTCGTAGGGCGGACGCCAGCCTTCGAGGATCTTGGACGCGGCCGTCGTCGGCATGTCGCGCGTGGCGAAGATGTCCTTGTGCGCGATCGGCACCCCGGCCAGCGGGCCGAGCCGCTCGCCCGCCCGGATCCTGGCGTCGACGGCCCGCGCCTGCTCGAGCGTCGTCTCCCGGTCGACGTGCAGGAACGCCTGGACCTTGGGCTCGACCTCGGCCATCCGGTCGAGATGCGCCTCGGCCACCTCGGCGGCCGACACCTCGCCACCGGCGATCAGCGCCCCCAGCTCGGCGGCGCTCTTACGGATCAAGCTCATGCCTCCTCCCCGAGGATGCGCGGCACCCGGAAGCGGTCGTCCTCGACGGCGGGAGCGCCGGAGAGGGCCTGCTCGGGCGTCAGGGACTGTCGCACCTCGTCGGCACGGAAGACATTGGTCAGCGGAAGCGCGTGCGACGAAGGCGGCACGTCCTCGGCGGCGACCTCGGCCACCTTCGCGACCGACTCGATGATCGCATCGAGTTGGGTGGCGTAGTGGTCGAGCTCGTCGTCGGTGAGCGCCAGCCTGGACAACCGGGCCAGGTGCGCGACCTCGTCGCGGGTTATGGCGGACATGAGTCGTTGAACCCGTTTCGTGGATGGAGTCTTTGGACACTGCCATCCTAGGGGGCTTGACGCAGCAGGCCCGAACGGTTAACCCAGCGGCAACACATCAGCCGTGACGCCTGCCCGTCCCCACCGAGCCGGGCCGCGCGCCACGCTACGCCGAGCGGCTGACCTCGGGCTGATAGCCGAATTCGACCTCGGCCCCCGTCTCCGAGTGGTCCCGCAGCCAGATCGTGGCCTCCGCCGCCGGCAGTGGGCGGCCGAAGAGCCAGCCCTGGCCCACGTCGCATCCCATCTGCGCCAGCCGCATCGCGACCTCGTCCGACTCCACGCCCTCCGCCACCGACCGCAGCCCCAGTGAGCGCACCAGGTCCACGATCGAGCGGACGATGCGGTCGTCGTCCTCCGACTCGGCGATGCGCCGGACGAAGGAGGCGTCGATCTTGACCTCCGACACCGCCAGCCGCTGCAGGCGGATGAGGGAGGAGTAGCCGGTGCCGAAGTCGTCGAGGGCCAGGGGGACGCCCAGGGTGGCCAGGGCCTTGATGGTGTCCTGGGTGTAGGCCTGGTCGCCAGTCAGGATGCGTTCGGTGACCTCGAGCTGGATGGCCGTCGGCGGCAGGCCGTAGCGGGCCAGGCCCACCTCCAGTTGCTCCGGCAGCGCCGAGCCCAGCAGGTCGCGGGCGGAGATGTTGACCGAGATCTGCACCCGCAGCCCTGTGTGCCACCAGAGGGCGGCCTGCTCCAGCGCCGAGTCGATCACGTACGCCGTCAACTGCCGCATCAGGTACGACTGCTCGGCCAACGGCACGAAGTCCGACGGCGCGATCGGCCCGCGGACCGGATGGCGCCAGCGCAGCAGGGCCTCGACCCCTTGGACGGTGCCCGTGCCGAGGTTGACCTTGGGCTGGTAGTGCAGGCGCAGCTCGCGGTTGTCGATGGCGCGGCGCAGGTCGCCGAGAAGGTTGAGGCGTTCGGGGGAATTGCGGTCTTTGTCGGGCTGGTAGAGCTCAACCCCGGTACGCCCCTCCTTGGCCAGGTACATGGCCACGTCCGCCCGCTGCAGCAGCAGCTCGAAGTCGGGCGCGTGGTCCGGATAGAGCGCGATCCCGACGGAGCCGTCCATGTCGAAGGTCATGCCCTCCAGCCGCACCGGCTCGGTCAGCGCCGCCCGCAGCCGGGCCGCCACCTCCCTGGCCGCGTGGGCGTCCCTGATCGAGGGCAGCAGCACCGCGAACTCGTCGCCGCCCAGCCGCGCCACCACGTCGCCGGGCCGCACGGAGTGGGTGAGGCGGTGGGCCACCATCTGCAGCAGCCGGTCGCCCACCGGGTGGCCCATCGTGTCGTTGACCTCCTTGAACCGGTCGAGGTCGAGCAGGAACAGGCCGACCCGTTCCTCCTGGCGTGCCTCGGCCAGCGCCTCTTCGGTGCTGACGATGAGCATCTTGCGGTTGGGCAGGCCGGTCAGCTCGTCGTGCAGGGCCTGGTGGTCGCGGCGCATGGAGAGCGTGGCGGTGAAGTAGACGGCGGCCAGCGGGGCGACGAAGAGGGGGACGAGTCCCGGTGAGTGGTTCATGACCACGACGACCAGGGGCGCCAGGCCCAGCAGCCCGGCGTAGACGAGGGCCTGCGGGCCCGCCGTGGCCTTCATCACGCGCGTGATCGAGCGCCGCTCGTGCAGCGCGACCGCGCCGCAGACGAGGGTGGCCCTGGTGGCGAAGTAGGCGACCCCGGCCAGCACGATGGCCAGCAGATCGGTGCCGCTCGGCACCCAGGGCGCGGCCGGGCTCGGGGCGATCCCGAACGTCCCCAGCACCACGGCCGCCGCGGTGAGCGCGAGCGTGGACTGCGCGACATTGAACATGACCCGATGCCACGACTTGCGCGTCACCACGCCGTTCATGGTCACCGCGACGGCCTGCATCAGCACCGCGATGGGCAGCCCGAAGTGCAGCAGCACGGCGAAGGTGAACATGGTGGACGGATAGGTGCCGCCCACGGCGGTCGCGGAGGACACCATCACGGGCCTCAGCTCGCCCAGGATCACCAGCACCGCCAGCACCCAGAACAGCGGCCCGCGGGCGAGCTCCACCAGGCCGAACGCGTCGAGCCTGAGCATGGCCACCACGAGAGCGGTAAAGCCGATCACGGTTATGCCCGCGAGGAACGCCCACAGTGGCGTGCCGACGCGTGGGCCGGTGTCGCGGGTGTCGGTTGGGTCAGTCATCGGTAACAGAACCCCCATTAGGTCACTATGGGAGGGTACGACCTTCACCCCACTTCGCGAAACCAAGCGCGTACGTTCCGTAATTCCTCTTCCCGACATATACCCAAAAAGCACCCTCAGTAGCAAGTCGTGCACACAGTGGTCCCGAAAACACCGAAGGGCCCGCCCGCGCGAAACGGACAGGCCCCGGCAAGGGACGCTCAGGCCTCCGGCGTGACCGCCACTCCGGCCGCCGCCTCCGGCCCCTCCTCGAGCAGGACCCCGAACCCGGCACCGTCGAGGATGGGCACGCCGAGACTCACCGCCTTGTCATATTTCGACCCGGCGTTGTCGCCCGCGATCAAGAAAGCCGTCTTCTTCGACACCGATCCGGACACCTTGCCGCCCCTGCCGGTGATCGCGTCGGCGGCCGAGTCACGCGTGTAGCCGTCGAGGGTGCCCGTCACCACGAACGTCATCCCCTCGAGGGTCTGCGGCCCCTTCTCGGGAGCGGGCTCGTCTTCCATGCGGACCCCGGCCGCCCGCCACCGCTCGATGATCTCCCGGTGCCAGTCGACCTCGAACCACTCCTTGATCGTGGCCGCCACGCGGGGCCCGATGCCCTCGACCGCGAGCAGTTCCTCCTCGGAGGCGTTCATGACGGCCTCGATCGAGCGCATCGCGTCGGCCAGGTCGCGGGCCGTGGGCGGGCCGACGTGCCGGATCGACAGGGCCACGAGAATCTGCGCGAGCGAGGCCTCCTTCGCCCGCTCCAGCTCCTCCATGAGGCGCAGCGCGTTCTGGCTGGCCTCGCCGTTGAGGTTGGAGAAGAAGGTGACCACCTTCTCCTCACCCGTCTTCGGGTCGAGCTTGGGCAGGCCGGTGTCCTGGTCGCGGACCACCGACTTGATCGGGATGAGCTGCTCGAGCGTCAGGCCGAACAGGTCGGCCTCGGTGCGCACCACCGGCTGCTGCGGCGGGAGCGGCTGGGTGAGCGCCGTGGCGGCGACGTAGCCGAGCCCGTCGATGTCGAGCGCCCGCCGGCCGGCCGCGAAGTAGATGCGCTCGCGGATCTGGGCGGGGCAGCCGCGCGCGTTGGGGCAGCGCAGGTCGGCGTCGCCCTCCTTCTCGTAGGCCAGCTCAGTGCCGCACTCCGGGCAGTGGGTGGGCATGACGAACTCGCGCTCGGACCCGTCGCGCAGCGCCGTGACGGGGCCCACGATCTCGGGGATGACGTCGCCGGCCTTGCGCAGCACCACCGTGTCGCCGATGAGCACGCCCTTCTTGACCACGATGGCGGCGTTGTGCAGCGTGGCCCGCTCCACGGTCGAGCCCGACACCACGATCGGCTCCATCACCCCGTAGGGAGTGACGCGCCCGGTGCGCCCGACGCCCACCTGGATGTCGAGCAGCTTGGTGTTGACCTCTTCCGGCGGATATTTGTACGCCATCGCCCACCGCGGCGCCCGCGAGGTCGAGCCCAGCTCCCGCTGCGTGCGGAAGTCGTCGACCTTCACCACGACCCCGTCGATCTCGTAGGCCGGGTCGTGCCGGTGCACGCGGTAGTGCTCGATGAACCCGTTGATCTCCTCGAGCCCCGGCAGCACCTGGTAGAGGTCGCTGACCGGCAGCCCGAACTCGCGCAGCCGGTCGTAGACCTCGGACTGCGCCCGCGGCTCGGCCGAGCCCTCCCACACGCCGACGCCGTGCACCAGCATCCGCAGCGGCCGCTGCGCCGTGATGCGCGGATCCTTCTGGCGCAACGTCCCGGCCGCGGAGTTGCGCGGGTTGGCGAACGGCGGCTTGCCCTGCTCGACGAGCTGCTCGTTGAGCTTCTTGAAGCCCTCGACCGGGATGTAGACCTCGCCGCGCACCTCGACCAGGCTCGGGACGTCGTCGCCCTTGAGCCGGTGGGGCACGCCCGTGATCGTGCGCACGTTGGCCGTCACGTCGTCACCCGTGCGGCCGTCGCCCCGGGTCGCGCCGCGCTCGAGCTTGCCGTCGCGGTAGACCAGCGCGATCGCCAGCCCGTCGATCTTGAGCTCGCACAGGTAGGGCCCGGGGTCGCCCTCGGCCAGCCGCTCGGCCCGCGCCATCCAGGCGGCCATGTCGTCGGCGTTGAAGGCGTTGTCGAGGCTCTCCATCCGGGCCAGGTGCTGGACCTTGGCGAAGTCACCCGAAACCGGCGCGCCCACCTTCTGCGTGGGCGAGTCGGGCGTCTGGAGCGAAGGATGCGCCTCCTCCAGCGCGAGCAGCTCCCTGAACCACTCGTCGAACCGAGCGTCGCTCACCGTCGGCTGATCGAGCACGTAGTAGCGCCAGCGCGCGTCCTCGACCAGCTCGCTCAGCTCGGCATGCCGCTTGAGCGCGGTCACCGGCACGCCCTCGACCTCAGCGCCTGCCTCACTCACGGCAAGCCTCCTTCCGTCCAACAACCTGTGCAAACGCTACCGCCGACCACCGACAAGGACACGCCTCAGCCGCTCATCGGATCTTCCCTGAGCACCTCCGCGGCCTTGCGGCAGACCGCCAGCGCCCCCCGCGCGTACGCCGGCGACGCCCCCGCCAGCCCGCAGGACGGCGTCAGCACGACCTGCGAGGCCAGCCGGTCGGGCGAGAACCCCAGCCGCCGCCACAGCTCCACGGCGGGCTTGGCCACCACCCCCACGTCGGCCAGACGGGTGTCCCGGCCTGGCACGACGCCCAGGAACAGCGTCATCCCCGCCTCGAACAACTCCCCCAAGGCGTCGTCGCTCCTGCGCCGCAGCAGCGACGCGTCCACCGACACCCCCCGCACCCCGGCCCGCCGCAGCAGGTCGAACGGCACGCCGGGCGCGCAACAGTGCACCACGGGATCGGCGAACAGCCGCATCACCTCCTCGACCCGCCACTCCTCCACGGCCGCCAGCCGCCCGAATCCCGAAGCCGTCGGCACGGTCCCCGCCAGCACGCCGGGCAGCCCGGGCTCGTCGAGCTGCAGCACGATCTCGGTCACGCCGGGCAACCGCCGCCGCACCTCGGCGCAGTGGTCGGCGACCCCCTGGGCCAGCGAGGCCGTCAGATCGCGTACGGCGCCCGGGTCGGAGAGCATCTTGTTCCCGTACCGGAGCTCGATCGAGCCCGCCAGCGTCCACGGCCCGCAGACCTGCAGCTTGAGCGGCCCCACGTAGTCGTTGCCCACCTCCTCCAGCCCGTCGAGGTCGCGCCGCAGATGCTCGACGGCCCGGTGGTGGTCGCGCCCCGGCCGGTCGCTCAGCCGCCATCCGGAGGGCTGCACCTCGACGGGCAGCTCGACGAGCAGCGCCGCCGTGCGCCCGACCATGTCGGCGCCGACGCCCCTGGCCGGCAGCTCGGGCAGGTAGGGCAGCCCGGGCACCTCCCCGAACACGACCCTCATGGCCTCAAGATGATCCTCACCCGGATGCGACCCGATCCCGGTGGCTTCCCACGTAGACATGGGGCAAGCGTAGGCTCTGGCGAATGGAGCTCAGCAAATATGACCACGCCTGTGTCCGCGTGGAGAAGAACGGCAAGGTCCTCGTCATCGACCCGGGGGTGTTCACCAGGTCTCCCGTGCTCGACGGCGCCGACGCGGTCCTCATCACCCACGAGCACGCCGACCACGTCGACGTCGGCAGGCTGAAGGCCGCCTCCCCCGACCTGGAGATCTGGACGTGCGAGGGCGTCGCCGCCGAGCTGACCGAGGTGCCGGCCAAGGTCCAGGTGGTACGACACGGCGACGAGTTCGAGACGGCCGGTTTCCGGGTGAAGGCGTTCGGCGAGTGGCATGCCAAGAACCACCCCGACGTGCCCGTCGTACAGAACGTCGGCTTCCTCGTCGACGACGAGATCTTCTACCCCGGTGACGCCTTGACGGTTCCCGGGGTGGACGTGCCCACGCTGCTGGTGCCGACCGGCGCGCCGTGGATGAAGCTGAGCGAGATGGTGGAATATCTGCGGACGATCCGCCCGGCCCGCGCCTACTCCACCCACGACGCCCTCTACAGCGACCTCGCCCTGGGGCTGGTGGACAACTGGCTGAAGATGGAGGCCGACAAGCAGGGCGCCGACATCCGCCGCATCCCGGTCGGCGAGTCGGTCACGCTCGGCTGACCCGCTCGCCTCCGATGCCGGCGCGCGGGAGCGGCCTCAGGCGGCGGAGACGATCGTGGCCGAGCCGATGACGGTGGAGCCGGAGTAGAGCACGGCGGCCTGACCCGCCGCCACACCGGTGGCCGGCCGGTCGAGCTCGACGCGCAGCCCGCCGCCGCTCTCCTCGAACCGGCATCCGTAGACCTCGCCGTGCGCCCTGAGCTGCACGGTCAGCTCGTCGGCCGGGGCCTTCGGCCCGTTCCAGACCGGCCGGCCGCAGGTGATCGAGGTGACCTCGAGCGCCGAGCGCGGCCCGACCGTGACCGTGTTGGACACCGGCTCGATCGACAGCACGTAGCGCGGCCTGCCGTCGGCGGCGGGACGGTCGATGCGCAGGCCCTTGCGCTGCCCCACGGTGAACCCGTGGGCGCCCTGGTGGCTGCCCACGACCTCGCCGCTCTGGTCGAGGATGGGCCCCTGGGCAGAGCCGAGCCGCTCGGCGAGGAAGCCGCGCGTGTCACCGTCGGCGATGAAGCAGATGTCGTGGCTGTCGGGCTTGTCGGCGACGGTCAGGCCGCGCCTGGCGGCCTCCTCGCGCACCTCGGCCTTGGTCGAGTCGCCCAGCGGGAAGATCGCGTGGCCGAGCTGCTCGCGGGTGAGCACACCGAGCACGTAGGACTGGTCCTTGCCCTGGTCGACGCTTCTGGACAGCACTCCGTCGGCCAGCCTGGCGTGGTGGCCGGTGGCGACCGCGTCGAAGCCCAGGGCCAGCGCCCGGTCGAGCACCGCCGCGAACTTGATCTTCTCGTTGCAGCGCAGGCACGGATTGGGCGTGCGGCCCGCGGCGTATTCGGCCACGAAGTCCTCGACCACGTCGCGCTGGAAACGCTCGGCCATGTCCCAGATGTAGAACGGGATGCCGATCACGTCGGCGGCGCGGCGCGCGTCGCGCGAGTCTTCGACCGTGCAGCAGCCCCTGGCTCCCGTGCGGTGGGATTGGGGGTTGGCCGAGAGGGCAAGGTGGACACCAGTGACGTCGTGGCCGGCCTCGGCGATCCGGGCAGCGGCCACGGCTGAGTCGACGCCGCCCGACATGGCGGCAAGCACACGCAGTCCCATGACCTTTCCAGCGTACTGTCCGCCTGGGAGTGCGCGACCATGCCCCGGGTCTGGAAGTATTCGGCCATGCGACTATTCGGGCGCAAGGAAGCAGAGGAAGAGCCCGGCGGGCCGGCCGAGGCCATCGCCGGTTTCTGGACGTGGTGGCAGGAGGCCAGGCCGCGACTCGACTCGCTGGTGGCCGCCGGCGAGGCCGAGGGGCTGGAGGAGTGGCTCGCCCCCGCGGTCGCCGCGATCGACCCCGGGCTGGTCTGGGAGGTGGCCCCCGGCAAGAACGCGGCGCACGCGCTGGTGGTGACGGCGGCCGGCGACGCCGAGCTGCGCTCGCTCGCGCACCGGTGGGCCCTCGCGGCGCCGCCTTCTGACCTGCTGTGGGAGTTCCATCCGTCGCGGCAGGCCAACCCGCAGGCGATGGACCTCACACTCGACGTGGGCGGCTTCGAGTTCGCGCTCGACAAGCTGTCGCTGGGCCTGCGCGTGCCGCGTAACCAGCCGAGGGTCGACGTGGCCGCCTACCATCCGATCTTCGCCGAGCTCGACGAGGACACCCGGATGGAGGCCGCGCTGCTGGCCCTCGACTGGCTGCTCGGCGAGGACGACGTGGCCAGGTGGGTGGGCGAGATCACGGCGGTGACGTTCCAGCCGATCGACGCCGTGCCCGCCGTGCACCTGCCCGCCGTGGTCGCCGACGTCGCCTCCGGTCACGCGGAGGAGGAGTGGTTGCTGCTGGAGGGCCAGACCGCCGGCGGCGCGCCGCTGGTCGCCACGGCCCGCCATCCGCTGCGGCCGGTGGACTTCCCGCTGTTCGACCAGCACATCGCGATCACCCTCCCCTACGCGCACCGCGACGAGAACGGCCTGCCCGTCGGCGACTCGCTGGCCGCGCTGCGCGACTTCGAGGAGCGCCTGGCCGCCCGCCTGGTCAAGCTGCGCGGCGACGCCGTGCTGGCCGCGCACATGAGCGCGGAGGGGCACCGGATCATCCACGTCTACGCCGACCCGACCGGCGACGCGGCGATCCACGCCAAGGAGCTGATCGTGGGCTGGGAGGAGGGCGAGCCGCGGGTGGACGTGTCGGCCGACCCGGCCTGGATCGCCGTCTCCCCCTTCCTCAGCTGAGGCCGGCGCGGCGGGCGCGTTCGACGGCGGCCGGGAGCACCTCGAGCAGGCGGTCGACGTCGTCGCGCGTCGAGGTGTGGCCCAGCGTGAACCGGAGCGAGCCCCGCGCGGCCGCCTCGTCGGCGCCCATGGCCAGCAGCACGTGGGACGGCTGCGACACGCCCGCCGAGCAGGCCGAGCCCGTCGAGCACTCCACGCCCTTGGCGTCGAGCAGCATGAGCAGCGCGTCGCCCTCGCAGCCGGGGAAGGAGAAGTGGGCGTTGCCCGGCAGCCGGTTCGCCGGGTCGCCGTTGAGCACGACGTCGGGCACGGCCTCACGGACGCGCTGGATGAGCTCGTCGCGCAGCTCCGTCAGGCGGCGGCCCAGGGTCTCCTGCTCGTGTACGGCGGTGCTGACCGCGGCGGCCAGCCCCGCGATGGCGGGCGCGTCGAGGGTGCCGGAGCGCACGTCGCGCTCCTGACCCCCGCCATGCTGGACGGAGACCGGCGTCAGCCCCCTGGCCAGCAACAGCGCCCCGACCCCCATCGGGCCGCCCACCTTGTGGCCGGAGAGCGTGAGCGCGTCGGCCCCCGACCCGGCGAACGACACGGGCAGTTGCCCGACCGCCTGCACCGCGTCGGTGTGGAACGGGATGCCGTGGTCGTGGGCGATGGCGGCCAGCACGTGGACCGGCTGCACCGTGCCGACCTCGTTGTTGGCCCACATGACGCTGATCATGGCGACGTCGCCGGGGTCGCGCCCGATGGCGGCCCGCAGCGTGTCGGGGTGCACCCGGCCGTGCTCGTCGACCTCCAGCAGCTCCACCTCGGCGCCCTGGCTGTCGGCCAGCCACTGGGCGGGGTCGAGCGCGCCGTGGTGCTCCACCGAGCTGATCAGCACGCGCCGCCGCGGCGTGCGCGCCCAGTAGAGGCCCTTGATCGCGAGGTTGTCGGCCTCGGTGCCGCCCGAGGTGAACACGACCTCGCTGGGTCTGGCGCCGAGCGAGTCGGCTATCGTCTCGCGTGACTCCTCGACGACTCTGCGGACCTGACGGCCGGTCGCGTGCAGCGAGGAAGCATTGCCGACGCGTTTGAGTTGCTCCGTCATGGCCTCGATCGCCTCGGGCAGCATGGGGGTGGTAGCCGCATGATCAAGATAGGCCGACGGTCTGGTCACGTGCTCAGGGTATCTCGTTTGCGACTGTACCGTCCGGACGGTACAGTTGAGGCATGAGAAGGGACGAGCTTTTGGACGCCGCGGAGGCACTCCTCTGCGACCAGGGCTCGGCCGCGCTCACCCTGGCCGCCGTGGCGGACCGGGCGGGCGTCAGCAAGGGTGGCCTGCTCTATCACTACGGCTCCAAAGAGGCCCTCATCAAGGGCATGGTGGAGCGTCTGATCGACGACTTCGACGAGCTCATGGCCGCCCAGCCCGGAGAGACCTACACCGAGCGCTATCTCGGAGCGACGCTGGCCGCCGTGCGGTCGGGCAGGCTGCGACGATGGGCGGTCGTCACGGGGGCGTCGGGCAACCTCTTCCTGCTCGCGCCGCTGCGCGAGGCGATGACCCGATGGCATCGCGATGAGCTGGCCGGCGAGCCCGACCCGCTGGCCGCGCAGATCGTGCGCCTGGCGTGCGAGGGGCTGTGGGACGTGGCCAGCCACGACCCGGAGCTGAACTCGGACGACGATCTCCAGGCACTGGAGACCCGCCTCAGGGCGCTGCTCAAACCCCCCGCCTGAGCCCCCGGCTCCGCGTCCCTTCCCCCTTCCGGCCCGCCGACCCCTCGCGGGCCCTTCACCAACCCCTCCCGACTCGGCGATGACCGGGATCCCTCCGGTCACGCCGCGCACGCGAGCATGCGCTGAGCTGAGCACTCCCCCGCCCACCGGCTGAGGCCGGCCGGGCGATTGGCGTGCCCGATATTTCACGAAAGGTGTGGCCATATGACCCGCGAGCTGAGGAGCGCCCGTTACGGGGCGGTCCTCACCTTTGTCCTTGCCGGCCTGATGGTGGGCACGATGACCGTGCGCATCCCCGCCCTGACCGACAAACTGGGTCTGTCCGAGGCCACGGTCGGGACGATCCTGCTGGCATGGGGCCTGGGCGCTCTGGTGACCATGCAGTCCATGCGGCGCGTCATGGCCCGCGCGGGCAGCAGGACGGTCCTGCGGGCAGGCGGCCCCATGACGGCGCTCGGCCTCATCGGCGTGGCCTTCGCCCCCGACCTGCCCTGGCTCCTGGTGGCCGTGGCGGTCTTCGGCATGGCCTTCGGCGCCGTGGACGTCGCCATGAACGCCCAGGGCTCCGCGGTGGAGCTGGCGTACGGGCGGCCGCTGATGAACGGCATGCACGCCGGCTGGTGCGTGGGCGCCATCTCGGCGGGCGCGCTGGGCAGCCTGGCCATCGCCGTGGGCCTGCCGTTCACCGCCAACGTGGCGCTGATCGGCCTGGTCTCGCTGCCGGTCATGGTGCTGCTGGGCCGTACGTACCTGCCCGAGCCCCCGGTGACCGGCACGGTGGCGGCGGTCAAGCGGCGCATGCCCCCGATCGTCTACCTGCTCGGCGCGATCATGTTCTTCGCCTTCATGGTCGAGGGCACGGTCGCCGACTGGAACGGCCTCTACATGCGCGACGAGCTCGGCGCCCCCGAGGCCGTGGCGGCGCTCGGGTACCCGGTGTTCGAGGTCGGCATGCTGGCCGCCCGGCTCACCGGCGACCGGCTGCGGGCCAGGTTCGGGGTCCGCGGCATGCTGACCGTCTCCGGCGCGGCCACGGCGGCGTTCTTCGCGGTCGTGCTGATGGCGCCGGCGGCGATGGTGGCGGTGTCGGCGATGTTCTTCGTCGGGCTCGGCGTGGCGACGATCTCGCCGCTGACGCTGTCGCTGGCGGGCACCGCCACCGACACCCCCGGCCCGGCGATCGCCCAGGCGGGCGCCATGGGGTACGCGGGGCTGCTGCTCGGCCCGGTGGCCATCGGTTTCCTGTCGGACGCGACGTCCCTGCGTACGGCGCTGGGCATCGGCGTGGTCCTCGGCGTGCTGATCGCCCTGTGCGCCCGGCTGCTCCCGCGTACGGAACCGGCCGCCGTCAGCACCCTCCCGCCCGCCCGCGAACCGGCCAGGGTCGCGGCCTGACCATCTGAGAGTTCTCTGTGGATCGACGTGGCCGGCGCGGCGTGGCTCCACGTCGCGGCGGTCCCGCTCACAGAGAACTCACAGATCCGCTCAGAACACCTCCAACCAGCCACCGCAGTCTGGACCCATGATCAAGGTGACCGGACTGACCAAACGCTACGGCGACAGGACCGCCGTGGACGATCTCTCCTTCACGGTGCCGCCCGGCGTCGTCACCGGCTTCCTGGGCCCGAACGGCGCCGGCAAGAGCACGACCATGCGCATGATCCTCGGCCTCGACCTGCCCACCTCGGGCACGGCCACGATCGGCGGCCGCGCCCACCACGAGCTGCCGCACCCGCTGCGCACGATCGGCTCGATGCTGGAGGCGCAGGCGGTGCACCGGCAACGCACCGCGTACAAGCACCTGCTCTACCTGGCCCAGACGAACGGTCTGCCGGCCTCCCGCGTCGATGAGGTGCTCGGCCTGGTCGGGCTGGCCGACGCGGCGGGCCGGAAGGCGGGCGGGTTCTCGCTGGGGATGAGCCAGCGTCTCGGCATAGCGGCCGCCCTGCTCGGGGACCCGCCGGTGCTGGTGCTGGACGAGCCCGTCAACGGGCTGGACCCGGAGGGCGTGGTGTGGATCCGCACGTTCATCAGGAGGCTGGCGGCGGAGGGGCGTACGGTGCTGGTCTCCAGCCACCTCATGAGCGAGATGGCGCTGACCGCGGACCGGCTGGTGATCGTCGGCAAGGGGCGGCTCATCGCCGAGGCCGAGATCGGCGAGTTCACCCGGGCCGGCGCCGTGGTGGTCGTCCGCACGCCCGAGGCGGCCTCCTTCGCCCGGCGGCTCGAGCGGTCCGGCGCCCACGTCGGGCTGGGTGACGAGGGCGAGCTGCTGGTCACGGGCATGACCGCGACCGACGTGGGCCGGCTGGCGTGGGCGGAGGGCGTGCCGCTGCAGGAGCTGGCCCCGCGGCTCGCCTCACTGGAGGAGGCGTTCATGGAGCTCACCCGTGACGCCGTCGAGTACGGAGTGGCGCGATGATCGACGCGGGAGTGCTCCGGGCGGAGTGGACCAAGTTCGCCAGCATCAGGGCCACCATGGTGCTGTCGCTGGCCGTCGTCGCCGTGTCAGGGCTTTTCGGGTGGCTGTTCGGCAACGCGTCGGCCTCCGACTACGCCACGGCCACGCCCCAGGAGCGGCTGGAGTTCCAGCCGCTGGACATGGGCACCCGCGGCCTGTTCATCGTCCAGTTGCTGATCGCGGCGCTGGGCGTGCTGGTGGCCTCGTCCGAGTACGGCTCGGGCACGATGCGGGCCACCCTGGCCGCCGTGGGCCGGCGCGGAAGGCTCCTGGCCGCCAAGGCGGGGCTGACCGCCCTGACCGCGCTGCCGGTCAGCGTGGCCTCGGTGTGGCTGATGTTCGTGACCAGCCAGACCACGCTGGCCGCGAACGGGGCTCCGGCCCTCATGCCGGGCGACCCGGCCGCGCTGCGCCTGCTGCTGCTCGGGCCCATCGTGTTCACCCTGCTGGCCCTGTTCGGGCTGGCGCTGGGCATCCTGCTGCGCGGTACGGCCGCCGCCGTGAACATCAGCACGGCCTTCCTCCTGCTCCCCATCCTGGCCTCCTCCACGCCCGGCTTCCTGCGCGATCTCCTGCACACCTACTGGCCGAACACGGCCGCCTTCCAGGCCGTCTCCGGCACGTCCCCGCTGCCCCCGGTGGTGGCCTTCGGGGTGCTCGTCGGGTTCGTCGCGGTCATGCTGATCACGGCGTTCGTCCAGTTCAAGAACCGCGACGCCTGACTACGCTGGACATCGCATCGGGGAGGTGCCTCACTTGGGCGAACGGCTGCTGGTGGTCGACGACGAGCCCACCGTCAAGGAGCTGCTGTCGGCGACCCTGCGCTTCGCGGGCTTCACCGTGAGCTCGGCCGACAGCGGCGTCCAGGCGCTGGAGGCGGCCAGACGCGACCCGCCCGACCTGGTCCTGCTCGACGTGATGCTGCCCGACCTCGATGGTTTCGAGGTGATCCGCCGCCTGCGCGGCCTGCCCCGGGCCGGCGGGCGGCCGGGGCCGGTGCCCGTGCTGTTCCTGACGGCCCGCGACACCAAGGCCGACAAGCTCAACGGGCTCAGTCTCGGCGCCGACGACTACGTCACCAAGCCGTTCGACCTGGAGGAGCTGCTGGCCCGCATCAGGGCGATCCTGCGCCGCACGGGCGTGATCCCCGACGAGCACACGCTGGTCGTCGGGGATCTCGAGGTCGATCCCGACGGCCACCAGGTGACCAGGGCCGGCCACCCCGTACGCCTGTCGCCGACCGAGTTCCGCCTCCTGCACCACCTGGTGCTCAACGCGGGCCGGGTGCTGCCGAAGCCGCAGATCCTGGAGCACGTGTGGCGCTACGACTTCGCCGGCGACACGAGCATCGTGGACACGTACGTGAGCTACCTGCGCCGCAAGCTCGACGACCCCAAGCTCATCCACACCGTCCACGGCGTCGGCTACGTGCTGCGCAGGCCGAGACCATGATCGGCCGGTTGTCGCTGCGCGCCCGGCTGCTCGCCATCACGGTCGCGCTGCTCGTCGCGGGCCTGGTCGCGATCAGCGCGGTCCTGGTACGCCAGCTCGAGACCCAGCTCCTGACCCGCGTGGACGCGCAGCTCGCCCCCATGGGCGCGGCGCTGGCGGCGATCCCGCCCGACTTCCTGGCCACGCTGCAGCGCAGCCGGACCCCGCTCGGCCTGGGCCAGCTCGACCTGGTCCAGAAGGGATACGCCGCCTACCTCGGTGCCGACGGCGCGGTGGCCCGCGAGTTCGGCGATCCGGCGGGCCCTCGCCTGCCGCGCCTCGACACCGGCGCCATCGCGGCCCGCAGCGGGCGGCCGTTCACCGTGGACGGGGCGGACGGCGAGGAGTGGCGGGTGGTGGCGCTGCCGTCCAAGCGCGCGCACTCCGGGGTGGTCGCGGCGGTGTCGCTGGCGGGCATGTACTCGACGATCAGCCGGCTGGGCGCGGCCTGCCTGGTCGCCGGGTCGATCCTGCTGGCCGTGCTGGCGCTGCTGGGCGGCTTCGCGATCAGGGCCGGGCTCGCCCCGCTACGCCGCGTGGAGGAGACGGCGGCCGCCATCGCGGACGGCGACCTCACCAAGCGCGTACCCGACCTGGCCACCCCCGGCACCGAGGTCGGGCGGCTGGCCGTGTCGCTCAACAAGATGCTGGCCCAGATCGAGCAGGGGGTCGCGGCCAGGGTCGACTCCGAGGCGCGCATGCGCAGGTTCGTGGCCGACGTCAGCCACGAGCTGCGCACCCCGTTGTTCGGCATCAAGGGCTTCTCCGAGCTGTACCGCATGGGCGGCACCGAGGCCGCGCCCGCGCTGGCCCGCATCGAGAAGGAGTCGGCCCGCCTGGCCAAGCTGGTGGACGACCTGCTGCTGCTCGCCGGCCTGGACGAGAGCGACGGCCCCGGCCTCGACCTCACCCCGATGGACCTGCGTACCCTGGCCGCCGACGCCCGCCACGACCTCACCGCGCTCGATCCGTCGCGCCCCATCACCTTCACCGGCCCCGCCGGCGGCCCCGCGGCGACCGCGCCGATGCTCGGGGACGAGGCGCGCCTCCGTCAGGTGGTCAGCAACCTCGTCGGCAACGCCATCGCCCACACGCCCGCCGGCACCCCGGTCAGGATCGGCGTGGGCACCGAGGGCGGCGAGTCGGTCCTGGTCATCGCGGACGAGGGCCCCGGGCTGACGGCCGAGGAGGCGGAGCGGGTGTTCGACCGCTTCTACCGGCCGGACGGCTCGCGCGCGCGTGCGACGGGCGGGGCTGGGCTCGGGCTGGCGATCGTGCGTTCCATCGTGGCGGCGCACGGGGGGCGGGTGGAGTTGCGCTCGGCTCCGGGGCGGGGCGCGTCCTTCCAGATCAGGTTCCCTTCGGCGCGGGCATGACCAGGTCCCGGTGGTTCGCCCTGCGCTGGAGCGTCAGGTCGACCCAGCCGCCGGACACCTCCCCTGGACGTCGGCACCGGCTCACAGGCCACCACGCGCAAGGCCGAAGACGGCGGGTGGACGGTACGGCAGCACGGCCCCCTGCGTCTCTGGGATGCGGTCGAGGACGCGATCGAGACGTGGCAGCGTGCGGGGTCGCCTCATCAGTCCGGCTTCGGGTTGACCGTCACGCCGAGCCGGCAACGCGTCTGGCTGGGCGACGTCGATGGGCCGTCCTGGAACCTGCCGGCCTGGGGCGGATACGCCACCGGTGCCGCTCTCCGCGACGTGTTTCACCCGGGGGCCCAAGCCGGGCCCCCGGGTGACCCGGTGGTGCTACTTGCGCTTGTTGACTTCCTCCGTGAGCTGGGGGACGACCTGGTGGAGGTCGCCCACCACGCCATAGTCCGCCAGCTCGAAGATCGGGGCCTCAGGGTCCTTGTTGATGGCGACGATCGTCTTCGCCGTCTGCATGCCCGCCCGATGCTGGATGGCCCCGGAGATGCCCGCCGCGATGTAGAGCTGCGGCGACACCGTCTTGCCGGTCTGGCCCACCTGGAACTGGTGGGGGTACCAGCCGGCGTCCGTCGCCGCGCGGGAGGCGCCCACCGCCGCGCCCAGGGCGTCGGCGAGGCCTTCGATGATGACGAAGTTCTCGGCCGAGCCCACGCCGCGGCCACCGGAGACCACGATGGCGGCCTCCGTCAGCTCGGGGCGGGCGCCCTTCTCCTGCTTGACGCGCTCGACGATGCGGGCGGCCTTGGCGGCGTCGGACAGCGTGACCGAGACCTCCTCCTCGGCACCGGCCCCGGCCGACGCCACGGGGGCGGTCGAGTTGGGGCGTACGGCGACGATCGGGGTGCCCTTGCGGACCTTCGAGTGCACGTTGACGCCGCCGCCGAAGATGGACTGGTCGGCCACGAAGCCCTCGCCGAGGCCCACCGCGTCGGTGATGACGCCCGAGTCGGTCTTGACGGCCAGGCGACCGGCGACCTCCTTGCCCTCGGCCGTGGCGGCCACGAGGACGGCGGACGGCGACGCGGCGGCGACGAGCTGGGCGAGCAGCTCGGCCTTGGGCGCGACCACGTAGTCAACGATGTCGCCCGAGCCGGCGACGTAGATCTTGTCTGCGCCGTATTCGGCGAGCCTGGCCTTGGCCTCGGGTGTGATCCCGGGGCCGGCCCAGACGGCCGAGGGCGAGCCGAGGGAGCGGGCCAGGGTCAGCAGTTCGAGCGTGACCTTCTTGACCTCGCCTTCGACCTGCTCGACGAGAACGAGAATCTCCGACATTTCCGTAGTACCCCCGTTCTCAGATGAACTTCTTGGACGCCAGGAAGTCGGCGGCGTTCGCGCCACCGTCGCCCTCGTCCTTGACGATCGTGCCGGCCGCGCGCGGCGGGGCCGCGGCGAAGTCGACGACCTCGGACCAGGCCGCGGCCAGGCCCACCTGGCTCGCGTCGATGGAGGCGTCGCCGATGGCGAGCGTCTCGACCGGCTTCTTCTTGGCCGCCATGATGCCCTTGAAGGACGGGTAGCGGGGCTCGTTGATCTTCTCGACCACGGACACGACGGCCGGGAGCGCGGCCTCGACCTTGTCGAAGCCGTAGTCGGTGATGCGCTGGACCTTGATCGAGGTGCCCTCGACCTCGACCTTGTTGGCCAGCGTGAGCTGCGGGGTGCCGAGGCGCTCGGCCAGCATCGCGGCCAGCACGCCGGTGCGGGCGTCGGTGGACTCCGAGCCCAGGATGACCAGGTCGAACCCGATCTTGTTGAGCACCTGCGCCATCGCGTACGAGGTCGACAGCGCGTCGGACCCGTGCAGCGCGTCATCACTGAGGTGGACGGCCTTGTCGGCGCCCATGGCGAGCGCCTTGCGGATCGTCTCGGTGGCTCTGCCCGGACCCATGGTGAGGACGGTCACCTCGCCACCGTGGGCCTCTTTGAGCTTCAGCGCCTCTTCGACCGCGTACTCGTCAAGCTCGTTGACCACGCCGTCGGCGGCGGCGCGGTCGAGCGTGTTGTCATCGGACCGCAGCTTGCGCTCGGTCGCCGTGTCGGGGACCTGCTTCACGCAGACGACGATGTTCATGGCCGGTGGCCGACCTCCCGTAGTTCGCGTGCGCCCCCGCGCGGTTGCGGTGGGCGCCGAATGCATGCTGTCCAGACTGCCAGGTGCCCGCAGGGCTCCCGACAGAGGGTCTGTCGTGGTTTCGCGGTTATGTTACCCACGGGTAGCTTACGGCAAAACCGCAGACTCCCGTCCACCACCATACCGAACTTTATTCGGTCGCTCCCGCGGCTACGCCGACAGCAGGAACACGACCCCCACCACCAGCGCCGTGCCCGCGAACAGCGCCAACGTGAACGTGCTGAACGTCGCCGCCAGCCCGAAACAGATCCCCACCGCCCCCGTCACACTGGCCAGATCCGCGATCATACGACTGCGCCGGTAGGGGCTCCGCGAGAACAACGCCACCCCCGCGTCCACCACCACCGCCAGCGCGTACGCCGCCAGCAGGAACAACGACACCTCCGGCAGCGGCTCCCGGGCGGCCGCCGCCAGCAGCGACACGAACAGCCCCGACCCGATCAGCCAGCGCCTGCGCACCTTCTCCCGGTGCCGCGCCTTCGACTCCTCCACCGAGCGCCGGTGCTGCTCCCTGCCCGGCCGCCACTCCCTGGTGCTCATGTCGTCGGCCACGGGCCGGCCGGTGGGGCGTACGGCGGCCCCGGCCGGATGGACGGCATGAGGCACGGGCGAGACCGGCACGACGCCCAGCCTGGCGCAGATCTGGGCGGCCGTGGGCCGCGCGGCCGGGTCGGGCGACAGGCACTCGCGTAACAGCGGCTCCAGCCACTCCGGCACGCCCTCCAGATCGGGCGGATGGTGCACCACCCGGTAGGCCACCGCCGAGGCGGGCCCCTGCCCGTACGGCTGGCGCCCCGTGGCCGCGTACGCCAGCGTGGCCCCGAAGGAGAAGACGTCGGACTCCATGCCCGCCGCCCGCCCCTCGAGCACCTCGGGAGCCAGATAGCCGGGCGTGCCCACCACCGCGCCCGAGGCGGTGACGGACAGGGAGTCGAGCGCGCTGGCGATGCCGAAGTCGATGACCACGGGATCGCCCTCGGTCATCATCACGTTGGCCGGTTTGAGGTCGCGGTGCACCACCCCGGACACGTGCATGGCCATCAGCGCGTCGCCCAGCCCGGCGGCCAGCCGTACGAGGTCGGCGACGGGCACGGGGACGGCGCTGAGCGGGCGCCCCTGCACGTAGCGGGTCACCAGGTAGGGCCTGGCGCCCTCCAGCGAGGCGTCGAGCACCTCGGCCACGTGCGGCCCGCCGACCATGCGCATGGTCTCCACCTCGCGCGCCAGCCGGGCCAGCGCGCCGCCGTCGGCCGCGACGTGGGGGTGCAGGACCTTGACGGCGACCGTGCGGCCCTCAGGGTCGAGTGCCAGGTGCACCTCGCCGAACCCACCGGCCCCGAGACGGGAGAGTAGCTCGTACGGGCCGAGGTGCTCGCTCATACTTCATCTCTCCCCCCAGGGGACGGCGTGGACACTCAGGCCCAGGGATTCAGGAACCCCAGCCCGAGACCGTCCATGAGACTGCCCACCAACCCGGTGATCAGGCCGATCGTACTCTGCCTGGCGTCGCTGGCCAGGTCGTCGATCACCGATTCGGGTGCCCGCCAGGGCGCCCACACCGTGTCCTGGCCCAGCGCGAACATCACCGCGAACAGCGCCGCGGTGCCCACCAGCACGACCGCGACCAGCGCCGCCCCCGGGCTGCGCAGCACGCCCGTGAGCGTGCGGGTGACGGCCTTGCGCGGCGCGCCGCCGCCGGGCAGCACGAACAGGCCCGCGGCGAAGGCGCCGGCGCCCCAGGAGGCGGCCTCGTTGACGCCCATCTGCCCGGCCCAGTGCAGCACGCCCCAGACGCACACGCCGAACAGCAGCGCCAGCGGCACGTGCACGACGGTCACGAGCGCGGACTTCACCAGCGCCCACGGCGTGCCGACCACCGCGAGCAGCGGATCGGCCGCGCTGCTCCCGCGCACCTGCCGCCGCTTGACCAGGTCGCCGAAGAGGTATTCGCCGATGCGCAGCACCAGCGCGAGCGCGACGGCCACCGCGCCCACCATGACCGGCATCATCACGGTCAGCGCCACCAGCGTGACCAGCAGCAGCAGGCCGACGAGCTGGCTGCCGAACAGGTATTTCCTGCGCTCGGCCGGCTGAGTGTGCTGGCGCGGGGCGGGCGGCGGAGTGTAGGGCCTGACCGGTGGCGGCGCGGCGGCCTGCGGCGCCGGGTAGCCGGCCACCCGCTGGTCGGGGCGCGGCATCGGCGGCCGGTCCGGCATCGGCGCCGGCACGTAGGGCGGCGGCCGCTCCTCCCTGCGCCGCTCCTCCCGCCGCTGCTCCCTGCGGGGCGGCGCCTCCTCGCGGCGGGCCGGCGGCGCCGGCGTGCCGTATTCGACCGGCGGCAGCAGGTCGGAGAAGTTCTCCATCGCCCGCGTCCGGTTCCCCAGCCGCTTGGTGCCCGTGGGACCGGACGTCTCGTTGAACGTCGTCACCGCGGGGTCGAGCGCCCTGGCCATCCGCAGCAGCTCGTGGGCGCTGGGCCGGGCCGTCGGATCGACCTGCAGCGCCCGGGAGAGCCACCCGCGCAGCCACGCGGGCGCCTTGTCGATCTGCGCCCGGCCTTCCATGATGTTGAAGCAGACCACCTCGAACGTCCCCGTGCCGAACGGCGGCGCGCCGGTCGCGGCGAAGAACACCGTCGAGGCCAGCGCGTGCACGTCGGCCGCCTGGGTGATGTCCGAGTCGCGGATGATCTCGGGAGCGAGATAGCCGGGCGTGCCGACGAACATGCCGGTCTGGGTCAGCCGGGTGGCGTTGACCAGGTGGGCGATGCCGAAGTCGATGACCAGCGGCTCGCCGTCGACCAGCATGACGTTGGACGGCTTGAAGTCACGATGGATCACGTCGGCGGCGTGGATGGCCACCAGCGCCTGGCAGAGCCCCTGGGTCAGCCTGATGATCTGGCGCGCCTCGAGGGCGCCCTCGGACAGGACGGTCTCCTCGAGCGTGCGGCCGGGCGCGAACCGGGTCACCACGTACGGCTGGCCGCCCACGAGCTCGGCGTCGATGACCTCGGCGACGTGCGGGCTGCGTACGCGGCGCATGGTCTCGACCTCGCGGGTGAGCCGGTCGCGCGCCTTGAGGTCGGCGGCCACGTGCGGGTGCAGCACCTTGATGGCGACCTCGCGGCCCTCACCGTCGAGACCGAGGTGGACGACTCCCATGCCGCCCTCGCCGATCTTCCTGACCAGCCGATACGGGCCGAGGCGTTCTGGTGCTTGGGTGCTCATCGCCACCTTCCCCGCGTCATCCCCCGGAATTCCCCCCAAGTCCGTTGAGTTGCTTCACCACTGGATCGACGTTCAGCGGAGTCCATACGGCCCCCCTTGGCTTGACCCCGAACGTGCCGTAAGCGAGGGTCAGCGAGAGCACGGCAGCCGCCGCGAGCACTCCCGCCATCACCATCGCCGCTGTTCTCGAGGGTACGAGCGATGAGAGCGTTCTGCGCATCTGTTTGCCGGGACCCTCCACTCCCGGACCCGCGCACACGGTCCACAGCGCGACCGCCGCGCCCCACGACAGGGCATATGACGGATTCATCCCGGCCACCACGGTCAGCAGGAGCGTGACCGGCAGCCCGAGAATGAGCGCGTAGAGCACCAGCGCCAGCGTGATGCCCGCCGACCTGGCCAGCGCCGCCGGATAGGCGAACACCCGGACCACGTCGAGCGCCGCCGCCCCGGCCGCCCTGCGGGTCGCGAGCTGCGGCTGGGCCATGTCGGCCGCGCGCAGCAGCACCGCGAACGGCACCGCCACGACCGCCACGAGCACCGGCGCCAGCACGGCCGCCACGATCATCAGCACCAGCAGCATCGCGCTCGCCACGCCGTAGGCCCGGGAACGCTGCAGCACCTTGCCCGGCGACACGCTCGGGATGTACGGCTCCCGCTTGGTCATCGGGTCGAGCTGGTGGTGCGGCTGCGCCGGGATGTACGGCGGCGGCTGCAACGGGATCGGGTTGGGCCGGCCGTATTCGACCCCGTCGGGCCCCCCGCCCACCCGGCCCTGGTTCGGCCCGGACTGCGGGCCCTGCTGCGGCCCCTGCTGCGGGCCGGACCCGGGACGAGGCCCCTGCTGGGGCGGCGCCGGATGCGCCGAGGAGTGGAGCCTGTTGTAGTCGGGCGAATCAGGACGCACCCGCCTCGTGGGCACGTCGGTCTCGCCGCGCGGCGCGGCCGGGCCGTTGCCGTGGGAGTGGGGCGGCGCCTGCTGCTGGTAGGCGCCCGACTCGCGCTGGATCTGCCGCAGCTCCTCCTGCGTCACCCTGCGCGTCGGGTAGGGGTCGCCCTGGTCGGGCAGGAGCGAGACGAACCGCTGGTCGGCGGGCGGCGCGATGGGCTGGTCGGGCCCCTCGAGCAGCCGCTTCGGCGTCACCGGCGGCGTCGAGATGTCGTAGGACGGCTTGTCGGTGATCCGCGGCGGCGGCGTCGAGAAGTCCGGCTGCGGCGGCGGGGGCGGCGGCGCCGAGAAGTCGGCCGGCGGCCCGTCGGGACGCGGCACGGTCGAGATCTCGTCGGGCGTGCCCGCGGCCGGCCTGGGCAGCATCCTGGCCGTCTGCTCGGCCAGGTCGGCCGCCTTGGGACGCTTGGACGGGTTGCGCTGGAAGGCCGCCTTGAGCAGCGGCCGCACCTCGGCTGGGACCCCGCTGATGTCGGCCTTGCCCGCGGTGATGTTGTAGAAGATCATCTCCAGCGTGCCCTTGCCGAAGGGCGGCTGGCCGGTGCCCGCGTAGAGCAGGGTGCCGGCCCACGCGTGGATGTCGACCTCGGGGCCCGCCTCCTGCCCCTCGATGATCTCGGGCGCGAGGTAGCCGGGCGTGCCGATGAACATACCGGTCTGGGTCAGCCGCGTGGCGTCGACGGCCTGCGCGATGCCGAAGTCGATCAGGACGGGCTCGCCGTCGAGGATGAGCACGTTGCCGGGCTTGAGGTCGCGGTGGATCACGCCCACCGAGTGCACGACGGCCAGCGCCGAGGCCACCCCGTGCGCGACCTTGATCAGCGCCGGCAGGTCGAGGGGCCCGTCGTCCTTGACGATCTCGTCGAGCGGACGGCCGGGCACGTAACGCGTGACGATGTACGGCCGATGTCCGGTCACATCGGCGTCGAGCACCTCGGCGATGTATTTGCTCCGGACGCGGCGCATGGTCTCGACCTCGCGCGAAAGCCGCCGCCTGGCGACCTCGTCACCGGCGACCTCGCCGCGCAGGACTTTGACCGCCACCTGCCGCCCCTGGGGGTCGACAGCGAGGTGGACAACGCCCATTCCGCCTTCACCGAGCCGCCTGAGCAGCCGGTAAGGGCCTAGTCGGTCATCGTTCATGGCATGAAGCACCATACCGGCTTAATCCCCGCCCACGAGATGAACCATGAGGCCACATTCCCACTCGTACAACGTCCAGAACGGCCCCATCGGTTTCCCATCCAACGGTCTCGAATCGGCTTCAGTTTCGCGTCAGCCGGCCAAGGAGAGCACCTCTGCGCTCTTCAGCCCGGCCAGTGTGGCCCCGGAGAGGGCGAGCTTGGACCTGCGCACGCCGCTTCCGATCACCACCCGCGGGTGCTCCGCGACGTGGGTGTCCACGAGGACCGGCCAGTCGTCGGGCAGGCCCAGCGGCGTGATGCCGCCGTATTCCATGCCGGTCAGCTCGACCGCGTCCGCCATGGGCGCGAAGCTCGTCTTGCGGGCGTCGAGGTGCCTGCGCACCACGCCGTTGACATCGACCCGCATCGTCGCGAGCACCATGCACGCGGCGTAGCGCGTCTCGCCGCCCCGTTTGGCCGCCACGACCACGCAGTTGGCGGACTCTTCGAGAGTCACGCCGTAGCGCTCGCAGAACGCCGCCGTGTCGGCCAGGCCGGGGTCGATCTCGGTCACCTCGACGCCCTCCATATTCGTCACGGCACGCACCACCGGATCAGCCAGCAGGTCGATCCGCTCGGTCGCGGACACCCAGTGCAACGTCATCCCGTCTCCTCGATCGCTTCCCCCACGAGCCTATTGCGGTCACGGGAGTAGCGGGCGGCGTCACGGAGACTGCAGCACTCGCTGGTGCAGTTGTGTGACGGCGCCGCGGGCGGACTCCATGGCGCCCGCCTGCCAGGCGATCAGATGGGTGAGCCAGTCGCCCGCGAAGTAGACCCTTCCGGCCGGGCGTTGCAGAAGAGTGAAGGACGAATCAAAGGACGGCCAGCGCACCCAGGCCCCCTGGACGTGCTCCTGGCGTTCCCAGGCGATCGAGGTGCTGGACAGGAGGTTCTGGCGGTACTTCTCGCCGTGGATCTTCTTGCCCTGGGTGAGCGCCCGGCGCCTTCTGTCCTCGGGGGTGAGGGCTCCGTAGAGTTCGGCGTCGCGCTCGGTGTTGTAGTAGCCGACGAGGAGGCCGCGTTCGGAGTGGTAGCCGTGCGAGGGGTACCAGATGTGCGTGATGTCGAGGTCGGTCTCGGTGACGCCGCCGTAGATGCGGTCTTCCAGCTCCCACCAGCGCCTGCCGTACTCTAAGCCGATCTTGCCGGCGGCCGCCGGGACCGGGGTCCTGAGCGCGGCGGTGACCGGGGCGCCGAGGTTGTGCGGGATCCTGGCGAGCAGGTGGGGCGGGAGGGCGGCGACGCAGTAGTCGGCCTTGACGCTGCCGCCGGTCCAGACGACCTCGACGCCGTCGTCCAGGGTGGTGATCTTGGTGACCTTGGCGCCGGTCCTGATCCGGTCCGCGCCGACGGCCTCCACGAGCCTGGTGACGATCGCGTCCATGCCGCCGACCGGCTGGAACATGGGGGTGGCCTGCTCGTAGCCGAAGTCGTTGGTGATGGCGCGGCCGGTGCCGGCGGCGAGGACCTGGTGGAGGGTGCCGGGGTCGGGGACGGGGGTGCCGGCGCCGAGCGCCGGGAACTTCGTGAAACCGCGCCGCTGGGAGCCCTCGTAGCCGAGCTTGGGGCCGAGGTCGCCGAACCTTCTCAGGAACTCCAGGAGCCGGTCCTGGTCGTCCTGGGTGAGGGTCTTGTCGAGCGCGCCGAGGTTCGTGGCCTTGGCGAGGAGTTCGGCGACGTAGCCGTACATGTCGGCGCGGGCCGTGCGGGCGCGCGTGGTCTGCCCGTTGGTGTGGACGTACGCGGCGGCGTTGTTGTTGATGAAGGTCTCGATGGGGACGCCCAGCTCACGGCAGTAGTCGAGGGTCACCATCCAGGGGGCGATGCGGCCGGGGCCCGCGTTGAAGTAGACGCCCTCGCCGAACGTCACGTTCTGGGCGGGGCCGTTCAGTTCGGTCAGGCGGTCGCCGCCGCGCAGCGTCAGGTTCCGGCCGCCGGCCTTCGGCCTGGCCTCGAGGAGCGTGCAGTCGTAGCCGGCCTTGCCCAGCTCGTACGCGGCCGTCAGCCCGGCGACGCCCGCCCCGAGGATCACCACCGAGGCCGACGCCTTGCCGCGCAGGGTGAAGTCGCCCGCCCTGGGGGCCGAGAACTCCTTGTCCTGGGCCTCGGGGGCCAGGCCGAGTGCGCCCATGGCGGCGTACATGGCCCCCGCGCCACCTGCCGCCCCGATCCCGACGAGCAGCCCCCGCCGGGTCAGCGCCGCGCCGTCCACCTTCGCTCCTCTGCTCAGCCGTACGGACCGCTGCCGCAGGCGATCTGGCCGCCGATGGTGGCGAAGATGCCGAACAGGGCCATGATCTGGGTGAAGTCGTCCGTGGTGAACTCGGTGTGCCGCGCCCCGGCCGTCTTCACGCCGGGAACCAGCGCCACGGCGGCGGCGATCGCGGTGGAGTTCCACTCCACCCCCAGCGTGTACGGCGCCGGCACCCGATAGGGCGTGAAGTCGCTCAACCGGCCAAGGGCCCGCGTGGTCGCCTCACGGATCCGATCCTGGGCCACGCTCGGCGGCAGCAGTTCGGCCGAGAACTTGTCGATCCCCTTCTTCACCGCCACGGTCTCGACGTCGCCGAGCAGCTCGCGCGCCTCGTCGCCCACGGCCTCGTCCCCGGTCACCACCGCGACCGGCACCCCGTGGAACCCGGCGCAGGCGGCGACCAGCCGGGTCTCCCCGCACAGCTCGCCGTTGAGGTGGACGTTCTGGATCTCCTTGCCCATCCAGGTGTGGTTGAGCACGCCGTGCGGCACGCCCGCGCGGGCGTGGTAGCCGACGAAGCACGCGGCCTGGAACGACCCGTCGAGCCCCTGGGCCATGCGCTGCGCCTTGCCCGGCCCCCTGATCAGGGTGGCCCGGGGGTCGAGCAGGTCGATCCGCAGGTTCTTGGTGGACCCGTGGGCGTCGTTGACCAGCACGCCGCTCGCCCCCGCCGCGAACGCGCCCTCGACGGCGGCGTTGGCGTCGGCGGTCATCAGCTCGCAGCCGCGCTCGTAGCCGCGTTTGCCCGCGTGCATCTCCTCGGGGTCGGTCAACCCCGTCACGCCCTCCATGTCCACCGACAAATAGACCTTCATGACGACCTCCTCAGGCGCCCCATGTTTCCACCCGCCGTACCTCGTCCGGCGTCATGAGCCCGACGTTCGCCTCGATGAACGCGGCCGCCTCGGCCCGCCACCGGCCGGGGATCTCCTCGAGGGCAGGGGGGTAGCAGCGCTCCAGCCAGCCGGTGGACTCCTCGGTGACGTCGAAGTGGTCGAGCACCGGGCCGAACAGCGTGTTCTCGATGCCGGGGACGCGGGCCAGGCCGTACTGGATCATCTCCTGGCCACCGTACGGCGGCTTCCTGAGCCACTTGCGGGCGACGGGGCGGTCGGCGGTGATGGGGGTGTCGAGCGGGCGGCGCTCGACGGCGGCCTGGATGAGCTCCTTGTACAGGCACTTGCCGCAGGTGCGGCAGGGGCCGTCGGTGCCGCGCAGGCACCAGCGGACCTGCTCCTTGAGGTCGGAACCGAGGGCCAGGCGCATGGTGACGGCCTCGCTCACGCCGCCGACGGGGAGCACGATGTGCACGCCCGCCGCCGCGAAGAGCCTGCCCCACCTGCCGTGCGGCGACCACATGGGGTTGTCGGGGGTGTAACGCCACAGGTAGCGGCCACCGCCGAGCCAGCGCGAGCCCAGCTCGTAGCCGAAGCCCAGACCGCCGAGGTCGAGCCGGTCGGCGAGCAGCAGGGCGCCGACCGCCACCGCGTGGTGCTCCGGGTAGCCGGGGCGCGGCTCGGCGAGGGTGAACTCGAGGTCGGAGGTGACCGTGCTCAGCTCCCGGCCGGTCCTGGCGGCCAGCTTGGCCAGCACGTCGGAGCGGTAGTGCGGCCAGCGGTTGGGCACGCGCGGGTGAGCCGTCCGGCGGAAGTGGACGAACGGGGCTTCGGGGTAGATCGTGGCCGCCGCCACCGAGTCGGCACCACCGCTGTACGAGATCGCGAGCCTGTCGCCGGGACGGCGCGGCTCTGCCCCGACCGGCCCGGCCTCGACGCCCCAGCCGGCGTGCAGGGCCTGGGCCACCTCCGCCGAGACGGCGCGGTCGAAGGTGATCCGCCGCCGGGTCCAGGGGGCCACGATCGTCCAGGCGGCCACGGCGAACAGGTCGGGATGGGCGTCGTCCGGCACTCCGCCGATGGAGCAGGAGTTGATGGCCAGTTTGACCGGATGCTCGTCGGAGGCCCTGCCGGTGATCTCGTCCTCGGGGTCGAGGCGGAAGGTCAGGTCCGCGCCGGTCCAGGTCACGCGCACGACTGCTCCTGGCCGGGGCGTCCGGCGCGCAGGTCGTCGATGGCCTGCCAGACCAGGACCTCGTTCTGGAGCACCCCGTCGAGGGCCTTGGCCGTCTCCTGGGCGAGCCGGTGGGCGTCGTCGATCTTCGCCCGGTCAGCCCTGCTGTCGGCCCTGCTGTCGGCCGCCTGCGAACGGGCGTTCCTGAGCCGCTCCATCTCGCCTTGGAGGGTCGCCATCTCCCGCCTCAGGGTCTGGACTTCCCAGAGCGCGTCCCTGATGTCCTGGCGGTGATCGGCGATCGAGATGTAGCGAGAGTCGAACCACGTACGCACGGCCTTTCTGAGCCGCGCGGGGACCAGGACGCGCATCATGAAACGCCACCATAGCGGCAAACCCATATCGGTAAGGACGGTCCTTACCGAATGGGTTGACTTCACTTTGCAGGCGCTAACGGCCGGTGAACTTGGCCTTGGATTTCTCCGCGAACGCGCGCAGTCCGATCTTGGCGTCCTCGGTGGCGAACAGGCCCGCGAAGTGCAGGCGCTCGATCTCCAGCCCGGTGTCGAGGTCGGTCTCCAGGCCCTGGTCCACGGCCTGCTTGGCGGCGCGCACGGCGACCGAGGGACCGCCGACGAACGTGGCCGCCCATTCCAGCGCGGCCGTGTAGACCTGCGCGTCGGGCACCACCCGGTCCACCAGGCCCAGGGCGAGCGCCTCGGCGGCGTCGACGTGACGGCCGCTGAAGATGAGGTCCTTGGCGCGGGCCGGGCCGATCAGGCGGGGCAGGCGCTGGGTGCCGCCCGCGCCCGGGATGATGCCGAGCAGGATCTCCGGCTGGCCGAGCTTGGCCGACTCTCCCGCGACCCTGAAGTCGGCGCAGAGGGCCAGCTCGCAGCCGCCGCCCAGGGCGTAGCCGGTGATGGCGGCGATGACGGGCTTGCCGATCCTGGCGACGGCGGTCAGGGCGTTCTGGAGCTCGGCGGAGTGGGCGGTCATGTCGGCGTACGACTTGCCGGCCATCTCCTTGATGTCGGCGCCGGCGGCGAAGACGCGCTGGCCGCCGTAGAGGATCACGGCCTGCGCGTGCGGATCGGCGTCGACCAGGCCGGCCGCCTCGGCGATCTCCCGCTGGACCTGGCCGTTGATGGCGTTCATCTTCGGACGGTCAAGACGGATCGTGGCGATCTGGTCGGCCACCTCGACGCTTACGAACTCACCCATGGCCCGAACCTAACAGCGGCCCGGGTGTTTGGGGCGCAGGGCACAGGGGAGGCGACCGGTTCATGACAAACAGTCAGAAGGAGCTGTCGTGCTGACATTGACCGATAACGCCGTTGACGCCATCCGCGACCTGCTGGTCGGCGAGGACGTCCCCGCCGACGCGGGCCTGCGGATCGCCCCGAAGGCCGACCAGGCGGGCACCCTGGAGGTCACCCTGGCCAACACGCCGCAGGCGGGTGACCAGGTGGTGGAGAAGGCGGACGTGCGCGTCTTCGTCGCGGAGGACGCGGTGCCGGTCCTCGACGACAAGTCGCTGGACGCCGCTACCGGCACGCAGGGACAGCCCACGTTCCGCCTCGACCGGCAGGGTTAGACCTCGTCCGGAACGCCCGGCCCGCTAGGGCAGGGCGAGGCTCACGCAGCAGCGGTTGTCGCCGGGTTCGAGCCTGGCCTCCAGCTTCGGCGGGGCCAGGCGCTCGACCAGCCCGGAGATCAGGGCGTGGTTCATGTGGCAGACCAGCTCGGTCTGGGCCTCGGCCAGGGCATGGAAGGGGCAGTTGGCCATGATCGTGCGCTCCCCCTCCGGTCGCGGCTCGTAGCCGTGCTCCCGCAGCGCTCCCACGGCCAGCTCCAGGGCCGCGCCGGGGGTGTCGGGGCTGCCCTCGGCGGCGATCGCGGCCTCGCCCATGGCGGCGCCGTGCTCGGCGGCCGCCCGGTGCAGGACCTCCATGACGGGGACGCCCGAGGCGGCCGACTCGGCGATGGCCGCGGCCATGAGCCGCCCGGCCAGCAGGTAGTCGCGGGTGGGGAGAGAGACGGCGAACTCGCGGGTGGCGCGCCGGTAGAGCTTGGAGCTCCGGCCGGCGCCGGGGCCCCTCCTGCCGGTGAGCCGGGCGTAGACGGCCTCGAGCAGCCCCTCCGCCTCCAGTTTGTCGAGGTGGAACTTGGCCTTGTGGCGGGCGACGCCGATCGCCTCGGCGGCCTGGTCGCGGCTCACGGGGGTGGGCTGGGCGCACACGAACAGGTACAGCTCCAGGCGTACGGGGTCGGCCAGGGCGCCGATGCCGGTGAGGTTCTGGTCGAGTCCGCGCACGGTCGGCCCTTCTAACGGAGAAAAGTATTGACGTTACAGGGGCGGCTTTCTAACGTACAAAATAACATCCGTTAGGAGCCCCCCATGAGCACCGATCTCTCCACCCGGCTGAAGAACCCCTCCTATCAGGCGTTCGCGCTGCTCCGCACCGCGTTCACGGTCGCGCCGATCCTGTTCGGGCTCGACAAGTTCACCAATCTCATGATCGATTGGACGGTCTACCTCGCGCCGTGGATCAACAACCTGATCCCGGGCGACGCCGTGACCGCGATGCGGATCGTGGGCGTGATCGAGATCCTGGCCGGCGTGCTGGTCGCGATCGCGCCCCGGATCGGCGCGTACGTCGTCGCCCTCTGGCTGGCCGGGATCATCGTCAACCTGCTGACGCTGCCCGGCTACTACGACGTGGCGCTGCGCGACTTCGGCCTCCTGGTGGGAGCCGTGGCGCTGGGCCGCCTCGCGGGGGCGCACGCGGGGCAGAAACCCTAGGCCAGGCCCGCGACCTGAAGGCGGCGCCCGGGATGGAGGGGACAGCCGCCGGGTGGCGCGTCGGCACCTCGCGCGGGTCGAGCGCGACGGCCGCGATGCGCTCACCCGGCGGCCGCCTCCCACCCTTGACGGCCGCGCGACGCGGCCCGACCGACAGTTCCGAGCGCGTGCGCGAGCCCCCGCCCGGCGGGTGCCGTCCGTTCTCACCTTCTTTGACCAGGGATGATGATGTGCGGGGTTAGGCTGCACAAGGAACTGACGTCGAAGGAGAGGCGGCTGACCGCATGAGCGGCCTGGACCGCATGACCGCGCTGGCCGAAGAGGCGCGGTCGGAGGAGACGTGGGCGTGGGACGCGCTCAGCCGGTTCGTACGCGCCTGCGCGGCGCTGGGGCTGGACCCCCTCGGACCGGCCCCCGCCCCCGAGGGCGACGCCGACCGCGCCCGATTGCTGAAAGCCCTCGACGGGATCGTGGACGCCGCCCACCACGAGGGCGCGCTACGGGGCGACGTCGGCGCGGGCGATGTGCTGGGAGCCGTCGGCCTGCTGGTCAGGGGGCTGCCCACGCTCCCCGCCGGCCTGGCCGGGGAGCTCGGCGAGCGGACGGCCCGCCTCGTGCTGGCCGGCATGCGCGCCCATCCGGCGCCGGAGCCGCCGGGCACGGCGCTGACCGGCGGGGAGCTGATCAGCCGCCTGCCCGGCTGAGAGGCCGAAGGCCCCGGCGACGGTTCTCGTCACCGGGGCCTTCGGCGTTTCACAGGCGGCCGGGCAGTCCGTTGGGCATGCCCTGCCGGACGGCCTGGACGACGGCCTCGTGGAGTCGTGGGCCGGGGCCGGCGGCGGAGCCCATCGGGCTGCCTTCGATCTCGTACCACTCGTCCGCGTCCAGATATTGGATACGGACGGTGACCTGGCCGGGCGCGACCTCGGTACGCACCGTAACCTCACCGGTGATGACGCCGACCTCGTCCGTCATCACGCCGCCAGGACCGGCGACGACGCTGCTCTCGTAGCTCTCGGTCACCCGCCGCCACCGTGGCAGGTCCCCACCATCTCCTCCAGGGCGTCCCGCTCCGCATCGGTGATGGTGAGCTGGTAGCGGGACTTGATGTCGATCCAGGCCCGGCTGTAGGTGCACCAGTACGCGCGCCTCGGCGGCCGCCACTGGTCGGGCGACTGGTCGCCCTTGGACCTGTTCGAACCGGCGGAGACGGCGATGAGCTGCGGCCCCTCCAGGTCGTTGGCGAACTCCTTGCGCCGGGCGTCGGTCCACGAGCTGGCGCCGGAGCGCCAGGCCTGGGCCAGCGGGACCATGTGGTCGATGTCGAGGGCGGAGGGGTCGGTGAAGTCCTTGCCGTCGTACTCGCTGTGCCAGACGCCCGACAGGGCGCGGCACTGCGCGTCCATCTTGACGTCCGTGCCGTCGCGCTCCAGCACGAGCTCGCGGGTGTCGCAGGAGTTGCCCCGCTGGGACCAGTGCGGGAAGCGGGCGCGGCTGTAGCCGGCCATCGGGCGTGGGTCGGCGACGACGAGCTGGTGCAGTTGCGCGTGCGCGGCCGGGGCGGACATGGCCGGTGGGAGTTCGGCGGGGGTGGCGGTGGTCGCGTCCGCGGACGGGATCAGGGCCAGGAAGGAGACCGTCGCGGCGGTCGCCGTGAGCGAGGGCCATGGTCGTAGTGGGAGCATGGCCCACGACTAACAGCGGCGATCACACTCCGTAATCACTCCCCGCCACCGCCTGTCACTTAGAGTGACAGATTTGGAGCTCCATTTACGCGGTGCCCGAAAGGCGCTCCACACCGCGCAGCAGCGCCGAGTGGTCGAGCGTGCCGTCGCCGGCCGCGTTCGCCGCCGCGACGAGCTGGGCCACCAGCGCGCCGAGCGGCACCACGACGCCGGCCTCGCGGGCCGCCGACGTGACGATGCCCATGTCCTTGTGGTGCAGCTCGATCCGGAAGCCGGGCTCGAAGGTGTGATCGAGCATGTTGGCGCGCTTCTGCGTCAGCACGGCGGAGCCGGCCAGGCCGGCGCCCAGCACCTCCAGCGCCGCCTCCAGGTCCACCCCGTACGCCCGCAGGAACACCACCGCCTCGGCCAGCGCCTGGATGTTGGCCGCGACGATGAGCTGGTTGGCGGCCTTGACGGTCTGCCCGGAGCCGCTCGGCCCGACGTGGACCACGGTCTTGCCGACCGCGTCGAAGATCGGCCTGGCCGCCTCGAAGGCGTCGCCGTCGCCGCCCACCATGATCGACAGGGCCGCGTTCCTGGCCCCGGCCTCGCCACCCGAGACGGGTGCGTCGAGGTAGCGCAGGCCGCGGCGCCCGGCCTCCTGGGCCAGCTCGCGGGTCACGTCGGGACGGATCGAGGAGAAGTCGATGATCAGCGTGCCGGGCCCGGCGTGCGCGAACACGCCGTCCTCGCCGGTCAGCACGGCCTGGACGTCGGGAGAGTCGGGCACCATGAGGGCCACGACCTCGGCGCCCGCCACGGCGTCGGCGATCGACGCGGCGGCCCGTCCCCCAGCCGCCGCCAGCGGTTCGGCCTTCTCGGGGGTGCGGTTGTAGCCGGCCACGGTGTGCCCGGCCTTGACCAGGTGCACGGCCATGGGGCCGCCCATGATGCCCAGGCCGATGAAGGCGATGGTGCTCACGCGGATGTTCCTCCTCTGTCGGCGCGGGGCAGCCAGTCGAAGTCGCCGGAGCCCTCAGCGCGGTATTCGAGGCCGATGGGCCCGTCGTATCCGGCGGCGCGCACGTCGCCGATCCACCGCCGGATCGGCAGCGTGCCCGTGCCGGGCGCGCCCCTGCCGGGGGCGTCGGCGATCTGCACGTGGGCGATCCGGCCGGCGTGCCGCTCGATGGCGGCGGGTACGTCGTCGCCGTTGACCGCCAGGTGGTAGAAGTCGGCCAGCAGCCCCACGTTGGGCACGTGGCCGAGCCGGTCGAGCACGGCCACGGCGTCGTCGGCGGTCAGCAGCGGATAGCGCGGCGCGCCGCTGACCGGTTCGAGCAGCACGGTGCCCGCCACGCCCCGGGCGCAGGCCGCCAGCATCTCGGCGGCCAGGTCGTCCTGCTCCTTGGGGTCGGCGCCGTCGACCCGGTTGCCGTAGAGGGCGTTGAACGCCCGGCAGCCGAGGCGCTCGCCGATGGCGGCCACCACGGGGATGTTGTCGAGCAGTTCACTCGCCCGCGCCGGCCACGACACCAGGCCGCGGTCACCGCCGGGCATGTCGCCGGCGAAGAAGTTGAGCCCGGTGAGGCGCACCCCGGCCTCCTCGACCGCGCGGACGAACGCGTCCACGTCGCGATCGGCGGGGACCGCCACCGGCCACGGCCACCAGAACTCGACCGCGCCGAACCCGTCGGCCGCCGCGGCGGCCGGGCGTTCGAGCAGCGGCAGGCCGGTGTAGAGGATCGAGCAGTTGACGGTCCACTGGGTCACGCGGGAGCCTCTTCCGATTCTTCGCGGCGGAGCCGGCCGAGCAGGCGGCCCTGGGCCTGGTCGAGATGGTGGGCCAGGCGCTGCTGGGCCCGTTCGGGGTCGCCGTCGCCGATGGCCTTGAGGATGTCGTCGTGCTCGTGCACCACGTTCATCGGATGCGTGGTGCGATGGGCCTGGAACTGGCCCATCGTGAGGTGCACCTCGCCGAGGATCACCTCGTGCATCCGCGACAGCCGGCGGCTCCCGACCGCGGCGACCAGCGCGGAGTGGAAGGCGATGTCCGCCTCGACCTGGCTGGCGAACGCCATGTCACCGGCCGCCGCCTTCATCGCCGCCTGCGCGCGGACGGCCGCGGGCGGCACGGTGGCCGTGCGGGCGAGCGCGGCGACGGCCGCGCGCTCGACGGTCTCGCGGCTGAAGTAGAGGTCACGGATGTCCTCCTCGTTCAGCTTCGGGACGACGGCGGTCTTGTGCGTGGTGCGGCGCAGCAGCCCCAACGCGGTGAGCCGCTCGAGGCAGGCCTTGGCGGTCGGGCGCGCGACACTGTATTCGCCGGCGATGCGGACCTCGGTGAGCTTCTCCCCCGGGGCGATCTCGCCGTTGACGATGCGCTTGCGGACCGACTCGTAGAGTGCTTCCGTCAGCGATGACGGCCCGAGAGGAAAGCTGGTCTGGCCGTCCACGTGATGCCTCCCCTAGATCACCCCGAATCGTCAGACAAGTATACTGGTCCTCTCAATATCCGGCGGCCTTGTCGACGACGTTACGCAGCGGCTCGCCTCGCGTGAAGCGGCCCACGTTGTCCAGCAGGATCTCCAGGCCGCGGCGGGCGGTCTCGTGCGTGGTGGCGCCGTTGTGCGGGGTGACGATGACGTTGGGCAGCGACCAGAACGGGCTGTCCGGCGGGAGGGGTTCCACGCCGTGCGCGTCGAGTCCGGCGCCGGCGATCTCACCCCGGCGCAGCGCGTCGAGCAGGGCGCCGTCGTCGGCGATCCCGCCGCGCGAGACGCAGACGAAGCACGCGGTACGCCGCATCGCCGCGAACTCCGACCGGCCGAACCGGCCCCGGGTGGCCGCCGTGAGCGGCGCGGTGACCACCACGAAGTCGGACTCGGCCAGGAAGCGCCCGAGGTCCTCCTGGCCGAACAGCTCGTCCACGCCGGGCGCGGGCCGGTCCGGCGATCGGCGCACGCCGAGCACGCGCATGTGGAACGCCTTCGCCTTGGCGGCCAGGTCGAGGCCCGCGTGGCCCAGGCCGTACAGGCCGATGGTCCTGCCGGCCAGCTCGCCGTGGACGTAGCGGTCCCAGCGGCGCTCGGACTGGGCGCGCAGCCAGCGCGGCGCGTCCCGGTCGAGCATGAGCACCAGCAGCATCGCCTGCTCGGCCAGCGGGATCGCGCCGTTGCCGGTGGCCGAGGTGAGGACCACGTCGCTGTCGAGCAGCCCGTCCGACAGGACGGCGTCCACGCCGGCCGCCGGGCTGTGCACCCAGCGGAGCCGCGGCGCCCTGGCCAGCAGCGGCTCCGGCACGTGCCCGACGACGGCGTCGGCGAGCTCGATGCCGTCCGCCGGGTCGGCCGCGAACGCGACGTACGCGTCCCCCGCCGCCCCGGCGATCCGCCGGCGCGTGATCTCGTCGTGCTCGCCGGTGACGGTGATCCTCATTTGAGCCCCGTGGTGGCGATGCCGCGGATGAGCTGCTTCTGGGCGACGGCGAAGAAGATCAGTACGGGCAGCAGCGACACCAGCGACATCGCGAACAGCATGCCCACGCCGCCCTGCGTCTCGGAGTCGACCATGGAGTTGAGCGCCACCGGCACCGTGAACATCTTGGGCGAGGTCAGGTAGATCAGCGGGACGAAGAAGTCGTTCCAGGTCCAGATGAAGGTGAAGATCGTGGTGGTCACCAGGGCCGGCCGCATGAGCGGCAGGATCACGTACCAGAACGTACGGAAGGGTCCCGAGCCGTCGATCCAGGCCGCGCGGTCCAGGTCCCGCGGGATGGTCCTGATGAACTGCACCATCAGGTAGACGAAGAACGCGTCGGTGGCCAGGAACTTGGGGATGAGCAGCGGATAATAGGTGTTCACCAGGTCGAGCTGCGAGAAGAAGATGTACTGCGGGATCACCAGGACGTGCATCGGCAGCATCACCGACACCAGCGTGATCGCCAGATAGAGCCCGCGCATCCTGAACTCCAGCCTGGCCAGCGCGAACGCGGTCAGCGAGCAGGAGAACAGGTTGCCGGCGATCGAGCCGACGGTGACGATCAGCGAGTTGACGAAGAAGACCGTGAACGGGCGGTTCAGCGCGTGCCAGCCCTCGACGAAGTTGTCGAAGGTGATCTCGCTGGGTATGAGGCCGGGCTCGGTGAGGATCAGGTGGTCGGGCTTGAGCGAGCCGGCGATCATCCAGATCAGCGGATAGAGCATCAGCAGCACGAAAGCACCGAGACCGAGGTGTTTGAGCAGGTCGCGGCGGCCACGCCGCCGCAGGGCCGCCCGTGAGCCGGCGCGCGTGGACTCGAGCGAGGTGGTCGCGGTCGTCATCAGTCGTCTCCGTAGAAGACCCAGTACTTCGACAGGACGAAGTGCACGGCCGTCACCAGGCCGATCGCGGCCATGAGCACCCAGGCCAGCGCGGAGGCGTAGCCCATGTCGAAGTTCGTGAATCCCTGCTGGTAGATGTAGAGCGTGTAGAACAGCGTCGAGTTGGCGGGGCCTCCGGTGCCGCCGCTGACGACGTGGGCCTGGGTGAAGGTCTGGAACGCGCCGATCGTCTGCAGGATGAGGTTGAAGAAGATGATCGGGGTGAGCAGCGGGATCGTGACGCGGGTGAACTGGCGCACGACTCCGGCGCCGTCCACCTTGGCGGCCTCGTACAGCTCCTCGGGGATCTGGCGGAGCCCGGCCAGGAAGATGACCATCGGCGAGCCGAACGTCCACACGTTGAGGACGATGAGCGTCGACAGCGACAGGCTCGGGTTCTGCAGCCAGCTTCCGAGCTCCAGGCCGACCAGCGACAGCGCCCGGTCGACGAGGCCGTCGTCGCCGAAGATCTGCCGCCACAGGATCGCCACGGCGACGCTGGTGCCCAGCAGCGAGGGCAGGTAGAAGGCGCTGCGGTAGAAGGCCAGCCCGCGCAGCCCGCGGTCGAGGATGAGCGCCAGCAGCAGCGCGAAGCCGAGCTGCAGCGGGATGGAGACCAGGACGTAGACCAGCGTCACCCGGACGGCGGCCCAGAAGTAGTCGTCCTGGAACATGCGGTGGAAGTTCTCCAGGCCGTTGAACTCCGGCGAGCTGAGGATGTTGTAGTCGGTGAAGGCCAGGTAGAGCGAGGCCAGCAACGGCACGGCCGTCACCAGCACGAGCCCCAGCCACCAGGGGATGAGGAAGACGTGCGCGGCTCCGCCCTGACTGTGGAGGCTGCGTCTCGCCACGGCGGCCGCCTACCGGGCCCGGGTGATGCCGGCGGTGATCTCGTCGAGCAGCCGTTTCGCGCCGTCGGCGGTGCTGAGCCGGCCGAGCGAGATCTCCTCGGCGACCCTGGCCATGGCCGTACGCCAGGTGCTGCTGCCCGGGGGCGCCTCGAAGCGGGGGCGGCGCTCGGCCTCGCGACCGGCCTGTACGGCGGTGAGCATCTCCTTCTCGTCCCCGCTCGCGCTGCCCAGGTACTGCTGGAACACCTTGGGATTGACCGGTGCCCCCATGGTGAGGCCGACGGTCCTGGTCATCGCGGGGTCGTTGGTGTTGTAGCCGACGAGCTTGCCCGCGGCCTCGACCTTGTCATCGTCGATGCCCTGATATATCGCCATCCGGGGGAAGTAGAGGAACGGGTACCCGGCCTGCGCGTCCTTGGCGACGGGCATGGCGCGCAGCTTGAAGCGGTGGTCGGGGAACATCTTGGCGTCGTCGATGAGGTGGTTGGAGTTGCCCACCTTGGCCAGCACCTTCTTGCCGACCAGCGCCCAGTCGGGTCCGATGCCCTCCTGCTCGCTGAGCGTCATCACGGCGCCGGCCTTCTGCAGCCGGTCCCACCAGTCGAACCAGGCCGCCACGCTGTCGGCGGTGAAGCCGGGCTTGCCGTCCTCGGTCCAGAGCTGCTCGCCGCGCTGGCGCAGCCACGACTCGAACGGCAGGTCGGCGTCGGCCTCGTACGGCATGCCCTTGCGCTTGTTCGGGTTGTCCTTGGCGTAGGCGATGAGGAAGGCCGACCAGGCGTCCCAGTCGGCGTCGGCGGGCGGGAGCTCGACGTCGTCCTCCTCGGCGAACGTCTCGTTGTAGCGGATGACCGGGACGAAGATGCCGAACGGCATGGTGTTGAGCTGCCCGCCCAGCTTGAACGTCTCCAGCTCCTCCTTGGAGTAGTCGGCCAGGTCGAGCGTCGGGATGTCGTCGAGGCGGCGGTAGAGCTTGTTCTTGTGGTAGGTCATCACCTGCGGTGAGGCCACCCAGAAGATGTCGGCCACGTCGCGGGCGGCCATCTGCGTGGTCATGCGCTCCTGGAAGGCGGTGTACTCGGCGAACTCGGGCTCGACCTGGATGCCCGGGTTCTTGGCGGCGAACTCCTTGAGGGCCTTCGTGTAGTTCTGCTGCCGGATGTTGTTGCCCCACCAGGCGTATCTCAGCGCGGTGCCGCCGCCGCTCTCGGCGCCGCCGCCGCACGCCGTGAGGCCGGCGCCCAGCGCCCCGGCCGCGGCCAGCTTCAGGAATCCCCGCCGATCGAGTCCGCTCATCACTTCTTCTCCCGTCGTCCTCACAGGGGACCGGCTATCCCGGTGATTGACTTAGTGTTGTTTTGTCTTACGAGACCGTCAATAGGTCATGCATACTTGTTTGACAATTTGAGGACTTCGAAGAGGCCGATCTCGGGCAGCCGTACCCGGCCGTCACGGAGCTCCAGCTCGCGGCCCGCGCGCAGGGCGTCGACCCGCCACTCGCCCGGCCACGGCGGCTCCAGCCACGACTCGCCGATCGGCAGCGGGCGGCGGAAGCGCTGGTCGGCGTCGCCCGAGCGGTTGAGCAGGTGGATCACCTTCGCCGTCCCCGACCGGGCGGGCACGATCTCGACCTGCTCCGGCAGGCCGGTCCGCAGGCCGGGGCCCGCCTGGGCGGCGAACAGGTCGCGGTGCGCGCTCAGCCCGGTCACGCGGTAGCCGCGGCCGACCGTCCACGGCATCAGCACGCCCCGCCCCCGGCCGTAGGGGGCGCTCAGCAGGCCCGGGTGGGCGCTCTCGTGATGGCCGTGACATTTCTCCGGCGGGCCGTACCGGGCCCTGGACAGGGCGAACAGGCCCGTTTCTGCCTGCTCCGCGGGTTCGACCACGTGGAAGGCCCCGACCACGGGCACCATGCCGCGCTCGCCGCGCAGGTGGAGCGAGCGCACGGCCTCCTCGGTGGCGTGGCTCGCCAGGCGGCGGGCGGCGGGCAGGCAGGCGAGCTGGGGCCGGTCCACGTCGAACCCGCTCGAACCGGTCGCCAGCACGGTCCCGCCCGCCTCGGCGTACGCGTCCAGCACCTCGGGGCAACGCAGCACGCCCAGGTCCGGCAGCACGACCAGCCGGTACCGGGACAGGTCGCTCACCGGCAGCTTGTCCTCGGGCAGCACGTCGAAGGGGATGTGCCGCTCCAGCAGCGACAGGTACAGCCCCTGGAACTCGCCCTGGTCCCCATCCGGGCGGACCAGCAGCGTGCCCGCCTCGGAGACCAGGTCCCGGTAGACGCCGGCGTGGTCGCGGTGGAAACGGGTGATCTCGCCCGCGATCTCCAGGCACTCGTACGGGCTGTCGTCGGGCGTCCCCATGATGTACGTGGACGGGATCGCCCCCCGCGAGATCGCCTGCAGCAGATACTGGGCGAAGTGGTACGGCTCCTCCCCCGCCATCCGGTACGGCATGTCCACGAACCCCACCGAGTTGACCAGCACCGGCACGTCCGGCCGGTACGACTTCGCCGCGCTGACGTGCTCGCTGGTGCGGTGGTGCCACAGGGGCCGGCCGACGGCGTTGTTGGCCTCGTGGAAGACGATGTCGGCGTGCTCGCCCAGGATCAGCGCCGCCTCCGGCCGCCGGCCGGCGATCTCGGCCCTGATCCGGGCGTTGAGGTCTTCGAGTGTGTCGTGCGCGAACCGCCGCCAGCGCGCGTAGCCGGGCGAGTCCGGCCCTTCCGGCGGATCCTCCCCGAACCGGCGGACGCAGGCCAGGCAGTGGCAGACCCCCCAGTACCGGCGGCTGTAGTCGATCTCGTTGAACGACATCCAGTTGAGGAAGAAGCCGTCGATCTCGTACCGGTCGAGGACCTCGCCGATGATCTCGAACAGCTTGACCTGGTAGTAGTCGCCGCTCGGGCAGACGCTGGTCAGCCCGTTGTAGACCTGCGGCTCGCCGGAGGGCGAGACGAAGCACCACTCCGGATGATCCTCGGCCCGCCGGTGGTCGATCTTGGAGAAGTCCATGCGGGCCAGGACGCGCACGCCCCGGCGGCGGGCCGCCGTCACCGCGTCCCCGACCAGGTCCCCGGACGGGCGCTCGGCCAGCCACGGGTTACGCGTCTGGAAGTCCAGGCCGGTCGGGTAGTTGGACAGGATGCCGCCGACGCTGATCAGCCAGGCGTCGGCCCCGAACTCCTCCAGGTGGTCGAGCACCCGCTCGACGTCGAGCCCCGCGTCCACCTCGCGAAGATTGGTCTGGAACATCCGGAACGGCTCGCGCCACCACGGCCGGCTCATGAGCGCGCCCAGGTCAGGTGCACGACCTCGATGAGCCCCGCCCCGGTCAGCTCCACCTCGGCCCGGCCGTCGCGAACCGCCGTGGCGGCCTCGGCGTCGGCGACCAGCAACCGGGCCGTGGCCCCTCGGACGCCCGGTGGCAACGCGACGCTCACGGTCTGCGGGGGCAGGGGGAGGGTCTCCCTGATGGCGCCGCGCATGGCCATCGGGTTGGTGAGGTTCACGACGGTGACCGTGACGCCGTGCTCGTCCTTGCGTACGGCGAGGTCGGCCAGGCCGGGGCCGCGCACGGTGGCCTCGGGCTCGCCGCCGAGCGCCCACCGCACCGCGTTGGCGATCAGGAGACCGTGGTCGGCCTGCAGCGCCTCCCAGAAGACGGCCCCGAGGTCGAACGGGATGTAGACGACGCGCCCCGGCCCCTCTCTGGTGATCACGGCGGGAGCGTCGGGGGCCTGCCTGGCGTACAGCTCCTCCATGGGCAGGTCGGGAAAGTCCGGGACGAAGCGGAACGGCACGTCCGCGCCCTGCCTGGCCTCGACCCGCAGCACCCGGGTGCCGCCGATGATCCGTTTCGCGCCGCCGAAACCGCCGCTCACCGGGTGCTCGCCGGTCAGCGCGATGTAGTTGTTCTTCACCGGGCCTCTGACGGGTTCGCGCAGTTCGGCGCCGAAGACGTCGGCCAGGCCGAAGTTCTCGCGCGGGTCGCCGTGCTCGTCGTACAGGGAGGACTGGTGCGCGGCCACCAGCCCGCCGCCGGCGGCGACGTACTCGCGGATCACCTGGCACTGCGCGTCGCTCAACTGCTCGGCGTCCGCCAGCACCAGCACCTTGTACGGCCGCAGCCGCTCGGCCGACAACACCTGGTCGGCGAGCAGCTCGAACGGGATCCGCGCCTCCACCAGCGCCTGGTAGAACCCGTCCTCGTCGGGAAAGGTGTGCGCCGCCCCGGTTCTGAGCTGCCCGGCCCTGGTGGGGTCGAGCAGCGCGACCTCGGCGCAGACCGGCATCGCCGACAACACCGGCTCCAGCCGCGCGTGCAGCCCGAACGCCTCCACCACGGCGGGCACCCAGCGCGGGTCGGAGACGGTCGCGTTGAACTTGGTGAACCACGGGAACGCGCCCTGCGCGAACCCGTCCACGATCCAGGTCCGCACCTCCTCGGGCGGCGCCACCGAGTCCTTCCACCGGTGCTGGTGGTGCTCGGGGCCGACGGAGGTGATCAGCCCGATCGGCCGGTCGGGGAACAGGCCGCGGCTGCGCTTGGCCACCCGCCCGGCCGCCCACGGCGCCTCGATCCCGGAGCGGCCCTGCTTGTCCACCACGAACATCGGGTAGACGCGCCGCACCAGCTCCGGCTCCAGGTCGCGGGCGGCGAAGGCGCCCAGGTTGGGGATGAAACGGGCGTGCGGCCGCAGGTCCTTGACGGCCGCGTCCCAGATCGCGACCAGCTCGCTGAGCCTGCGCCGCCGCCAGGCCACATAGGCGGGCCAGGCGGGGTCGTGCTCGCCCTTGGGCAGCTCGAACCCGGTGTCGTCGTGGAACGAGCGGCGCGCGGCCTCGCTGTAGGAGATGCCGCCGTACCCCTCCCAGCGGTTGGCGAAGATGGCGTCCACGTCGTAGTCACGGACGATCTCGCGCGCCACCTCCGTGATGAACTCGCGGTGGTAGCCGGTGAAGGCGCAGGTGAGCCAGATGCCGGGATGGGCCCAGTGCTCGATGGGCGCCCCCTCCGGATCGCACGCCAGCCACTCGGGATGCGCCTGCGCGGCGTCGGCGTGCACGGCGTGCGGGTCCACCCGGGCCATGACGTGCATTCCCAGCCCCCGGGCGGCCTCGGTCAGCGCGCCGAACGGGTCGGTGTCACCGAGGTGGACGCTGCGGTGGTGGAAGGGGATGCGGGTGGGGTAGTAGGCGATGTAGCCCCCGGCGCTGATGCAGGCCGCGTTGGACCTGCTGTCCCGCATGACCTCGGTCCAGAAGTCGACATCGAGATGTGCCGGGTCGTCCTCGGCCAGCGTCAACTGCGTCCAGCGGGTCGCCGTACGGGGCCAGTCGGATGTTCGCATCGTGACACACCTCTCGACAGGGTTGTTGCCAGACGCGCAATATTGTTATACAAGAATTCAAGCTCGACAAGAGCACGTCATTCAAGGCACAACAGGCCGAGCCACGACGAGAGGCTCAAGTCACGGCGAGGACGCTCAGGATGCGGGGGACGTTCGAGACACGGCGAAGGTTTTGAGACGCGGCGCGAGAAAGGCGCGACCGGCGCGGCGGCGGCGTCCGGTCGAGCCGTCACGGGCCGGCCGTCATGGCGCGCACCCCGAAGCGCAACCGGTACAGCGGCGGGCGGGGGCCGGACTCAAGTCAGCAGTAGTCGCGGTGAGGGGACCTCGAAGGCGAGACCGGGGTGCGGCGGGAGCAGGGCGTGCGGCGGCCTGCGCACTCGCGACCTACGCCCTGGCGCGCGGCCGGGTCAGCTCACGTCAGCAGCGGCAGCAGCAGTCGTAGGCGTCGCGGTGAGGACCTCGAAGGCGAGGCGGCGGTGGGCGGCGAAGAGCGCTACGGCGGTCTCGGCGTCGCGGACGCGCAGTGCGGCGACCAGTTCGCGGTGCTCACCCGGGATGCGCTCAAGATAGTCCTGCGCGCTGAGGTTGATCCGGGTCAGCAGGAAGAGGTGGACCTGACAGCGGATGGCCTGCCACGCCTCGGCGAGGCGCTGGTGCCGGGCGGCCTCGAAGACGGCGTCGTGGAAGGCGATGTCGAGCCGCACCATCTCGTGCACGTCCGCGGCGCGGTCCATCAAACCGGCCGTCTTCTCGATGGAGGCGAGTTCCTCCACGGAGGCATGCCTGATGACCTGCCGGACGGCCAGGTCTTCGAGGGCTCCGCGCAGGCTGTCGAGCTCGGCGACGTCCCCGGGCGACAGCGTGGTCACCGTGGTGCCGCGGTGCCACGCGCAGTGGACCAGGCCCTCACGTTCCAGCAGCCGCAGCGCCTCGCGGACGGGGCCGCGGCTGACGTCCATCGCACCGGAGAGCTCCACCTCCCGAAGCTGCGCGCCGGGGGCGTAGACCCCTCCGAAGATGGCCTCCCGGATCCGGTCTGCGACCTCCTCGGACAGGCCCCGGCGGCGTGCGGGAGCCACAGCGCCGCGATCGTCCATGGCTTTACCTCCTCGATGTGTCAATGTTAACATCAGCGCGTTATTGTCCTAATGTTTACATTACGACAATCCAGGGTGATCGACATGAAGGTGTTCCAGATCGGCGCCGCCGGCGGCGTCGGGCGCAGGCTCGCCCGACTGCTGGCCGACCGGGGCGACCAGGTCACGGGCATGTACCGCGACCCCGCTCAGGCCGACACCGTCCGCGCCTCCGGCGCGATCCCGCTCGCCGGGGATCTCATCGGCGACTCGGCGGAGGAACTGGCGGCCAAGCTCACCGGGCATGACGCGGTGGTGTTCTCCGCCGGCGCGCACGGCACCGGCCGGGACAAGACCACCCTGATCGACGGCAAGGGCCTGGAGAAGGCCGCCGACGCGGCCGTACGCGCCGGGGCGTCACGGTTCGTCCTCGTCTCGGCGTTCCCGGACGCCCTGCGCGACGGCGCGCGTAGCGAGGGCTTCGAGCACTACATCAGGGTCAAGAAGAGCGCGGACGTCCACCTCACCCGTACCGGCCTGGACTGGCTGATCGTCCGGCCCGGCACCCTCCTCGACACCCCGGGCACCGGCCACGTCACGGCCGGACCGGCGATCGAGTACGGCGAGGTGCCCCGAGACGACGTCGCCGCGTTCATCGCCGCCGCGCTGCACGAGCCTGCCCTCAGCCGCACCATCGTCGAACTCACCTCCGGACGGACGCCCGTGGCCGACGCGGTCGCCGCGCTAGCGACCGGCCGGCCCAGCCTCTGACCTGTCTGATCGTCTCCCCCGCCCATCAGACCCGGTGGCTCAGGAAGGCCGCCGCGCGCAGGAAGGAAAGCCACACCCATGCCCTCCACCGATCTCCCCATCCCGCGGTTCCACCTGGCCATGCCGGTCGACGACCTGGCCGCCGCCCGGCACTTCTACGGCGAGGTGCTGGGCCTGGAGCAGGGCCGGAGCGCCGACACCTGGGTCGACTGGAACCTCCACGGCCACCAGTTCGTCACCCACCTCGCACCGGCCCGCCCCCAGCGCGTCCACAACCCGGTCGACGGCCACGACGTCCCGGTGCCACACTTCGGCCTCATCCTGACCGTCCCCAACTTCCACACGCTCGCCGACCGCCTCCGCAAAGCGGGCACCACGTTCGTCATCGAGCCCTACGTACGTTTCCAGGGCGAGACCGGCGAACAATGGACGATGTTCCTGCTCGACCCGGCAGGCAACGCCCTGGAGTTCAAGGCATTCGCCGACGACACCCAGGTCTTCGCCACCTGACACCGGACACCTCCTCCCGATTCCACCCCCAGGTCTGCTCCACAGAGCCATGGACGACTTCGGCACATCTCCTGTCCGGGAGGAGGAGCGAGGCGGGAGGCTCAAGGCCGGATTCACCTCCGACGAAGGGACGCTTGCGACGAGGCGTCCGTCCAGAGAGCAGCCGTACGAAGAAACGCGACGCCCGAAGAAGCACCGCGCGTAGAAGTTCGTGCGGGCGGAGAAGCGTGACGCGCGGGGAAACGTGACGCGCGGGAAACGTGACGCGCGGGGAAGCAGCATTCCCGGAGAAGCGGCACACGTGGAGAAGCGGCGGACCGCGGAGAAACACGACATCCGACGACACTCCACGCCCGGGAACGCGGCACGCGTGGAGAAACGAGCCGCGGAGAAACCCCACGTCCGGGGACGCGGCACGTCCGGGGAAGTGTAGTTATCGGGGGTTTGCGGTCAGGGTGAGGGCGCCGGGGAGGGCGGCGACGGCGTCGCGGACGCGGGCTATGAGCTCGCGCTTGTCCGGTGGCTCCCCCGGCCGGGTGGCCCAGCCGTCGAGTGCGTGGTGCCACGCCGCGACCAGCATGTCGCCGGCCAGCCGGGGGCGCGGGTCGCCGGGCAGGTCGAGCCTGCCGTTGAGGACCTCCAGCACCGTACGCATGGTGCTCTCACAGAAGTGCAGGCTGTGCGCGTTGACCGAAGGGGTGTCCTGGGACAGGCGGTAGCTCGTCAGGGCCCGGCTCGCCCACGCCTCGTCCGCCACCCGGTCCAGCGCGGCCAGCAGGCTATCCTCCATCAGCGCCAGCAGCGGCCCGCCTTCGGGCGCGGCCGTCTCCAGTTCTTCGAGGAAGGCGCGCCACATGTCCTCGAGCGGCGCCATCGCGACGTCCTCCTTGCCGCCGAAGTAGCGGAAGAACGTGCGCTTGGACACCTCCACCTCCTCGCAGAGCTCGTCCAGGGTGACGCCGCCGAAGCCACGTTCGCCGAACAGGGTGAGGGCCGTGTCGATCAGCGCCTGACGGGTCCGCTGCTTCTTGCGTTCGCGCAGCGGGGAGCCTGGGGTCATGGCGTCAGCGTACCGCAGGAGCAAACGCCACTTGCAGGCTTGTGCCACTGAGTGGCATAAATGAGGTGTCACCATCTCCGTGAAAGGCGTCACCTCATGCGTGCCCTCCTTGTCGACCACTCCACCGCAGCCGGTCTGCGCCTCGGCGCGACCCCGGACCCTGAGCCCGCGCCGCACCAGGCCCTCGTCAGGGTGAGCGCCACCTCGCTCAACTACGGCGAGGTCGGCCACCTGATCGCCGAGGCCCCTGACGGCACCGTGCCGGGCTGGGACGCGGCGGGCGTGGTCGAACGCGCCGCCGCCGACGGCTCGGGCCCGGCCGCCGGAACCCCCGTGATCACCATCGGCTGGGACGGCGCATGGGCGGAGCTGCGGGCGGTGGACACCACCAAGCTCGGCCTCGTCCCGGCGGGCGCCGACCTCGGAGCGATCAGTACGATCCCGGTCGCGGGCGCCAGTGCGCTGCGCGCGCTCCGCAGGATGGGGCCCGTGCTGGGCAAGCGCGTCCTGGTGACGGGCGCCACCGGGGGCGTGGGCCGGTACGCCGTACAGCTCGCCCGTCGCGGCGGCGCCCACGTGCTGGCCTCCACCGGGGACCCGGCGCGGCACGGCGACGCGCTGCGTGCCCTGGGCGCCCACGAGGTGATCGCCCACCCCGACCAGGCGGACCTGCCGGTGGACGGCGTGGTGGACAACGTCGGCGGGGGCCAGCTCGTGGCGGCGTTCGGCAAGCTGGCGCCGCACGGCACGCTGGTCGCCGTCGGGCACGGGACTGGAGAGCCGGAGACGTTCCCGTTCGGGGCACTGTTCGGCGACAGCGGGCGGCATGACCGCTCCCTCGTCACCTTCTTCCTGCTGGACGGCGCCGACCTCGTCCCCGACCTGACCTGGCTCGCCGAGCGCGTCGCGGCGGGCGACCTCGACGCGGGGATCTCCTGGCGCGGCGACTGGAACCAGGCGGACGAGGCCGTACACGCTTTGCGCGAACGCCGCCTACACGGCAAGGCCGTCCTGGACGTAACCTGACCGCGCCCACACCACCCGCACGGCAAGCCCACCCCGGACATGACCCGGCCGCGCACACCGCCCGTACGGCGGCAAGACGGCCCCGGATGTGGACTGATGGGCCGAGTGTTGTCTACACGGTGGAGCCGCCCGCGACGTGATCCCACGGTGTGAATGCCGCCTGCATGGCAAGGCTCGTCCTGGACGTGGCGTTGCGGTATGGGTGGTGACTTGACCTCAAGCTTGGTTGAGATTGCAGGCTCGGAGTGACGCACTTGTTCACGACCTCCAGGAGAACCCCATGCATGCCGTCGTTCTGCACTCCTTCGGCCCCGCCGAGAACCTGCGCTACGAGACCGTCCCCGACCCCGAGCCCGGCCCTGGGCAGGTGCGGGTCGTCGTCAAGGCGGCGGGTGTGCACCTGGTGGAGACCAAGATGCGCGCGGGCGGAGCCGGCGGTCTGATGCCGCCGCTGCCCGAGCTTCCCGCCATCTTCGGCGGGGAGGTGGCCGGCCGGGTGGACGCCGTGGGCCCCGGTGTGGACTCCGCCTGGATCGGGCGCGATGTCGTGACCTCCGGTGGCCGGCCGGGCGGGTACGCCGAGCTGGCGGTCGCCGATGTGACGGCCCTGCACCGGCTGCCCGGCGGACTGAGCTACGAGACGGCGGTGGCCATGATCGTCACCGGCTGCACCGCCCTCGAGTTCCTGGACGTGGCCAAGCTCACCCCGTCCGACGTCGTCCTGGTGACGTCCGCGGCGGGCGGGATCGGCCGCCTGCTCGTCCAGTACGCGCGCTCCCTCGGCGCCACGGTGATCGGCGCGGCCGGCGGCCCGGCCAAGGTGGCGGACGTCCGCGAGCTGGGCGCCGACCTGGCCGTGGACTACGACGAGCCCGGCTGGCAGGACGGCGTGGCCGAGCGGCTGGGCGGCCGTACGGTCACCGCCCTGCTCGACGGGGTGGGCGGTGACAAGGCGCGGGCGGCGTTCGAACTGCTCGCCGACGGCGGCCGGTACGTCACCATCGGCACCGCCTCCGCGGAGCTCTACGAGCCCGACCCCGAGACGCTCAAGGAGCGGGACCTGACCGCCACCAACGCCCTGATGATTCTGCTCGGCCGGCCGGAGGAACGCCCCGCGTACGAGGCCAAGGCTCTGGAGGCGGCGGCCGAGGGCCGGCTGGTGCCGGCCGTGCAGACGTTCCCGCTGGCGCAGGCCGCGCAGGCGCATGCCGCCCTCGAGACCCGGCAGACCACGGGCAAGGTCATTCTCGTGCCGTAGCCCGGCAGGTGAACGCGTACCGCTGCCGGTCAGGGCGGTAGGACGAGCCGGTCACCACGAGGCCGGCCTCGGCGAGCCTGGCCTCCAGGTCGGCGGGCGTGAACGGCTGGAAGTCGATGGGGTGCCGCTGGTGCTCCAGGGTTCCGTCCGGGTTCTCCCGCAGGAACAGGACCTCGGCCAGGCACGGCTCGCCGAACTGGTCGGGGATGTTCCAGACGTACAGGCACCAGGAGCGGACGCCGTCCCGCTCGCGTACGCGGTCGGCGGGCACGATGCGGGGGCGCTCCCGGTAGAGCAGCTCCCAGTTGCGGGAGTCCACGATCAGCGTGCCCGTGGGCGAGAGCACCTCGCGCATCCCCGTCAGCGCGGCCACCATGGCCTCGTGCGAGCCGGCGTGCACCAGGGAGTTGCCCAGGCACAGGACCAGTTCGTACGAGCCGGCCGCGGACACGGCGGCGGGCAGGCGTTCCCAGCGGGCGACGAGCACCTGCACCTCGGCGGGCAGCCGGCGCCTGGCCTCGGCCGCCATGGCGGGGCTGCCGTCGGTGGCGGTCACCTGGAAGCCCGCGTGGTTCAGCGCCATGGCGTCCGTGCCGATGCCGCACGCACAGTCGAGCACCGTGGCGCCGCGTGGCAGGGTGCGTACGGTCGCCTCGATCAGCTCGAGGTTCTCGGAGGAGGTGCCGCCGATGACGCCGGGGAAGTCCACGACCTCGTCGGGGAAGATCCAGTGGTAGTCGGCGGCCAGGTCGCGATAGTAGTCCGGCACCGCCCGAGCATCACACGCCCACCCCACCCGGTCCACCCCTCCGACACCGCCTGAGCACCGCACCCCCGGTCCACTCCCAGATCCGCCCGAGCCGAAGCGATCCGCGGCGTCGTGGGTGACCTGGGTGGGGGACCCCGCCTTCGGTTAGGGGACGCTTTGCTCATTAGGGTGCAATACATGACGGAACGGATCATGGACCCCGGGGTTCCCGATGGCCGGAGTGCTGGACGGTACCTGTGGTGGCTGGTCACGAGTCAGCGCGGCCGGGTCCTCGCCGGGGCGTTCCTCGGGACGGCGTGGATGGTGTGCCTGACGTTGCCGCCGTACTTCCTGTCCCGCGCGATCGACGACGGCCTGACCCCCGGGAACATGACCGCGCTGGTGGGCTGGGTCGCCGCGGTGCTGGGCGTCGGAGGGCTGAACGCGTGGCTGGCCATCATGCGGCACCGGACGATGACGCGGGTTCGCATGGACGCCACCTTCCGTACCGTCCAGGTCGTGATCCTGCACGCCACCCGCCTCGGCGCCGCGCTGCCGCGCAAGGTCACGGCCGGGGAGGTGGTCACGATCGGGTTCACCGACGCCGCCGTGATGGCCCAGACGCTCACGATCACCGGCCCTGGCGTCGGCGCGGTCCTGTCGTACATCGTCGTGGCCGCGCTGCTGCTGTCGGTCTCGCCGCTGCTCGCCGTAGTGGTCCTGCTCGGCGTGCCGCTGCTCGTCGCCGTGGTCGGCCCGCTGCTGGGGCGCCTGCGCGGCGCCGAGACGGCGTACCGGATGATGCAGGGCGACCTCGCCGAGCGGTTCAGCGACATCGCGGGCGGGCTGCGGGTGCTGAACGGCATCGGCGGCAAGGACGTGTACGCCGGCCGCTACCGCCAGGGCTCCCAGGAGCTGCGGGAGAAGGGTTACCGGGTCGGCGCGGTGACGAGCTGGATCCAGGCGGTGGGGGTCGGCCTGCCCACGCTGTTCCTGGGCGCGGTGACGTGGCTGGCGGCCCGGATGGCCGCGCAGGGCGACATCACCACCGGCGAACTGGTCGCCGTGTACGGGTACGCCGCCGTGCTGGTGGTGCCGGTCTCGTTCTTCGTCGAGGGCGGCTACGACCTCAGCCGCGGCCTGGTCGCCGCCCGCAGGGTGATCCACCTGCTGAACCTGCGGCCCGACACCGAGGACGGCGGCGCGGAGCCGCCCACGGAGCCGCCCGCGGAGCCGTCCCCTCTGCACGACCCCGAGTCCGGTGTGGAGATCGCGCCAGGGACGCTCACGGCGCTGGTCAGCGCCCGCCCGGCGGAGTCCGCGGCGGTGCTGGACCGGTTGGGCGCCTTCACCGCCTCGGCCGCGACCTGGGGCGGGATCCGCCTGGACGACATCGACCCGGTGCGGCTGCGCGAGCGGATCCTGGTGGCGGACAACGAGGCGGACCTGTTCGCCGGACCGCTGCGCGAAGTCGTCGCGGGCAGCCGGGACCCGGACGACGCGGCCATCGAACGGGCCGTCCACGACGCCCTGGCCGACGACATCGTCCAGGCGCTCCCCGACGGGCTCGACTCGGACGTCGCGCCGCAGGGGCGCAACCTGTCCGGTGGCCAGCGCCAGCGCGTACGCCTGGCCCGCGCCCTGCTGGCCGAGCCCGAGATCCTGCTGGCCGCCGAGCCCACCTCGGCCGTGGACGCCCACACCGAGGCGAACATCGCGAGCCGCCTGCGGGCCGCGCGGGCGGGCCGCACCACGGCCGTCACCACCACCTCGCCCCTCGTCCTGGACCGGGCGGACACGGTGCACTTCCTGGTCGGCGGCCGGGTCGCGGCCTCGGGCACGCACCACGACCTGCTCCGCGAGCACCCGGGCTACCGCTCGCTGGTGTCCCGGGGCACGAACGACGACGACGACGTCCCACTCGCGGAGGCCGCCCGATGACCGACGCGACCGACGCAAAAGACCCAACCAACGCGACCAGCCCGACCAGCCCGACCGGGTTGCCCGTTGCTCAGCCCGCCGTGACCCGGCGTGCCGCGCTGCGGTTGATCCGCGCGGACGGCCGGGCGTTCGCCGTCATGATCGCCCTCAACGCCCTGGCCGCCGGAGCGGGGCTGGCCGGTCCCTGGCTGCTCGGCCGCATCATCGACACGGTCAAATCGGGCGCGGGCGTCGCCGCCGTGGACCGGCTGGCCCTGGCGCTGCTCGGCTTCGCGCTGGCCCAGCTCCTGCTGTCCCGGTACGCGAGCTACGTCGGCCACCGTTTCGGCGAGCGCACGCTGGCCCGCATCCGCGAGCAGTTCACCGAGCGAGCCCTCGCCATGCCCGTCTCGGCGGTCGAACGGGCGGGCACCGGCGACCTGATCACCCGGGGCACCACCGACGTGGCGGCGGTCGGGGCCACGCTGCGCGACGCCGGGCCCGACGTGCTCATCGCCGCCGTGCAGGCGCTGTTCATCCTGGGCGCGGTCTTCGTGCTCGACCCGCTGCTCGGCGCCTGCGGGCTGCTCGGCCTCGTCGGCATCTGGTTCGCCTCCCGGTGGTACCTGCGGCGGGCGGTCACGGCGTACCTGGCCGAGGGCGCGGCCAACTCCGCCCTGGCCGAGGAGCTCGCGGCCACGACCGGCGGCGCGCGGACGGTGGCGGCGCTGCGGCTCGAGCACCGCCGGCTCAGCAGTTGCCGGCGCACGATCGAGGAGTGCCGGCGCAGCCGGCTGCGGACCCTGTTCCTGCGCAGTGTGCTCTTCCCGATCGTGGACGTGTCGTACTCCGTCCCGGTGGCCGCCGTACTGCTGGCCGGGGGCGCGCTCATGATGCGGGACCCTGGCTCCATGACGCTGGGCACGGTCGTCGCCGCCGCGCTCTACCTGCGCCAGCTCTCCCAGCCCCTGGACACCATCCTCGAGCAGCTCGAGCGCCTGCAGAGCAGCACCGCCTCCTTCGCCCGCGTGGAGGGCCTGGCCCTCGCGCCGCCGCCGGGGCCGGCCGCCGTGTCCCCCGCACCGGTGGACGACCGGCTGGAGGTCGCCGGTGTGCGTTACGCCTACGACGGCGGCCCCGACGTGCTGCACGGCGTGGACCTGTCCATCCGGCCCGGCGAGCGCCTGGCCGTCGTCGGCCCCTCGGGCGCGGGCAAGACGACGCTGGGCCGGCTCCTGGCGGGCATGGACGCTCCCAGAAGCGGCTCCGTCACCGTCGGCGGGGTGCCCGTGGCCGGCCTCGACCCCGACCGGCTGCGGGAGCGCGTCGTCCTCGTCACCCAGGAGCACCACGTGTTCCTCGGCACGGTGGGCGACAACCTGCGCATCGCGGCCCCCGCCGCCACCGACGCCGAGCTGCTCAAGGCCCTGGAAGCCGTGGGCGCAGACTGGATCGGCGACCTGCCCGGCGGCCTGGACACCGACCTCGGCCACGGGGCCCACCGGCCGGACGGCGCGCAGGCCCAGCAGCTCGCCCTGGCCCGCGTGGTGCTGGCCGACCCCCACACGCTGATCCTCGACGAGGCCACCGCGCTTCTCGACCCGGCCACGGCCCGCCATACCGAGCGCGCATTGGCGGCCGTGCTGGAGGGCCGTACCGTGGTCGCGATCGCGCACCGCCTCCAGACGGCCCACGACGCGGACCGGGTGGCGGTCATGCGGGACGGTCGGCTCACGGAGCTGGGGACGCACGCGGACCTGGTCGCGGGCGGAGGCGCGTACGCCGCGCTCTGGCACACCTGGCACGGCGTCAAGGAGTGAAAAATATCTTCGCAAAGATCTCGCCTGCGAAGGAAAATGTTGAGACGCTGAACTGCACTACGCGCCCCCCAGCCCCGAGGAGTGGTTCATGCGCAGACTACTGGCGATCTCCTTCGTCGCCCTGTTGCCCTTAAGCAATATAAGCGCAGCCCACGCTCAGCGACCCGCCGACCGGCAGCAGGCGTTCGCCGCGGCCGCGAGAGAGTTCCGGGTGCCCGAGAGCGTGCTGCTCGGCGTCTCCTACCTGGAGTCGCGCTGGGACGCCCACGCCGGGCAGCCCTCCAGCGACGCCGGGTTCGGGCCGATGCACCTGACCGACGCCGCCGCCTTCACCTCCTCCAACCACCACAGCGAGGACGCGGAGGACGCGCGGGGCGACGACGGCCGGCCCCTGCCCGCGCCCACCGCCCAGCCGTCCCCGGCCACGCCCCCCGCCTCGCTCCGCACCATGGAGCGGGCCGCCGCGCTGACCGGGGAGAGCCACGAGCGGCTGCGTACCGACGACACCGCCAACATCCGCGGTGGCGCGGCGCTGCTGGCCGACTACCAGAAGAGCCTGGGCGCCCCCCTGAGCGACGACCCGGGCCAGTGGTACGGAGCCGTTGCCAAATACTCGGGCGCCGAGGAGGCCGGCGCGGCCCGGTTCTTCGCCGACGAGGTCTTCGCCACGATCAAGACGGGCGCCGAGCGGACCACCGACGACGGGCAGCGGCTCACGCTGCCGCCGGTGCCCGGCCTCGACACGGTCGAGACGTGGCTCGACAAGCTCGGCCTGCGCCCGCCGGCCCGCCCCGACGGGGTGGAGTGCCCGGCCTCGATCTCGTGCGAGTGGATCCCGGCCGCCTACCAGGAGCTGCCTCCTGACGACTACGGCCACTACGACCTGGCGAACCGGCCGTCCAGCCAGAAGGTCGACTACATCATCATTCACGACATGGAGGGATATTTCCTGCCCTCCATCCGCCTCAACCAGGACCCCAACTACCCCGCGAGCTGGCACTACTCCATTCGCTCCTCCGACGGCCACATTGCCCAGCACATCAAGACCAAGGACGTCGGCTGGCAGGCCGGGAACTGGTACATCAACGCCAAGTCCATCGGTCTCGAGCATGAGGGCTTCCTGGCCGAGGGCGGCACCTGGTACACCGAGGCGATGTACCGCTCCTCGGCCCGCCTCGTCCGCTACCTGGCGCTCAGGCACGGCGTGCCGCTGGACCGCGCCCACATCCTGGGCCACGACAACGTCCCCGGCACGCTGCCGACGACCGTGCGCGGCATGCACGAGGACCCGGGCCCGTTCTGGGACTGGGCGCACTACTTCCAGCTCATGGGCGCGCCGCTGCAGTCGTCCGGCGGGGCCAGGGCGGGCTCGGTCATGATCAGGCCGGACTTCGCCACGAACAAGCCGTACTTCTATGGCTGCGACCGCAAGAATCCGGAGGCCGCCTGCCCGCCGCTGCCCGCCCACACCGTCTGGCTCCGCACCGAGCCGCGCCCCGACGCCCCGCTGGTCAAGGACATCGGCAAGCACCCGACGGGCGGGTCCCTCTACAGCGTGTACGACCACAGCGCCCGCGCCAGCACCGGCCAGCGCTTCGCCGTGGCCGGCCGCCAGGGCGACTGGACGGCCATCTGGTACCTCGGGCAGAAGGCCTGGTTCCACAACCCGGCGAGCGCGCCGACGGCCGTGCCCTCCAAGGGCCTCGTGGTGACGCCGAAGCCGGGCAAGGCGACCGTCCCGGTGTTCGGCAGGGCCTACCCGGAGCAGGAAGCCTACCCGCCGGGCGTCCCGTACCAGGCGGTGACCCCGCTGCAGTACACGTTCTCGGCAGGCGAGAAGTACACGCTGGCCGGCGAGGCGGACACCGAGTACTACCGCGCGGTCACCTTCAACCTGGAGGACCACAAGGTGGTGCGCGGCCAGACCGACTATCTGCAGATCCAGTTCGGCCACCGGATCATGTTCGTCAAGGCTGACGACGTGCTGGTGACGTCCGACGTGTGAACTCTTTGACGGCGCGCCTGGTGCTCGCGAGCGCCTCCTGGGAGGAGTCGAACGTGCGCTGGGCGACGCCGACGAAGACGCAGTCGACGACGAGGAGCTGGCTGATTCTGCTGGCCAGGGCGCCGGGGCGGAACTCCGTCTCGCGCCCGGCCGAGATCAGCACGTGTTCGGCCAGCTCCGCGATGGACGAGCGGGGGTTGTTGGTGATGGCGACCGTGGTGGCCCCCGCCTCCTTGGCGCGGCTCAGCGGCTCGATCACGTCGGGGGTCTCCCCCGATGTGCTGATGCCGATGGCCACGTCGCCCTCCTTCAGCAGCACCGCGCTGGTGAGCGCCAGGTGCGCGTCCTGGAAGGCGTGGCTGGACAGCCCGATGCGCAGCAGCTTCTGGGCGACGTCCTCGGCGACGAGCCCGGAGGCGCCGACCCCGTAGGCGTCGATCCGCCGGGCCCCGACGATCGCGTCGATCACCAGGCCGAGCCGCTCGGAGGTGAGCTGGGCGACGGTGTCGTTGATCGCCTCCGACTCGGCCCGCGCCACCTTCTGGATGACCTCCGACAGTGGGTCGTCGGGGGCCAGGTCGCCGGGCACCAGCCGGTCGGGCTGCGCGGCGGCCGCTGCTAAAGCCAGCCTGAGCTGCGGATATCCGGCGAACCCGAGCAGCCGGGCCGTGCGCACGATCGTGGCCTCGCTGGTGCCGGAGGCGGCGGAGAGCTCGGTGATGGTGCTCCTGGCCACCGTCGCGGGGTCCTCGAGAATGAGGCGGGCGACGGTCTGGGCGGCAGGCGTCAGGGACGGCAGCACACCTCGGACCGTGGCCACCAGAGTGTCTGCCCGCAGGCCGTTCCCGCTGTCGTCCACGGTCCTGATTATGCCGCCTGTCTCCCTCGTCCGAGCAGGGCCCGGTAGCTAACGCAAAGTGCCGTTCGTCATGCCGGCCGGTTCTTCCGGCACGGCGATCAGTCCGAGCTCCGCCGGTGTGGCGACCAGCGCGTGGTTGGGGACGACCCGCACGGTGTAGCCGAACGCCCCGGTGCGGTCGAGCGGGACCACCCCCGTGTAGTGGGCGCGCCCGTCGTCGTCGAGCGACCCCGGGGTCAGCTTCGCGTACTGCGGGTGCACCAGCTCGTCGTGCGGCCCGACCTTGCCGTACGCGGCCTCGGCCAGCACGTCGCCGGGCTCCAGGTCGCCGAGCGCGATCGTGGCGTGCAGCTCGATGGCGGCCCCGACCTCGGGGGTGTCGCCCACCCCCGTCGCCTCGACGTGCTCGACGCGGACCCCGGGCCAGGCCTGGGCCACCCGCACCCGCCAGGCGGCGAACGCCTTGGCCCCCGCGTGGCCGTCGGCCGACAGCGCGCGGGCCGAGGCGGCGGCCGGGCTGTAGAGGCCGACCACGTAGTCGCGCAGCATGCGCCCGGCCAGCACCTTCGGCCCGAGCGAGGCCAGCGTGTGCTTGACCATCTCCAGCCAGCGCCGCGGCAGGCCATCGATGGGACGGTCGTAGAACCGGTCGGACACCTCGTGCTCGATCAGGTCGTAGAGGGCGGCGGCCTCGAGCTCGTCGCGCCGGTCGACGTCGCTCACCCCGTCGGCGGTGGGGATGGCCCAGCCGTTGGTGCCGTCGTACCACTCGTCCCACCAGCCGTCGCGGATCGACAGGTTGAGCCCGCCGTTGAGCGCGGACTTCATCCCCGACGTGCCGGACGCCTCCAGCGGGCGCAGCGGGTTGTTCAGCCAGACGTCGCAGCCCTGGGTCATGAGCTGCCCGAGCGACATGTCGTAGTCGGGCAGGAACACGATCCGGTGCCGGACCTTCTGCTGGTCGGCGAACTTGACGATCTGCTGGATCAGCTTCTTGCCGCCCTCGTCGGCGGGGTGGGCCTTGCCGGCGATCACGATCTGGACGGGCTTGTCGGGGTCGAGCAGCAGCTCGGTGAGCCGCTTCGGGTCGCGCAGCATGAGCGTGAGCCGCTTGTACGACGGCACCCGCCGGGCGAACCCGATCGTCAGCACGTCGGGGTCGAGCGTGTCGTCGATCCAGCCGAGCTCGGCGTCGGAGGCCCCGCGCTCGCGCCACGCCTTGCGCAGCCGCACCCGGGCGCCCTCGACCAGCCGTTTGCGCAGCGTGCCGCGGATCTGCCAGAGGTCGGCGTCGGAGATCTTCTGGATGCCCTCCCAGCCGCGGGCCCGCTCGATCAGCGAGGGCAGCTCGCGCCCCGCCAGCTCCATGAGCTCCCTGCCGACCCAGGTGGGCGCGTGCACGCCGTTGGTGATCGACCCGATCGGGATCTCGTCGAGGTCGAATCCGGGCCAAAGATTCTTGAACATGTCCCGGCTGACCTCGCCGTGGAGCTGGGACACGCCGTTGACCCGCTGGGCCAGCCGCATGCCCATGACGGCCATGTTGAACCGCCCGGGGTCGGACTCCGCGCCCAGCGCGAGGATGCGCTCCACGGGCACGGTCGGCCAGGCGCGCGCGCCGCCGAACTGGCGCTCGATCATGTCCACCGGGAAGCGGTCGATCCCGGCGGGGACGGGCGTGTGGGTGGTGAACACGGTGCCCGCGCGCACGGCCTCGAGGGCCTCGTCGAACGACAGCCGCGCCTCGGTCAGCTCTCGGATGCGCTCCAGGCCGAGGAAACCGGCGTGCCCCTCGTTGGTGTGGAAGACCTCGGGGTCGGCGTGGCCGGTGATCTTGCAGTAGGCCCTGATCGCGCGTACGCCGCCGACCCCCAGCAGCAGCTCCTGCAGCAGCCGGTGGTCGGTGCCGCCGCCGTAGAGGCGGTCGGTGATGTCTCTGGCGGCGGCGTCGTTCTCGGCCACGTCGGAGTCGAGCAGCAGCAGCGGCACTCGGCCGACCTGCGCCACCCACACCTGGGCGTACAGCTCACGGTCGTCGGGCAGGGCCAGCCGGATCTTGACCGGCGTGCCCTCGGCGTCCTTCAGCAGGGTCAGCGGCAGCCCGCCCGCGTCGAGCGAGGGGTAGTGCTCGAGCTGCCAGCCCTCTGGCGACAGCGACTGAGTGAAGTAACCGTGCCGGTAGAGCAGCCCCACCGCGAGGATCGGCACGCCGAGGTCGCTGGCGGCCTTGAGGTGGTCTCCGGCCAGGATGCCCAGACCGCCCGAATACTGGGGCAGCGCGGCCGCGATGCCGTATTCGGGGGAGAAGTAGGCGATGGCGCGCGCCCCGTCGGGCAAAGTCTGGTACCAGCGCGGCGACGTCATGTATTCGCGCAGGTCGTCGGCGGCGTCGGCGAGGCGGCGCAGGAAGCGGCGGTCGGCGGCCAGCTCGCTCAGCCGGGCCGGTGTGACGGCGCCGAGAAGGGCCACGGGATCGTGCCCGACCTGTTCCCAAAGCTCTGCGTCGACCTCCGCGAAGAGGTCCATCGTCTCCGGATGCCATGACCAGCGGAGATTGTGGACAAGCTCGCCGAGGGCGGCCAGCTCCGCGGGCAGGACGGTGCGGACGGTAAAACGGCGGATAGCTCTCACGTTTCTGCACCCTACGGGCTAGGAGGGACCTCTGAGTCCTTCACCCCCATGAAGGCCGTTCAAACCCCTTCCGGGAACAAGCATGAAGAGGGACTATTGGGGCAACTTTCCTCATTGTTGGGCTCTCCCGAAGACACTCTCGGGAGGTCTATCCGCTGCTGTCCACAATTTACATGCAAGGATCGTTCCTGCCAGGGAAAGCCTCCGGCGGCACCGGGAGTGCCGCCGCAAACCCTTGATTGCGATGATCGGACGAATTCCCATCACGGACATCTCCCCCGTCGTCGACTGCGGGCCGTGGCCCGCCAAAGCGGTCGCCGGCGAGACCTTCGTGGTCTCGGCGACCGTCTTCCGAGAGGGCCACGACGCCGTGGCCGCGGGCGTGGTGCTGACCTCGCCCGACGGGCAGCGTGGCCGCCTGAGACCTATGCGCGAGCTCGCGCCCGGCACCGATCGCTGGGGCGTGGACGTGAGTCTGCCCGCCGAGGGCGACTGGCTGTTCCGCGTGGAGGCATGGAGCGACCCGATCAGCACGTGGCTGCACGACGCCGAGATCAAGATCCCCCGAGGCATGGACGTCGATCTCATGTGCGAGGAGGGCGCCCGGCTGTTCGAGCGGGCGGCCAAGGCCGTGCGCGCGGCCGACTGCCCCAACGGGCAGCCCAAGCAGAACGGGAACGCGAAGAAGAACGGCGACGGCGCCTGCGGGCATCGGGCGGCGCTGCTGTCGGTCTCGGCCACATTGCGTGACGAGGAGCTGGACCCGAGGGCCCGGCTGTCGATCGCCCAGCTTCCCGACACCGCCGCGCTGCTGGAGGCCCACCCGTTCCGCGAGCTGGTCACCAGGTCGAAGTCGTACAAGATCCGGGTGGACCGGCGCAGGGCCCTCTACGGCTCCTGGTACGAGTTCTTCCCCAGGTCCGAAGGCGCGATCGTCAACGAGCTCGGCATCAGCAAGTCCGGAAATTTCCAGACTGCCGCCAAACGGCTCCCCGCCATCGCCAAGATGGGCTTCGACGTCGTCTACCTGCCGCCCATCCACCCGATCGGCGCCACGTTCAGGAAGGGCCGCAACAACACGCTGAGCCCCGAACCGGACGAGCCCGGCTCACCGTGGGCGATCGGCTCGGAGGACGGCGGCCATGACGCCGTCCATCCCGACCTGGGCACACTCGCAGACTTCGAGGAGTTCGTCGGCCGCACCAGGGAGCTGGGCATGGAGGTCGCGCTCGACTTCGCGCTCCAGTGCTCGCCCGACCACCCGTGGGTCAAGGAGCACCCCGAGTGGTTCACGATCAGGGCCGACGGCTCGATCGCGTACGCCGAGAACCCGCCCAAGAAATACCAGGACATCTACCCGGTCAACTTCGACAGGGATCCCGAGGGGGTCTACGCCGAGGTCAGGCGGGTGCTGCGACACTGGATGGACCACGGGGTGCGGATCTTCCGCGTGGACAACCCGCACACCAAGCCGGTCGCGTTCTGGGAGCGCATGCTGGCCGACATCCATCGGACCGACCCCGACGTGATCTTCCTGTCGGAGGCGTTCACCCGGCCCGCCATGATGCGGACGCTGGCCAAGGTCGGCTTCCACCAGTCCTACACGTACTTCACGTGGAAGAACTCCAAGTACGACGTGGAGACCTACCTCACGGAGCTCTCCCACGAGACCTCGTGCTACCTGCGGCCCAACCTGTTCGTGAACACGCCCGACATCCTGCACGACTACCTGCAGCAAGGCGGCGTCCCCGCGTTCAAGATCAGGGCGGTGCTCGCCGCGCTCGCCTCGCCGAGCTGGGGCGTCTACTCCGGGTACGAGCTCGCGGAAAACGTACCGGTGCGTCCGGGCAGCGAGGAATACCTGGATAGCGAGAAATATCAGTACAGACCGCGCGATTGGATAGCCGCCGAACGCGACGGACGGAGTCTCGCTCCCTTCATCACCCATCTGAATTTGTTCCGAAGAGCGCATCCGGCACTACAGGAATTGCGTAACCTACGGTTCCACAGGGTCGACCAACCGGACATCGTTTGCTTCTCGAAACGGCTCCCGGGCGCCTATGACACGGCCACACGAAGGCACGGGCTGGGCGACGTCGTTCTGGCGGTCATCAATCTGGATCCACACCACACCCACGAGGCGACCGTAGATCTCGACCTGCCCGCCATCGGTCTCGACTGGAACGCCGAGTTCGTCGTCGACGACGAATTGTCAGGCGAGTCCTACCGCTGGAAACAGAGCAACTATGTACGCCTCGACCCCCATATCCAGCCTGCCCATATTCTCACCGTACGAGCCGCGCCACGGTAGAACTGAATTCAGCGGGGAGTCTTCAACGTGTGTGATAGCGCCTCCCTCATGAGCCCTCTGCGGGGCGGCTCATGAGCTCCACACCCATTCCCAACACCTTTGACGAGGAAAAGCCGCGCGATCCTTACTGGTACAAGCGCGCGGTCTTCTACGAGGTCCTCATCAGGGGCTTCGCCGACTCCAACGGCGACGGCACCGGCGACATCAAGGGCCTCATCAGCAAGCTCGACTACCTGCAGTGGCTCGGGGTGGACTGCCTCTGGCTGCTGCCGCTGTTCGAGTCGCCCCTGCGTGACGGCGGCTACGACATCGCGGACTTCATGAAGATCCTGCCCGAGTTCGGAGACCTCGGCGACTTCGTGAAACTGGTGGACGAGGCACACAAACGCGGCATGCGCGTCATCGCCGACCTCGTCATGAACCACACCAGCGACGCTCACCCCTGGTTCCAGGCGTCGCGGCACGATCCGGAGGGCCCCTTCGGCGACTTCTACGTGTGGTCCGACTCCGATGAGAAATACCAGGACGCCCGGATCATCTTCATCGACACCGAGACGTCCAACTGGACCTACGACCCCGTGCGCGGCCAGTACTACTGGCACCGCTTCTTCCACCACCAGCCGGACCTCAACTACGAGAACCCGGACGTGCAGAAGGCGATGCTCGAGGTGCTGCGGTTCTGGCTCGACCTGGGCATCGACGGGTTCCGGCTGGACGCGGTGCCGTACCTCTTCGAGGAAGAGGGCACCAACTGCGAGAACCTGCCGAGGACGCACGAATACCTCAAGCGGATCAGGACCGAGGTCGACCGGCTCTTCCCCGACCGGGTGCTGCTCGCCGAGGCGAACCAGTGGCCGTCGGACGTGGTGGAGTATTTCGGCGATCCGGTAGGTGGTGGGGACGAATGCCACATGGCATTCCATTTCCCGCTTATGCCCCGCATCTTCATGGCCGTACGCCGGGAATCGCGCTACCCCATTTCCGAAATTTTGGCGCAAACGCCGAAAATTCCGGAAAACTGCCAGTGGGGGATCTTCCTCCGTAACCACGACGAGCTGACGCTCGAGATGGTCACGGACGAGGAACGCGACTACATGTACACCGAGTACGCCAAGGATCCCCGCATGCGCGCCAACGTCGGCATCCGCCGCCGCCTGGCGCCCCTGCTGGAGAACGACCGGAACCAGATCGAGCTGTTCACCGCCCTGCTCCTGTCGCTGCCCGGCTCGCCCGTGCTCTACTACGGCGACGAGATCGGCATGGGCGACAACATCTGGCTCGGCGACCGCGACGGCGTCCGCACGCCCATGCAGTGGGACCCCGACCGCAACGCCGGGTTCTCCGACTGCGACCCGGGCCGGCTCTACCTGCCGGTCATCATGGACCCGATCTACGGCTACCAGGGCATCAACGTCGAGGCCCAGCAGAAGAACGGCGGCTCGCTGCTGCACTGGACCAGGCGCATGATCGAGATCCGCAAGCGCCACCCGGTGTTCGGCCTGGGAGGCTACGCCGAGCTCAACTCCTCCAACCCCAGCGTGCTCGCGTTCGTCAGGGAACTGGGCGACGACCGGATGCTCTGCGTGAACAACCTGTCACGTTTTCCGCAACCGGTGGAGCTCGACCTGCGGAGGTTCGTCGGGGTCTCTCCCGTGGAGACCATGGGAGGCGTACCATTTCCGGCAATTGGCGAACTTCCGTATCTTTTGACGCTTCCAGGGCATGGGTTCTACTGGTTCACACTCCCGCCGGCCATCACCCAGGAGGAGTAGGACGTGCTTGATGAGCTCCTTGCCGCATGGATCGGCCGCCAGCGTTGGTTCGGCGGCAAGGGGCGCCCGATCGACGAGCTGTCGATCGACGCGGACGTCGAACTGACGTCCGGACTACGACACCTGATCGTCGCCGTCTGGCAGGAGGGCTCGCGCGAGCGGTACCAGCTCCTGCTGGGCGAGCGGACAGACCTGCCCGACCGGCTCAAACACGCTCTCATCGGCACCGTGGACGACCGCCACCTCTACGACGCCGCGCACGACCCCGACCGTACGGGCTGGCTGCTCGACGGCATGGCGCGGGACGAGACCCGCAGCGGCCTGCGCATGCGCCGCGTGCCCGGCGCGGAGATCGACACCTCCCCGCGCAGCCTCGTGCTCGGCGCCGAGCAGTCCAACACCTCCCTCGTGTACGGGGACGCCTACATCTGCAAGCTCTTCCGCCGTCTCATCCCCGGGGTCAACCCCGAGCTGGAGATCGTCACCGCCCTGGCCGCCAGGAACGCCCCGCACATCGCGCAGCCGTACGGGTGGATCGAGACGGATCTCGACGGCACGGACACCACGCTCGCGATCATGCAGGAGTTCCTGTCCAACTCCAACGACGGCTGGGACCTGGCACTGGCCAGCGTCCGCGACCTGTACGCGCTGATGCCCGAGGTGCCGGCCGCCGAGGCGGGCGGGGACTTCGCGGCCGAGTCGCTGCGGCTGGGCGCCGCCACCGCGCGGGTGCACCAGGAGCTGGCCGCCGCCTTCCCCACCGACGTCATCGAGACCCACGAGCTCAAGCGGATGGCCGAGGGCTTCAGACGCCGGCTGGGCCGGGCCGTGGCGGAGGTGTCCGAGCTGCGGGCGTACGTGAGCGCCGTCGAGGACGCCTACCACCAGGTGGAGCTGCTCACCAACGAGGTGCCTGTGCAGCGCGTTCACGGCGACTACCACCTCGGCCAGGTCATGCGCACGACGACCGACTGGGTGGTGCTCGACTTCGAGGGCGAGCCGGGCCAGCCGCTGGCCGAACGCAAGGCGCTGTCGTCACCGCTGCGCGACGTGGCGGGCATGCTGCGCTCGTTCGACTACGCGGCCAGGCACCTGCTGGCCGGCAACCCCAGGGCCCAGGAGCTGGAGCCGCGCGCCACGGAGTGGGCCGACCGCAACCGGGCCGCCTTCCTCGACGGGTACGCCGAGGGCGGCGGCGTCATCACGCGGACGGACGCGGCGCTGCTGCGGGCGTTCGAGCTGTCGAAGGCCGTCTACGAGGTCGTCTACGAGGCCCGCAACCGGCCGACCTGGATCACGATCCCGCTGTCGGCGTTCCGCCCGCGCGCCGTCTAGAGCGCGTCTAGAGCTCTTCGATCAGGCTTGACAGCCCTTCGTGGCCGAGACCACGGGCAGTGCGCTGGTCGACCACGGTCTTCATGGGCAGCAGCAGGTCGGGCTTGACGCCCTGCTCCCTGAAGGTGCGGACCAGGGTCTCCAGGCCCGACCTGTTGATCTCCAGGTTGGAGACCACGGTGCTGTGGTCGCCGGACTCGATCTTCTCGGCCCAGGCGGGCTGCTGCGCGGCCATCGCGGTCAGCCAGGGGACCAGCAGCGACGAGGTGAACTCCCCGAGCGGGTACTTGGCCGACCCGACCAGGGCCGCGGCCTCCAGGAAGCCGGCGATCTGGCCGTACATGCCGGTCAGCATGGCCAGGTCCAGCAGCGGCGCCATCCCCGGGTCGTCGCCGGTGAAACGGGGCTCGGCCATGGCGGCGAGCGCCGGCGCGTACCGGTCGAAGGCCTGCTCGGAGCCGCTGTAGAGGATGAGGGCGCCCGGCCGGGCGATCATCTGGGGCACGGCCATGATGCCGCCGGCCAGGTACTCGGCGCCGCGCCCGGCCACCCAGGGCGCGAGGTCGCGGGCCTCGGCGGGGCGGCCGGTGGTGAGGTTCGCGACGACCTTGCCCGCCAGCGGCGCCCCCTCCAGCACCTCCTTGACGGACGCGTAGTCGAGCAGGCAGACGATCACCAGCGGGCTCGCCTCGACGGCCTGGGCCGGAGTGGCGGCGCGGGTGGCGCCCTGGGCGACCAGGGGATCGGCCTTGGCGGGCGAGCGGTTCCAGACGGTGACGTGGTGCCCGGCGGCGAGGAGGCTCTCGGCGAGGGCGGCGCCCATGAGTCCGAGGCCAAGAACGGAGATATTTTCTGACATTTCAGTGTTCCTTGTTGATGAGACTCAATGAGGTGATGCGTTCACCCTGCTGGTCGGTGGTTATGGTCTGATTCGGATGCGGTTATGGGGGACGGATGCGGTTCGGGGTGCTGGGCCCGCTGGCTGTGTGGGGGCCGGATGGGGAGCCGGTCCAGGTGCTCGAGGTCAAGGTCCGGGCGCTGCTCGCCGACCTGCTGATCCACGCCGGGCGGCCGGTGTCCGCGGACCGGCTGATCGAGGACCTCTGGGGCGGCAGGCCGCCCGCGAACGCGCTGGGGGCGCTGCGGGTGAAGGTCTCGCAACTGCGCAAGGTCCTGGGCGGGCGGGAGCTGGTGGCCTACCGGGCTCCCGGGTACGTGCTGCGGGTCGAGCCCGGCTCTCTGGACGCGTCCCGGTTCGAGGAGTTGCTCGGGCGGGCCCAGGGCGGCGACGATCCCGGGGAGCGGGCGGCCCTGCTGCGGGAGGCGCTCGGGCTGTGGCGGGGGGCCGCCTACGCGGAGTTCGCCGACGAGCCGTTCGCGCGGGCGGCGGTGGCCCGGCTGGAGGAGCAGCGGCTGGTGGCGATGGAGGAACTGGCCGAGGCGCGGCTGGGACTGGGCGAGCACGGGCTGCTCGCGGCCGAGCTGACCGACCTGGTGGCCGGGCATCCGCTGCGGGAGCGGCTGCGGGCCGTCCACGTGCGCGCTCTCTACCGGTCCGGGCGGCAGAGCGAGGCGCTGGCCGGCTACGGGGACCTGCGGCGGCGGCTGGCCGAGGAGCTCGGGCTGGATCCCGGGCCCGAGCTGGTGGCGCTGCACCAGGCGATCCTGGAGCAGGATCCGGTCCTGGACGCGCCGGCGCGGCCTCGTACCAACCTGCCCGCGCCGCTGACGAGCCTGGTGGGGCGGGACGCGGCGGTGACCGAGCTACGCGCGCTGCTGCGCGCCCACCGGCTCGTCACGCTCACCGGGCCGGGCGGGGTGGGCAAGACCCGGCTGGCCCTGGCCGCGGCGGCGGGCCTGGAGGGGTTCGACGGCGGAGTGTGGCTGGTGGAGCTGGCCGCGCTGCGGGCCGGGGCGACGGTGGTGGAGGTGGCCGAGGCGATCGCGGGCGTGCTGGGCCTGCGTGACGACGTGCCCTCCTGCATGATGGAGCGGCTGCCCGCCGCGCTGGCGGCCAGGCGCACCCTGCTCGTGCTGGACAACTGCGAGCACGTGGTGGAGCAGGTCGCCGACCTGTCGGGGCGGTTGCTGCGGGCCGCCCCGGAGCTGCGCGTGCTGGCCACCGCCCAGGAGCCGCTGCGGATCGAGGGCGAGAGGCTGTGGAGCGTGCCGCCGCTCGGGCGGGAGGCGGCCGTGGAGCTTTTCTCGGCGCGGGCGGGGGTCGAGCCGGACGCCGACGTGGCGGAGATCTGTGCCCGGCTCGACGGCCTGCCGCTGGCGCTGGAGCTGGCCGCCACGCGGATGCGGGCGCTGACCCCGCGCCAGCTCGCCGACCGCCTCGACGACCGGTTCCGGCTGCTGGCCTCCGGGCTGCGCGGGGCTCCGGCCAGGCAGCAGACGTTGCGGGCGATGATCGACTGGAGCTGGGAGCTGCTCGGCGCGGGCGAGCGGGTGGTGCTGCGGCGGCTGGCCGTACACGCCGACGGCTGCACGCTGGAGGCGGCCGAGGAGGTCTGCGCGGAGGCGGGCGTGGACGTGCTCGACACGCTGGCCCGCCTGGTGGACCGCTCCCTGGTCGTCCGCGCCCACGGCGCGAGCCCGGAGTCCGGGCCGCGGTATCGGCTGCTGGAGTCGGTGGCGGCCTACTGTCAGGAGCGGCTGGTGGAGGCGGGCGAGTTGGACGGCGTACGGCTCCGGCACGTGCGTTACTACGCGGACCTGGCCGAGCGGGCCGAGCCGGCGCTGCGCGGGGCCGCGCAGGGCGGCGCGCTCGCCCTGCTCGACGCCGAGACCGCCAACCTGCGGGCGGCGCTGGAGACGGCGGTGCGCGCGGGGGCGGCGGGCGAGGCGCTGCGGGTGGTGAACGCGATGGCCTGGTACTGGGTGCTGCGCGGCCGGCTCGGCGAGGGTCAGCGCGCGCTGGAGGCGGCACTGTCCGTCCCGAAGCGCCCTCAGGGGTCCGACGAGGGCGCGCCGGACCGGGACTTCGGCGAGGGCGCGCCGGGCTCGGACGCCGCGCGGGCCACGGCGTGGCTGGCCGGCCTGCGGATGCTGGCCGGGCGGCCGCAGGTGCCCGACCCCACCCTGTACGACGCCATCGACGACCCCCTCGACAGGGCCAGGGCGCGGTGGTTCGTCGGGTTCACCCTGTTCGGCTACGACGACCTCTCGGTCAGCCGGGCGCTGATCGAGACGGCGCTGGCCACGTTCCGCGACCTGGGCGACCGATGGGGCACGGCCGCCGCGCTGAACGTCCTGGCCAGGTACGCGGCCATGCGCGGCGACCTGGCGGCGCTGCGGCGGGACGGCGAGCGGGGGCTGACCCTGTTCAGGGAGCTCGGCGACCGGTGGGGCGAGATGCGGGCCACGGAGAACCTCGGCACGCTGGCCGAGATCACCGGCGACTACGAGCGGGCCGCCGCCCTGCGCGGCGAGGGGCTGGCGATGGCCGAGGAGCTCGGGCTGTGGAGCTCGGTGTCCGACGCGCTGTCCCGCCTGGGCCGGATCGCCATGCTGACCGGCGACCACGCGCGGGCCGAGGACTACCACGAGCGGGCCAGGCGGCTCGCGATCGCGCAGTCGAACCGTCCCGCCGAGGAGTTCGCCGAGCTGGGCCTGGCCCTCGGGGCGCGGCGGCAGGGCCGGCTGGAGGAGGCCGAGCGCCGGCTGCGGACCTGGCTCGACTGGGTCAGGGACGTGGCGGGCGAGCCGGGCGCCGCGCTGATCCTGGCCGAGCTGGGCTTCGTGGCCGAGCAGCGCGGCGACGCCGCGCAGGCGACGGAACTCCAGCTCGAAGGGCTGGCGGCGGCCCGCAAGGTCGGCGACCCGCGGGCGACCGCGCTGGCGCTGGAAGGGCTGGCGGGCGCGCTGGCCCTGGACGGGCGGCACGAGGCGGCGGGGCTGCTGCTGGGCCAAGCCGCCGCGCTCAGGCGGTCGGCGGGCGCGCCCCTGCCGCCGGCCGAGCGCGGCGACGTGGACCGGATCACGACCGCGCTGTCGACCGCGCTGGGACCCGACGCGCTGGCGGCGGCCGTGTCCCGCGGCGCGGCCCTCCCCCTGGACGATCTCCTGTCCGCGGTGGGGCCATTTTCGGAAGTCTGACCACACAACCACCGGAGCGGGCCAAGAACCGCGAAAGGTTCGGCCATCCGGCCCGGCGTTGTCTCAGGATGAACCTGGGATTTTGCACTTTCTGTGATTGTCTCGGTGAAAGCGGGCAGTGCCTGGGATGGACGGTCACCATAGGGCAGGGTTGGGAGCATGCCGATGAGGACAGAGCTCGACCGCCTCGCGGGCGGGGCACACCATGATCCGCACTCCGTGCTCGGAGCGCACCCCGTCTCGGGCGGGGTGACCTTCCGCGCGCTGCGCCCGCTCGCCGAGCGGGTCCGGGTGGTGCTGGATGACGGTACGGCCCACGACATGAAACACCAGGCCCACGGGGTTTTCGAGGTGACCGTCCCCGGCCTGGACAAGGTGCCCGACTACACGCTGAGCGTCAAATACGCCGGAGCGGCCCCGTACGACGTGCGCGACCCCTACCGGCACTGGCCCACGCTCGGCGAGGTGGACCTGCACCTCATCGGCGAAGGACGGCACGAGCGGCTGTGGGAGGCGCTCGGCGCCCGCGTGATGGAACATCAGGACGTCGAGGGCACGGCCTTCGCCGTCTGGGCCCCCAACGCGCGCGGCATCCGGGTCGTCGGCGACTTCAACCACTGGGACGGCACCGCCTACCCGATGCGGTCGCTGGGCCGTTCCGGCGTGTGGGAGCTGTTCGTGCCGGGGCTGGAGACGGGCGAGCGGTACAAGTACCAGATCCTCGGCGCCGACGGCGTGTGGCGTGACAAGGCCGACCCGATGGCCAGGCGCACCGAGGTGCCGCCGATGACGGCCTCCGTGGTGGATAAGTCCGACTACACGTGGGAGGACGACGCCTGGATGGCCGCCCGGCCGGAGCGGCAGCCGCAGAGCGGGCCGATGAGCACCTACGAGGTGCACCTCGGGTCGTGGCGGCCCGGCCTGTCCTACCTGGAGCTGGCCGAACAGCTCTCCGAGTACGTCGCCGACATGGGCTTCACGCACGTCGAGCTGCTCCCGGTGGCCGAGCACCCGTTCGGCGGCTCGTGGGGCTACCAGGTGACCTCCTACTACGCGCCGACGGCCAGGTTCGGCACGCCCGACGAGTTCCGCCACTTCGTGGACCGCATGCACCAGCGCGGCATCGGCGTGATGCTGGACTGGGTGCCGGCCCACTTCCCGATGGACGACTGGGCGCTGGCGCGCTTCGACGGCACGCCCCTCTACGAGCACGCCGACCCGGCCAGGGGCGAGCACCCCGACTGGGGCACCTACGTCTTCGACTTCGGCCGCAGGGAGGTGCGCAACTTCCTGGTCGCCAACGCGCTCTACTGGCTGAAGGAGTTCCACATCGACGGGCTGCGCGTGGACGCGGTGGCCTCGATGCTCTACCTCGACTACTCGCGGCGCGAGGGCGAGTGGACGCCCAACGTCTACGGCGGCAGGGAGAACCTCGACGCGGTCGAGTTCCTCAAGGAGATGAACTCCGTCTGCTACCGGGAGGCGCCCGGCATCTCGACCGTGGCCGAGGAGTCGACCGCCTGGCCGGGGGTCTCGCGCCCGGTGCACCTGGGCGGGCTCGGGTTCGGGTTCAAGTGGAACATGGGGTGGATGCACGACACGCTCGAATACCTGCGCCACGAGCCGGTCTTCCGGCAGTACCACCACCATCAGATGACGTTCTCGCTGCTCTACGCCTATTCGGAGCACTACGTGCTGCCCCTGTCCCACGACGAGGTCGTGCACGGCAAGGGCTCGCTGCTCGGCAAGATGCCGGGCGACGAATGGCAGCGGTTCGCGCAGCTCAGGGCGTTGCTGGCGTTCATGTGGGCGCATCCGGGCAAGCAGTTGCTGTTCATGGGCGGCGAGTTCGGCCAGGGCTCGGAGTGGTCGGAGGAGCGCGGGCTGGACTGGTGGGTGCTGGAGTTCGACGGCCACCAGGGCGTGCAGCGGCTCGTACGCGACCTCAACCGCATCTACCGCGAGACCCCCGCCCTGTGGGAGCAGGACGCCAAGCCCGAGGGCTTCCGGTGGATCGACGCCGACGACGCCTCCGGTAACACGTTCTCGTTCGTCCGCTACGCCGACGACGGGTCCGCGGTGGCCTGCGTGGTCAACTTCAGCGGCGGGCCGCACGAGAACTACCGGCTGGGCCTGCCGTACGGGGGCCGCTGGACCGAGGCCGTCAACACCGACGCCTACGACTACTGGGGCAGCGGCGTCGGCAACATGGGCACCGTGGAGGCCGGCGGCGAGCCGTGGCACGGGCTGCCGCATTCGACCACGCTCCGGGTGCCGCCGCTCGGTGCGGTGTGGCTCACCCATGAGGGGAATTCGCTGAACGATTGAGGTGTGCCCGCTGAAAGTTCGGTGAGAAACGCCCAAGGGGCCTGTGCGTGTCGGGCAAATCACCCTAAACTCCGAGATCATCCCCCTCGGAGGACGCGTGCGATTTCGCCCCCTGATCGTGAGTTCGATCGCGCTGGCCCTGCTGCCGCTGTCGGCCCCGGCCTACGCGGACGACCCCACCCCCAGCCCCTCTCCCAGCGTCTCCCAGACCTCGCCGGAGACTCCTCCGGCGACGGGGGCGCCCGAGGAGAAGGTGGAGGAGGGCTTAGGCGTCGACGGTGGCACCGAGAGGGCCATCGTCGAGCTGACCGACCCGGCGCAGAGCGCCCCCGTGGCGGGCCGGGCGGCGGCCGAGAGCGTGGACGTGGTGCTGCAGCCGCAGAGCCAGTCGTTCATGGTCGTGGAGGGCACCGCGGAGGAGCTGGCCAAGCTCGCCGAGGACCCGCGGGTCTCCTCCATCCACCGTGACAGGACCTACGCGCCCCTGGACGTCAGCGCCAACCTCGCCCTGATCGGCGCCGACAAGGCGCACGCGGCCGGCCACACCGGGACCGGCCAGGCCGTGGCCGTGCTGGACACCGGCATCGACTCCGACCACCCGTGGTTCGCCGGCCGGATCGTGGCCCAGGCGTGCTTCTCGGCCGTGGAGACCGGTGTCGAGTCGCTCTGCGACAACGGCCAGCCGCAGCAGATCGGCGACAACGCGGCGAGCGCCGCCACGGCCAAGTGCCAGGCCGGCGGCGTGAACCTGTGCGACCACGGCAGCCACGTCGCGGGCATCGCGGCCGGCACCGGAGGAGTGGCGCCGGGCGCGAACATCGTGGCGGTGCAGGTGTTCAGCCGGGTCAACGACGAGGACACCTGCGGCGAGCCGACGTGCCTGCTGGCGTACGAGTCGTCGCTGCGGCAGGCCATGGACTACGTGGCGGGGCTGGCGCAGCCGGTCGCGGCGGTGAACCTGAGCCTGGGCGGCCTGCTGTTCGAGGACGACTGCGACACCCTCCCCGACGCGGCGGTCCTCAAGCCGAAGATCGACGCCCTGCTGGCCAAGGGCACGGCGACCGTGGTGGCCGCGGGGAACGAGTTCTTCGACGGGGTGTCGTACCCGGCCTGCATCTCCACGGCGGTGGCCGTCGGCGCGAACGACAACGCCGACGCGCTCGCCGACTTCTCCAACCGCGGGGTGCTGGTGGACGTGTTCGCGCCGGGCGTGGACGTCGAGTCGTCGGTGCCGGACAACGCCACGGCCGTCTACAGCGGCACCTCGATGGCGACGCCGCACGTGGCCGGCGCGCTGGCCCTGATGAAGGCGGCCGCGCCGGACACCCCGATGGCCGACCTGATCAACACGCTGAAGGCCAAGGGCCGCCCGTACGTGTACGAGGCGGGCGGCGCCCAGGTCACCACGCCGCGCCTGGACCTTGCGGCGGCCCTGGCCGGGGCCGAGCCGCAGCCGCCCATCACGCAGACCCCGAACCCCGACCCGGGGGGCTCGGACCCGGTGCCCGACCCCACCGACAGCAGCGGCCCCACCCCCGAGCCCGACCCGACGGAGGCCGAGCCCGAGCCGTCGACCAGCCCGGTGCCGCTGCCCACGCTCACGGTGACGGTCACGGTGACCGTGACGCCGACCCCGTCGCCCTCCCCGTCGACCGCGGCCGCGGTCTGCACGCGCGGCACGGCGGCCAAGAAGCTGTCGGCCAAGAAGTGGGCCGTGGAGATCCACCGCGGCAGCGGCACGATCCCGGACGCCACGCTCACCTGTTACCTGAAGCTGGTCAGCAAGTCGAGCAAGGTGTTCCCCGAGCTGACGAAGGCGTCGTCGCTGGGCAAGGCGTACCGGGTGCTGAAGGGCACCAAGACCGGTAAGGCCAAGCTCGACGGCGCGCTGCTGACGGCCTGGCTCAACTGGGCGCACGGCACGAACGGCACCACGGCGCTCACCGCCGCCGAGAAGGTGCGGATGAGCAGCAAGCCATCCACGTCGGCGCTGAAGAAGGCCACGAAGAACATCCTCAAAACCGTCAAATAACGAAATATCCGAAAAGGCCGGTCAGTCAATGACCGGCCTTTTCCTTTGTGCCGCCTAAATGCAAAAAAGACTCCAACGTTTCCCTGGGCCACATACGTCACTGACATCACAGTTGTCACGGCTGGGGATGTATGCGGCTGTACGCAAGCCGGGAGCGACCGCTTCACGGCTCCATGCCTCGGGAGGAACAAGTGAGGCTACGGTCCCTGCTGGCCTGCGCCATGTCGCTGGCCGTGACATCGGCCGTGCTCTGCGCGGCTCCGGCGCTACAAGCCGATACCACCGACACCGCCGATCCGATCATCAGCCCGGCGCTCGTCTCGGAGATCCAGGCGAAGAACCGGGTGCGGTCCATCATCCAGCTCAAACCGGGCCAGGACGCCCAGGCCGTGGCGGCCGACCTCGAACAGGCCTCCGACAGCGCCCGGGTGCTGGAATCCGCGCAGTCGCCCCACTTCTTCGTCGCCGAGGTCGACCGCCCGACGCTGGAGAAGATCAAGAAGGACGTGCGTGTCCAGTCCGTCTACAAGGACGAGCTGAGCATGCCCTTTCTCGACGCCAGCACCGCCCTCATCCGCTCGACCCAGGCCAACCAGGCCGGCTGGACCGGCACGGGCGCCACGATCGCCGTGCTCGACACGGGGATCGACCGCGACCACCCGTTCTTCACCGGCCGGATCGTGGACGAGGCGTGCTTCTCCTCCTCCGACGCCAGCGACGGCAGCGTCTCGCTCTGCCCGAACAACCAGCCCACCCAGACGGGCGCCGGCGCGGCCGACGCCGAGACCACGCAGTGCATCGTCAACGGCGCCAACGCCTGCTCCCACGGCTCGCACGTGGCCGGCATCGCGGCCGGCCGGATGGCCACGGGCGCGCCGGCCAACGGCGTCGCCCCCGAGGCCCGCCTCCTCCCGATCCAGGTCTTCAGCCGCATCGACAACCCGCTCACGTGCGCGCTCGGCGGCACCAGGGCGCCGTGCTTCCTCAGCTACACCTCCGACCAGAAGCTGGCGCTCGAGTACGTGACGCGCGCGGTCAGGACCCACAACGTGGCGGCGGTGAACATGAGCCTCGGCGGGGGCGGCCCGTTCACCGAGGCGTGCGACGGCAACGCCAGCGCGGCGGCGGTCAAGCCCGAGTTCGACGCGCTGGCCGGGCTCGGGGTCGCGCCGGTGGTCGCGGCCGGCAACAACGGCTTCTCGAACGGCGTCTCCGCCCCCGCCTGCATCTCCACGGCCGTCACGGTGGGTGCCACGGACGACCGTGACTCCCTGGCCCAGTTCACCAACCGCGGGCCGCTGCTCGACCTGTTCGCGCCGGGGGTGAGCATCAACTCCTCGGTGCCCGACGACGCGTACGACGAGAAGAGCGGCACCTCGATGTCCGCGCCGCACGTGGCGGGGGCGTTCGCGCTGATGCGGCAGGCCTACCCGGACTTCACGGTGGCGCAGAGCCTGCAGCGGCTGCGGGACACCGGCGCGCCCATCCAGTTCGACGCCGGCGGCACGCCGGTGATCACGGCGCGTATCGACATGGAACGTGCCACCACCGCCACGCGCGCCGCCGCGGATCCCCGCGCCTGACGGAACTCGCGAAACGGCCAGGCCCTCTGTGGCCTGGCCTTTTCGCATGGTGAAACGACAACGACGCCTACCACAACAAGAAGCTATAACGGTCCCTCCTGCCCCCTCTGACATCTGTTGTCCGATAACTACACTTCTGCTGACATCAACCCCTGGAACCCCGGAGGAACAGGTTGAGACTGTCGTCTCTGCTGACCGGCGCCATCGCGTTAGCCGCCACCTCGGTCACGCTGGTCGCCACACCCGCTCTCGCCGAACCCGACTCCAAGATCGACCCCGCGATCACGGCGACCGGCGAGCACCGCGCGATCGTCAGTGTGAAGGAGGCCGCCCAGGTCAAGTCCGTGCAGACGAGCGCGGAGGAGATCAAGCAGGGCAGGAACGTATACGCGCAGGCGCCCGCCGAGCTGGCGGACAAGCTGGACTTCTTCGTCTACCGCGGCACCCGCGCGGAGCTCGAGAAGATCGCCGAGGAATCGGACGTCGTCTCGATCCGCAGGGACAAGCTCAACGAGCCGACGCTGGTCGACAGTGTGAAGCTCATCGGGGCGGACTCCGTGCAGGGGCTGGGCTACACCGGCGAGGGCACGTCGGTGGCGATCCTCGACACGGGCATCGACAACGACCACCCGGCCTTCGGTGACCGCATCGTGTCCGAGGCCTGCTTCTCGGCCGCCGACCCGGTGGACAACTCCACGCCGCTGTGCCCGAACGGCACCCAGAGCGAGATCGGCGTCGGCGCCGCCAGCGCCTCCACGGCGGCCTGCACGACGGGCGCGCCGCAGCCGCAGTACGGCCTGTGCTACCACGGCACGCACGTGGCGGGCATCACGGCCGGCCAGGCCACGGCCGACTTCGCGGCCAACGGCGTCGCGCCGAAGGCCAAGATCGTGCCGGTGCAGGTGTTCAGCCGCTTCGACAACTCGCCGTACTGCGCCGGCCGTCCGGTGTGCATCCTGGCCTACGACTCCTCGATCCTGGCCGGCATGGCCTACGCGGACTCGCTGGCCGACTCGCTCAACATCGCCTCGGTGAACCTGAGCCTGGGCGGCGGCGCGTACACCGCGAGCTGTGACACGACCGACGGGGCCGACTTCAAGGCCGGCGTCGACAGCCTCCTCGCCAAGGGCACCGCGACCGTGGTGGCCTCGGGCAACAACGGCTTCGCCGCCGGTGTGTCGTGGCCGGCCTGCGTGTCGACCACGGTGGCCGTGGGCGCCACGGACAAGGCTGACGCGGTGGCGTCCTTCTCCAACCGTGGCACGCTGATCGACGTGTACGCGCCGGGCGTGGCGATCACCGCCGCGATCACGGGCGACACGTACGCGGCGCTGAACGGCACCTCGATGGCCGCCCCGCACGTCGCGGGCGCCTTCGCCCTGCTGCACCAGCGTCGTCCCGCCGCCACGGTGGACACGGTGCTGGCCGCGCTGAAGGCCACGGGCAAGCCGATCACGTACGCGAGCGGGGGCGTCAACATCACGACGCCGCGCATCGACGTCCGTGCGGCGTTCCGCAGGATCTGACCCCTTCCGGGTCCGGGCCCGTCCAGCGCTTCACGCGCCGGGCGGGCCCGCTCCTTTTGCCCTGCCTGTCCTCGTACGATGAGCGTGTGCACGGCCTTCTCCGCTCTGTGTGGGACGAGCCCGGTCCCCCGAACCCCCCACGCCGGGTGTGGCGGGACTGGGTGCTCGTAGGGGTGCTCGCGCCGGCCATCGTGCTCGAGGGGCTCCTGCGCCAGGACCTCGAGTGGCGGCCGCTCTCGATGGTCTTCGCTCTCGTGATGCTGCCCACGCTGTTATGGCGCCGTACCAGGCCGCTGCTCATGCTGGCGATCCCCGTCGTCCTCACGAGCCTGATCCAGCTCCTGACGGGCGCCGACCCCGCGGAGATGTCCGCGATGGCGTACCTGCTGCTCCTGCTCTACTCGCTGTCCCGCTGGGGGTCCGGCCGGGAGGCGCTCAGCGGGATGGCGCTGATCACCGCCGCGGTGCTCGCCGCGGTGGCCGCCCACCGTCTCGTCGCCGCCGACATCGTCGGCGCCTTCACCGTGGTGTTCGCGGCGATCGCCCTGGGCGGCACCTTCCGCTACCGGGCCAGGGCCCGGATGCGCGAGCTCGACCAGGTCAAACTGCTCGAACGCGAGCAACTCGCCCGCGACCTGCACGACACCGTCGCCCACCACGTCTCGGCGATGGCCATCCGCGCCCAGGCGGGCATCGCCACGGCGGCGGCGCGCCCCGACGGCGCGGTCGAGGCCGCGGTCGAGGCGCTGCGCGTGATCGAGGCCGAGGCCTCCCGCACGCTCGCCGAGATGCGGGCCATGGTCCGCGTCCTGCGCCGCGACGAGCCGCCCGAGCTGGCCCCCAACCCGCACATCGCCGACCTGGAACACCTGGCCGGCCACGCCCGCGTCGGCCCGTCCGTCAACGTCGAGCTGGCCGGCGACCTCGACGACCTGCCCCCGACGGTGGGCTCCGCGATCTACCGCATCGCCCAGGAGTCGGTCACCAACGCCAGGCGGCACGCGCGGCACGCCACCCGCATCGAGGTCAGCGTGGCGGCCGACGACACCACGGTGCGCCTGCGGGTGAGCGACGACGGCGACAGCAGCTCCGGCCGCCCGGCCCCGGCCCCCGGGTACGGCCTCATGGGCATGATCGAACGCGCCGGCCTGCTGGGCGGCACCTGCGAGGCCGGCCCCAACCCCGGCCGAGGCTGGACCGTGACCGCCGAACTGCCCCGTACAGGAGCCCCCACATGACCGACCCGAACATCCGGGTGATCGTCGCCGACGACCAGGAGATCGCCAGGACCGGCCTCCGGATGATCCTCGACGCGCAGCCGGGCATCGAGGTCGTCGCCGAGGCCGCCGACGGCCGGCGGGCCGTCGAGCTCGCCCGCCGCCTGCGCCCCGACGTGTGCCTATTCGACATCCGCATGCCCCGCTGCGACGGCATCGAGGCCACCCGCCTGCTCGCCGGGCCGGACGTCGACCAGCCGATGGCCGTCGTCGTCATCACCACGTTCGACCTCGACGAATACGTCTATGCCGCCCTCCGGGCCGGCGCCCGTGGCTTCCTGCTCAAGGACGCGGGCCCCGACCTGCTGTCCCAGGCGGTACGCGCGGCGGCCAACGGCGACGCGCTGATCGCCCCGAGCATCACCGCCCGCCTGCTCTCGGCCTTCGCCGGCGCGGGCCCGTCGGCGCCCCCGGCGCAGCCCATCGAGGCCCTCACCTACCGGGAGGAGCAGATCCTCGCGACCGTGGCGCGTGGCCGGACGAACAGCGAGATCGCCGCCGAGCTGCACATCTCGCTCAGCACCGTCAAAAGCCACGTCGCGAGCCTGATGACCAAGCTCGGCGTCCGCAACCGCGTCGAGATCGCCATGTGGGCCTACGAGACCAAGCGCCTAAAAACCTGATCCCCGCCGGCGGATGATCCATTCAGCCACCACCACGTTGACCGCCCACGCGGCCCCCAGGAGCAGCGCCCTGGTCTGCTCCCCCGGCGTGCCCGCGAACAGGGACCAGCCGAGCAGGACGACGAACTGCGACCCCGCGCCGAGCCCGATCGCGTACGCCCGCGTCATCCACGCCCGATGGCGGCGCACGTCCTGGCGGCGGATCGCGGCGACCCCGAGCCCGACGCAGACCGCCATGGCCGACCCGAACCCGAGCCGGAACACCGACAGCAGCCCTTCGTCACCGGCGGGCAGCGCGTAGAACAGCGTCATCCAGATCCCGGACAGCGCCGTGGCCAGCCCGCACACGACCAGCAGCCGTCCGGCGCCCCGATGCCAGCCCGGCCTGCGGCGGCGGAAGCGGGGCGCGAACTGGAAGGCGCCCAGCACGGTGTACAGCGAGACGGCCACGATGTGCGCGACCACCGGCAGGGGCGCCGCGAAGAACCGCGCGTTCGCCGGCGTGACGTCCGCGCCACCGGCCAGCTCGCCCAGCCGGAGGCCGCCGGCCAGCAGGGGCACGGCACTGAGCGCGATCAATCCGGCGGGCACGAGCCATCCCGCCCTGCTCTTCACCTCGGTCATGCCCCGATCGTGACGCCCGGCACGGCGGCGGCACATCGCCCCGGCGGCCTGCCCGAGAGGGCCGATCGGCCGGTCAAGAGGTCGTACTTTCGGCCGTTGAGCAGCCGCGCGACGCCCGCTCACACTGAAGCCCACACCCCCGGCGCTCCACGAGGAGAAGCGATGAAGGCGTTCGTCCTACGCTCGTTCGGCTCACCCGACGCCCTCGAGCTGACCGAGCTCGACAAGCCCCGGCCCGGCCCCGGCGAGGTGCTGGTCCGGGTACGGGCCACCTCCGTCCAGCCCTGGGACTGGCACCTCATGCGCGGCGAGCCGTACGTCGCCCGCTTCATGGGCGGCGGCCCCGGCCTGCGTAAACCCAAGATCACCGTGCTGGGCGCCGACCTGGCCGGCGAGGTCGAGGCGATCGGCGCGGGCGTGACGGAGTTCGCGCCGGGCGACGAGGTGTACGCCATGCCCAAGGGTGGCGGCTTCGCCGAATACGCCTGCGTACCGGAGAGCGAGCTGGTGCTCAAGCCCGCCAACCTGACGTTCGAGGAGGCCGCGTCGGTCCCGCTGGCCGCCAACACGGCGCTGATCGGCCTGCGCGACCAGGCCCGCGTCGGCCCCGGCCACGACGTGCTGGTCAACGGCGCCTCGGGCGGGGTGGGCACGTTCGCCGTCCAGCTCGCCAAGGCGTACGGCGCCCACGTGACCGGCGTCTGCAGCACCCGCAACCTGGACCTGGTCCGCTCGCTCGGCGCGGACGAGGTCATCGACTACACCAAGGAGGACTTCACCCGCGACGGCCACCGCTACGACGTCCTGCTCTACGTGGCCGGCGACCGCCCGTTCTCCGACTGCCGCCGGGCGCTGAAGCGCAAGGGCGCCCACGTCATGGTCGGCGGCTCGGCCGGCCGCTGGTTCCAGCCCGCGGGCCGGGTGTTCTCGACGTTCGCCAAGGCGCCGTTCGTGTCACAGAGGGTGCTGCTGGCCGACGTGATCCACTGCAGGCAGAACAAGCGCAACCTGACGGCCCTGACCGAGCTCATCGAGGCCGGCAAGGTGACCCCGGTCATCGACCGGGTGTTCTCCTTCGATCAGATCCCCGCCGCGGTGAGGTATCAGGAGGAGGGCCACGCGCCCGGCAAGGTCGTCGTCACGATCTGACCGCCGCACCCGCCGTAGAGCCCCTCGACCCCGGCCAGCCGGACGTCCCCGGGGACGTCCGCCTGGAACCCGGCGGCCGTGCTCCTCCCGCGCCGGCACCGCCACGTCCACCCAGATCTGCGTCCGGTCGTGCGGATCGGCCACCGTAGATCTCTGAGCCCATTTCGATTTGTGTCGCTTAGGGTGGCTTTTATGGACGCAGGCAAGGCGATCTTCGAAACCGTCGACAAGCTTCGCCAGCGGCGCACCGCCCCGCTGGTGCTCGAGCTCGATCTCACCGAGGGCCTCACCGAAGGCCCCCCGACGGACCCGCTCGCCGCGGTGCTGTCCATGCGCAAGACGCGCCTGTCCGACGTCCTGTCCGGGCTCAAGCGCGCCAGGCAGGACCCGCGGGTCAAGGCGCTCGTCGTGAAGCTCGGGGGGCAGCCGCTCGGGCTGGCCATGGTGCAGGAGCTGCGGCAGGCGGTGGTCCACTTCCGGGCCTCGGGCAAGCTGACCGTGGCGTTCGCCGAGACGTTCGGGGAGTTCGGCGGCGGGACGGTGCCCTACTACCTGGCCACCGCCTTCGAGCGCCTCTACCTGCAGCCGAGCGGCGACGTCGGGCTGACCGGGGTGGCCCTGGAGCAGCGCTTCCTCAAGGGGGCGCTGACGAAGCTGGGCGTGGAGTTCGAGGCCGGGCAGCGGCACGAGTACAAGACCGCCGTCAACACCTTCACCCAGGACCACATGACCGAGCCGCACCGCGAGTCGATGGCCCGCATCGTGGAGTCGGTCACCGAGACGATGGTCGCCGGCATCGCCGACGGCCGCCGGCTCGATCCGGACAAGGTGCGCGAGCTGATCGACCGGGGTCCGTTCACGGCCGCCGAGGCGCAGGAGTCCGGGCTGGTCGACGGGCTGGCCTACCGGGACGAGGTGTACGACGAGATCAAGCGGGCCGCGGGCGCCGACGCCCACCTGCAGTTCATCTCCAGGTACGCCCGCGCCGCGAGCGTGCGCAAGCTCCCCCACCCCATGACCGACGGCGTCGCGCTCGTCCACGGCACCGGCATGATCAAGGCCGGTCGCAGCGGCCGGAGCCCGCTCGGCGGGGGCGGCGCGATGGGCTCCGACACGATCAGCGCCGCGCTCAGGGCGGCCAGGCGCGACGAGCACGTCAAGGCCGTCGTCTTCCGGGTGGACAGCCCCGGCGGCTCGTACGTGGCCTCCGACACCGTCTGGCGTGAGGTGACGCTGACCCGCAAGGTCAAGCCGGTGATCGTCTCGATGGGCGACCTGGCCGCCTCCGGCGGTTACTTCATCTCGATGGCCGCCGACGTGATCGTGGCCCAGCCCGGCACGCTGACCGGCTCCATCGGCGTGTACGGCGGCAAGCCCGTCTTCTCCGAATTGCTCACCAAAATGGGGATAAATTCGGAATTGGTGGCCGAGGGGGTCAACGCCGGGATGTTCTCCACGTCCCGCGGCTTCTCCCCCGAGCAATGGGAGCGCATCAACGCCTGGCTCGACCGCATCTACGACGACTTCGTGGGCAAGGTCGCCAAGAGCCGCGACCTGACCCGCGAACGCGCCCACGAGCTGGCCCGCGGCCGCGTCTGGACCGGCGCCGACGCCCACGCCAACGGCCTGGTCGACGAGCTGGGCGGTCTGGAGGACGCGCTGGCGCTGGCCAGGAAGCGGGCCGGGCTCGCGGACGACGCTCCCGTGCGCACCTACCCGCGGCTCAACCCGCTGGAGCGCCTGCGCGGCCCGGAGTCGAGCGAGGACAAGTCCGCCGCCCTGGCCAGGATCCGGCTGGACGCCTGGGGACCGCTCGCCCGCCTGTCGGCCGAGCTGGGCCTGCCGGCCGCCGGGCCGCTCATCCTGCCGGAGTGGTACACGATCCGCTGATCAGGCGGCTCACGCCGGTCAGTGGTCAGGTGCCCATCGGGCGGTAGCGGGCCCTGAGGCGTACCAGGGGCTGGAGGGCGGAGTCGACGTAGGCGACGGCGAGGACCGTCGCGACGAAAAGCGTGTGGTCGCCCGCCGGGACCACCCTGGTGGTCTCGGCCTCGATCGCGGCCACGCCGCCCTCCACCACCAGCGCGCCGCTCTGCTCGCCCCGGTGGTGCGGCGTCCCCGCGACCAGCAGGCGGGCGCTCGGCCGGCCCGGGGTCGCGAACCGGCTGGCGACGGCGGCCTGGCCGGCGGAGAGCAGGGAGGCGGCCCAGCGGTCCTGCCGGAGCAGGACCTCGTTGAGATAGCCGCGGCTGGCCAGGCTGACCAGCACGAGCGGGGGCTCCAGGGAGACGGACATCAGCGCCGACACCGTGGTGCCGACGTCGTCGCGGCCGTCGCGTACGGTGACCACCGCGACCCCGGCCGCGAGCTGGGCCATGGCCTCCGTGAACTCGCTCACCGCGAGGGCCCCAGCGGAGCCCTCGCGGGAAGCGTCAGCCCAGGCCGTTGGTGGTCAGCCATTCCTTGGCCACGGTCGCGGGCTCGTCCTTGTTGACGGAGATCTTCTGCATCATCTCCAGTAGGGACTCGGTGGTCAGCTTCGCCGAGACACCGTTCAGCGTCGTCTTGATCGTGTCGTTCGCCGACGCCTTGTGCAGCAGCGGGACCACGTTCTGGGCGGGGAAGATGTTCTTGGGGTCCTCGAGCGGCACGAGGTTGTTGGCCGTCATCTTGGGGTCGGTGGTGAACACGTTGCCGACCTGGATCGTGCCGTCCTTCAGCGCGTCCGCGGTGGTCGGTCCGGTGGGCTTCCACTCCTTGAACTCGAGCCCGTAGACCTCCTTGAACCGCGTCTCCCACCGCTTCTTGAACTCGGGCGGGCCGCCGACGACCATGGTCTTGGAGACCTTGGCCAGGTCTTCGATCGTGGTCAGCGACTGCTTGGTCTGCGTGTCCTTGGAGATCGACAGGCTGTCCTTGTCCTCGGCGGGCGAGGAGTCGAGCACCTCCAGCTCCGCGGGCAGCTTCTCCTTCAGCGCCGTGTTGACCTCGTCGGTGGTCGCGGCGGTGGCCTTGAGGTCGATGAAGGCGAGCAGGTTGCCGTTGTACTCCGGCACGATCGTCAGGCCGCCACTCTTGACCTGGTCATAGACCGCCTCGCGGCTGCCGATGCGCGGCTTCTCCTCGACCTGCACACCCTTGGCCTCCAGGGCCTGGGCGTAGATCGAGGCGAGCAGCACGCTCTCGTCGAAGTCGAAGGAGCCGATGACGGCCTTGCCCCCGCCCGAGGCCGAACCGGTGGGAGCCGCGCTCGTCGATTCGAGCGGGTTGCCCCCCGTGGTGCCGCCGCCGCCACCGCAGGCGGCCAGCGCGAGCATCGCCGTGAGGAAGGCCCCCGCGATGCCGTACTTGCGTCTCATCTTGCTTTTCCCTTCTCAAGCGGGAGGTAATACAGGAGATTAGCGGACTTTGAGTCGCTGGCTCACCCCCGGAGAGACCGTCACCCTCTGGACGAGGGTGAACAGGATCTGCACCACCAGCGCGAACAGCACAATCAGTACAGAACCCCCGACGACGCTCGCGTAATCCTTCGTGGCGAAACCGTCGATCACGTACCGGCCGAGCCCGCCCAGCCCGGTGTACGCGGCCACCGTGGTCGTGGCCACGACCTGGATCGCCGACAACCGGCACCCGAGCAGGATGAGCGGCAGCGCGACCGGCACCAGCACCCGCCCGAGCACCTGCCCGCCGCGCAGGCCCATCCCGTACGCGGCGTCGCGCAACTCCGGATCGACCCCCTTGATGCCCTCGAACGTGTTCACCAGGATCGGCGGCACCGACAGCAGCACCAGCGGAATGATCACCGGCCAGATCGACGCCGCGCCCAGCAGCAGCACGAACATCACCAGCAGCCCCAGCGTGGGCAGCGCCCTGGCCAGGTTCGCGGAGACCACGACGACCACCTCGCCGCGGCCGGTGTGCCCGATCAGCAGCCCCAGCGGCACGGCGATCAGCACGGCCAGCAGCAGCGCCAGCGCCGAGAACTCCAGGTGTTCCAGCAGGCGCGCGGGGATGCCGCCGGGACCCGACCAGTTCTCGCCGTTGCCGAAGAACTCGCCGATCCACGCCAGGAACGAGGTCAGCCAGCCCACGACACACCCTCCCTGCGGTAGTACGCGATCATGAAGCCGTTCCCCTCCGCGCCCGCACCCAGGGGGTGAGCAGGCGCTGCGCCAGGACCAGCAGCCCGTCGGCGATCAGCGCCAGCGCCACGATCAGCACGATGCCGACGATCACCGGCGGCATGAACGGATTCTGGTACGCCCGCGTGAACAGCCCGCCGAGCCCGCCCTGCCCGATCAGCGCGCCCACGCTGACCAGGCTGATGCTGGAGACCGCGACCACGCGCAGCCCGGCCAGCACCACCGGCACGGCGATCGGCAGCTCGACCTGCAGCAGCCGGCGCAGCGGCGTGAACCCCATGGCCACGGCCGACTGCCGGACGTGGTCGGGCACCGATCCGAGCCCGTCGACCACGGCCGGGATCAGCACGGCCATGCCGTAGAAGGTCAGCGGGATGATCACGGTGGTCTGCGACAGCCCGGTCACCGAGATCAGCAGCATGAAGACCGGCAGCGACGGCAGCGCGTACACGACGTTCATCAGGCCCGAGGTGGGCTGGTAGAGCCAGCGGAAGCGGACGCAGGCCAGGCCGAGGGGCAGCGCGATCAGGAGCGAGACCACGATCGGCACGATGGACATCGTCAGGTGGTCGGTGAGCAGGTTCCTGATGCTGTCGACCCGGCCGGTGTCCCAGTTACGCCCGATCCACTCCCATAGAGAAGGAGGACCATCACCCATCTGCGGCCTCCGCCAGCGCCTCGTCCAGCGCCTCCCTGGTCGCCACACCGACGACCTTGCCCTCGCCGTCCACGGCCACCGCGCAGCCGGACGGCGACAGCAGCGCCGCGTCGAGGGCGGAGCGCATCGAGTCGTGACCGAGCAGGAACGTGCCGTACGCCTCCAGCTTCCCCGGCCGCGCCGGGGCCAGCCAGCCGACCGGCCGGTCGCCGTCGTCCACGACGAGCAGCCACGGCTCGGCCGAGCCGGCGCCGTCGGAGCCCTCCTGAACGGCCAGGTCCGTACGCAGCCGCAGCCCCTCCGTGGAGACGAACTGCAGGCGCCGGATCCCCCGGTCGTGCCCGAGGAACTCCCTGACGAAGTCGTCGGCCGGGTCGGCCAGCAGCGTTCTGGGGTCGGCGAGCTGCGCCAGCTCACCGCCCACCCGCAGGACCGCCACCCGGTCGCCCAGCTTGATGGCCTCGTCGATGTCGTGGGTGACGAACACGATGGTCTTGTTCAGGTCGTTCTGCAGTCTGAGCAGTTCGTCCTGCAGGCTCGTGCGGACGATCGGGTCGACCGCGCTGAACGGCTCGTCCATGAGCAGCACCGGCGGGTCGGCGGCCAGCGCCCTGGCCACGCCCACACGCTGCTGCTGCCCGCCGGAGAGCTGGAAGGGGTAGCGCCCGGCGAAGGCCGGGTCGAGCCCCACCCTTTCGAGCAGTTCCATGGCCCGGTCGCGGGCCTTCTTCTTGTCCCAGCCGAGCAGGTAGGGGACGGTGGCGATGTTGTCGATGATCTTCCGGTGCGGGAAGAGCCCGGCCTGCTGGATGACGTAGCCGATGCCGCGCCGTAGCGTCGGCGGGTCGATGCCCTGCACCGGCTTACCGTCGAGCAGGATCTGGCCCTCCGTGGCGTCGATCATGCGATTGATCATCCGGAGGGAGGTCGTCTTCCCGCATCCGGACGGCCCGACGAACACGGTGATCTCGCCGGTGGGAGCCTCAAGGCTGAGGTGGTCCACCGCGACCGTTCCGTCTGGGTAACGTTTGGTGACAGCGTCGAATGTGATCACGCGCGAACTCTCGCTTCGGGCTTTTCTGGCAGGGCCGCAGCCCCCGTGCCACGACCGCCGCATGATCTCGGTGGAGCACACACTACGGGGATTCGTCCTGCCCTGTCCTCCTGGGATTGTCTTAAACGCTTCACTTGACCTGGGAGATTCAGATGAATCTGGATCTGGTAGTGCGCCGGACCGAGGTGAGTTGGCATGATTACCCCCACGAACATCTGACGTAATACTCCACAATCTCCTGACGCGCACCCCCCACCCGCACCCCCTCAGCGTCCGCACAGAGCAAGAGGAACCGGCCCCGTGTCCCAGCCGCTCATCGATCAGCGCCAGCGCACGGAAGTGATCGCAGAGCTCTACGACCGCCACGCCGCAGGGCTGTTCGCGTACGTCGCCGACCAGCTCGGCGACCTCGGCTCAGCGTCCGACGTCCTGGTGTCCGTGCTCAGCGGCGTTCCCGACGCCCCGCCGCCGCGCGCCGCGCTCTACGCCTTCGCCCGCCGCGAGATCCACCGGCGGGACATCGTCTACTCTCCCCCCGCCGTCGATCCGCTCATCGACCCCGCCACCGCCCTCGTCGAGCGCTCCCTGCGCGAGCTACGCCCGCACCAGCGCGAAGTGCTCATGCTGTGCGCGGTGTGCGGGCTGGGCCGGGCCGAGCTGGCCTGGGTGCTGGACGTCGCGCCCGACACCGCCGAAGAGCTGACGGTGGGGGCGGGACACCGGTTCCGGCAGTCGCTGGGCCAGGCGCTCGCCTCGACCGGTGTCCGGGTGCCCAAGCCGGTGGCCGACATCTACGGCGCCCTGGGCATCGCCCCACTGCGTGACGTGCTCGGCCGCCTGCCCTGGCCGCAGCCGCCGGGCGCGCTGCGCATCCACTTCGCGGGCTCCCGTACGCGGCCGCCCGCGCCGATGTTCGTCAAACCCCGCTGGCCCAGCCCTCCTGTATGGCCGCAACCGCTGGCCGACGCCGATCCGGCGACCAGCACGGTCATCTTCCCCGCCGAGCTCATGACCCCGCCGTCCACGTCGCGGGTCGCCGAACACGAGGCGACCACGGCTCCGATGCCGAAATATCGCGACGCTCCGGATTCGGCCTATCCCCTGGGGGACGTGCTCGACTCCCCGACGCCGCTGAGAGACCTTCTGGGCTCGGATTCACCGCGGCGTGCCCTCCTTCGAAAGGACCCATTGAGCGCGCCTACGCCGTTCGAAGAGCAGCGAGATTCCGGGCTTCCGCCCCAGGAGCGCCCGTTCTTCCTGGCGGAGCCGGACCCCAACGGGGCCGAGCCGTTCGCGACAGGTGATGTGATCCTGCCCAAGGACGCGCCGGACCCGTACATGACGGGCGACGTCCTGGTCCACCGAGGCCCGGCCCGCCCGCTCCCCCGGCCGTCCCGCTCCGAGCGCCGCCAGCAGCAGTCGTCGGAGCCTCCCCTGGAGCAGCCGCCGTCCGCCTTCCAGCCGGACCCCCGGCAGGCGCAGTGGGTGTTCCGCGCCGACCCCCAGCGATCGCAGTCCGCCTTCCAGCCGGAGCCGCGACGGTCACCGTCCGCGGCGTTCCAGCCGGAGCCCCGGCGATCGCCCTCCGCCTTCCAACCCGAGCCGCAGCGGTCGCCCGCCGTCCAGCCGGACTACCAGCGATCGCCGTCCTTCCGGCCCGAGCCGCGGCGGTCACCCGCCGTCCAGCCCGAGCCGAAGCGGTCGCCCATCTTCCAGCCGGAGCCGCAGCGGTCGCGGTCCCCGTTCCGGTCGGAGCCCCGGCAGCAGTCGTCGGGGTTCCGCGCCCAGCCGTCAGCCCAGCCGTCGGCCCAGCCGTCGGCGCGGCAGACCCGCGAGTCCGCGGCGCCGCTGTTCCGGCCGCGGTCCAAGGCGGCCAAGCCGGCCAAGCCCGCCAAACCCGGCAGGCCGGCGAAGGCCGCCAAGTCCGTCGAGCCCGTCTACCTGCTGCCCGAGGACCTGCGGGAGACCTCACCGGCGGAGGCGCCCTCGCGGGAGGAGCCGGTGAGCAGGGCCGCCCGGGAGTCCTCGGTCCTGGCGCCGCGCCCCATTCGGGCGCGGCCCGTGCCCAAGCGGCGCCCGGAGGTCACGGCCCGCCCCCAGAAGATCCGCCGCCGCAGGAACCGCCACTACGACTGGGCCTGGGAGCTCGTCGGGTTCCTGATCTGCGTGGCGATCGCGATGATCGTCTTCTTCTCCATGCCCATCTTCGTCCACCCGTGACCCATCCGGTCGGTCCCTATGACCGGCCGGTGAAGGGCGTCACGTCGAAGTCCGCCAGCCGGACCGGGTCGGCGAGGATGTCGAGGGCCACGATCCTGCCCCCGGCGACCGTCACGGCCCCGATCGCCGCCGCCCGGCCGTGCCGTACGACGAGCATGCCCGCGGTGCCGTTGACCAGCACCGGATAGCCGTCCGCGGCCATGCCCCGGAACAGGAACGCCTCCTTGGCCACCGTGAGCGCCCCGCGCAGCTCGCTCCACGCCTTGGCGACCACAGGACCGGAGTCGGTCCGCAGCACCACGTCGGGATGCAGCAGCGACACGAGCGCGTCGAAGTCACCGTCCCGCGAGGCCGCCATGAACGCCTCCACCACCTCCCGCTGCCGCGAGATGTCCGGGTCCGGCTCCACGGCCGCCTCGCGCACCCGGCGGCGGGCCCTGCTGGCGATCTGCCGGGTGGCCGCCGGCGTGCGGTCGATGATGGGGGCGATCTCGTCGAACGGGACGGCGAACATGTCGTGCAGCACGAACGCCAGCCGCTCCGTCGGCTCCAGCGCCTGCAGCACCACCAGCAGCGCCAGCCCCACCGAGTCGGCCATGAGCGCCTCGCTCTCCGGGTCGGCGCCGTCGCCCAGGCTCACGACCGGGTCGGGCATGCGGATCTCCAACGGCTCCTCGCGGCGGGTCTCGCGCGAGCGCAGCATGTTCAGGCAGACCCGGGCCACGACCGTGGTGAGCCAGGCGCCCAGGTTCCGCACGTCGCCCGTGTCGGTGCGGTCGAGCCTGATCCACGCCTCCTGCACCGCGTCGTCGGCCTCGCTCACCGAGCCCAGCATCCGGTAGGCGACGGCCCTCAGGTGGCCGCGGTTGGCCTCGAAGAGGCCGGTCAGCGATTCCTTGTCGTCCATCTGTCACATTCCTTCGTCGGCGCGCGTCATTGCTGTGACCAATGAAAGCGGGCCGGTGTGACGCCGGCCCCGGCACCCCAGTGGAGCGAATGATGGAAGCACGGATGGGACAGCCCGCCGTCGTACTGCCCGGAGCCATGCAGTCCCTGCACGCGCTCGGCGGGAACATCGACGGCGCCGGGCTGCCCAAGCCTCTGCTCGACCTCGTCTACCTGCGGGCGAGCCAGATCAACGGCTGCAGCGTGTGCATGGACATGCACGCCCGCGACCTGAAGAAGAGCGGCGAGAGCGACGAGCGGCTCTGGTCGGTGGCGGGCTGGCGCGACGCGCCGTACTTCACCGACGAGGAGCGCGCGGCGCTCGCCCTCACCGAGGCCCTCACCCGGCTGAGCGACCGGCCCGAGGCGGTCTCCGACGAGGTGTGGAGCCAGGCGGCCGACCACTTCAACGAGACCGAGCTGGCCGCGCTGCTCGTGGGCATCGGCGTCATCAACCTGTGGAACCGCCTGAACGCCGCCACCCACCAGGTGGCCGGCGCCTGGACCGGCTGATCAGCCCGCCGACAGGATCAGCCCGCTCGTCGGCACGCCGGTGCCGGCGGTGACCAGGACGTTCGTGACGTCACCGAGCTGGTTGGCGGCCGTGCCCCTGATCTGGCGGACGGCTTCGGCGATGCCGTTCATGCCATGGATGTAGGCCTCTCCGAGCTGGCCTCCGTGCGGGTTGACGGGGAGACGGCCGTCCAGCTCGATGCCGCCGTCCTTGAGGAAGCCGGGCGCCTCGCCCCGGCCGCAGAAGCCGAGCTCCTCGAGCTGGGCCAGGACGAACGGGGTGAAGTGGTCGTACAGGATGGCGGTCCGGATGTCGGCGGGGGTCAGCCCTGACCGCTCGTAGAGGCGGCGGCCCACGACGGACATCTCCGGAAGGCCGCTCATGTCGTCGCGGTAGTAGCTGGTCATCATCATCTGGCCGGAGGCCGAGCCCTGAGCCGCCGCCGCGATGTACGCGGGCGATCTGCGCAGGTCGCGAGCCCGTTCGGCGGAGGTCACGACCAGGGCCACCGCGCCGTCGCTCTCCTGGCAGCAGTCGAGCAGGTGCAGCGGCTCCACGATCCAGCGGGAGGCCTGGTGCTCCTCCAGCGTGATGGGCCGCCCGTGGAACCAGGCGGCCGGGTTGGTGGCCGCGTGCCTGCGCATGGCGACCGCGACCCGGCCGAAGTCTTCGGAGGTGGCGCCGTAGACGTGCATGTAGCGCCGGGCGAACATGGCGACCCAGGCCGCGGGCGTCATCAGCCCGTACGGCACGTGCCAGCTCATCTCCAGCCCCTGCGAGGTGGGCTCGCCGGTGAGCCGGGCGTTCGGCTGGCCGAAGCGGCGGCCCGACCGCTCGTTGAAGGCGCGGTAGCAGACCACCGTCTCCGCCATGCCCGTGGCCACGGCCATGGCCGCGTGGGCGACGGTGCCGCAGGCCGCGCCGCCGCCGTACTCGACCCTGGAGAAGAACGTCAGGTCTCCGACGCCCACCTCCCTGGCCACGGCGATCTCCTGGTTGGAGTCCTGGCTGTAGGTGACCATGCCGTCGACGTCACCGGGCGACAGCCCGGCGTCGTCCAGGGCCGCCAGCACGGCCTCGGCGGCCAGCCGCAGCTCGGAGCGTCCTGACTTCTTGCTGAACTCGGTGGCGCCGATGCCGGCGATGGCCGTGCGGGAGTGCGACAACGCCTTGCTCTCCTTCTCAGTGAGCCGGGGGAAGTGTCAGGAGCACGGTGCCGGTGGCGTGGTCGCCCAGGCTCACCTTGCCGCGTACCTCGACCGCGAACCGGCCGTCCTCGTGCGACACGACGGTCCCGTTGAAGCTCAGGCGGTCGCCCGCGTACGCCGGGACGCCCAGCTTGACGTTGATGCGCTTGATGACGGCCTGGGGGCCCGCCCAGTCGGTCACGTAGCGCTCGACCAGGCCCATCGTGGTCAGGATGTTGAGGAAGATGTCCTTCGAGCCCTGGGCGCGGGCGAGCTGCGTGTCATGGTGCACCGGCGTGAAGTCCATGGTGGCCAGGGCCGTGGAGACGACCACGGTGGGCGTCAGGTCGATGGACAGCTCCGGCAGCACGGAACCTATGTGGACCTCGTCTTCCCGCATCACGGCTCCCGGGGCGTCCACATCGGCAGGACGAGCTGGTCGTCCATGGGGCGATAGGTCACGCGCAATGCCATACCGATACCCACCTCCTCAGGCGGACAGTCCACGATGTTGCCCACGATCCGCACACCTTCCGGCAGCTCCACCACGCCCACCACGAACGGGGTCTCGCGGCCCGGCACCGGCGGGTGGTGGTGCACGACGTAACTGAACAGGGTCCCCTCGCCGCTCGCGACCGTGTGCGCGCGGTTGGCCGAGCGGCAGCGGGGGCACAGCGGGCCCGGCGGGTGCCGCAGCTCGCCGCAGTCGGCGCAGGACTGGATACGCAGCTCACCCTGCTCGACGCCCTCCCAGAAGAAGGCCGTGTCCTGGTTGATCGCGGGCCGCAGCGGGTACGGCGGGAGCGCCTCGCGTTTGTCCGGCGGACGGAACTTGAGCACCCGGAAGAGCATCTCGGCCACCGGCTCGTCGTCCTCGTCGTACCAGGTGACGTTCCAGGTGGCGAAGAAGCCCACGCCGAGCGCCGTGCGCTTCGGGCCGGTCAGGCCGCTGAAGCGGGTGGCGGGGGTGAGGCTTTCGCCGAGGCGCGCGTACCGGTGGTAGGTCTGCTCGCAGTTGGTCGCCACCACGCCGGTGTAGCCGTTGTCGTCGAGCGCGACCAGGATGTCGTCCACCGGCGAGCGGTCCTTGGCCCGGGCGCGCGGGCCCTGCATGGTCCACACCTGCGCCATCGCGGGCGGGGCCACGCCTTGCTCCAGGTAGGCCGGGTTGGTGTCGCCCATGGCGTCCAACCAGTGCCTGATCATGGGGACGTTCACGGGGTCGGCGGCCGGGGCGCCGCGGAGCTCGCCCAGGGCCGTCTGCTTGCCCGCCAGCTCGTGCAGCTCCTCGTCGGTCATCGCGGTGTCCCTCGTCGCGCCGTCGGTCATCGCGGCGGCCTCGGCAGGCTCAGGCCGAGCATGGCGATCAGCTCCCGCTGCACCTCGTTCACCCCGCCGCCGAACGTCAGCACCACCGCGCCCTTGGCCCCGTGGTCCACGCGTTCGAGCAGCTCGGCGGTCTGGGGGTCCGCCGGGTCGCCGTATCTGGCCAGGGTGTCGCCGACGATCCGGCCGGCCTCCTGCATGCGCTCCGAGCCGTAGATCTTGGTGGCCGACGCGTCGGGGGCGCCCAGCCAGCCGAGGTCCATGTTGGCCGCGACCTGCCAGTTCAGCAGTTCGTTGGTGCGGAAGGCCGCCCACACCTTGGCCAGCGCACGCCGTACGTCCGGGTTGTCCGCCTGGCCGGTGCGGCGGGCCCAGGCGAGGAAGCGGTCGTAGGTCCCGCCGAGGTTGCCGGCCGGGCCGAGCGTGACGCGTTCGTGGTTGAGCTGGTTGACGATCAGGTCCCAGCCTCGGTCCACCTCGCCGACCACCATGTCCACGGGGACGCGGACGTCGGAGTAGTAGGTGGAGTTCGTGTGGTGGCGGCCGTCCATGGTGACGATCGGGGTCCAGGAGAAGCCGGGGTCCTCCGTGGAGGCGATCATCATGGTGATGCCCTTGTGCTTCTTGGCCGTCGGGTTGGTCCGCGCGGCCAGCCAGATGTACTGGGCGTAGTGGGCGCCGCTGGTGAAGATCTTCTGGCCGTTCACCACGTAATGGTCGCCGTCCAGCACCGCCGTGGTCCGCAGGGAGGCCAGGTCGGTGCCCGCCTCGGGCTCGCTGTAACCGATCGCGAAGTGGCACTCGCCGGCCAGGATGCGCGGCAGGAAGAGGTCCTTCTGCGCGGGGCTGCCGTACTGCATGAGCGTGGGCCCGACGGTCTGCACCGTGATGATCGGGTACGGGACGCCGGCCCGGGCGATCTCGTTGGCGAAGATCTGCTGCTCCAGGGGGCCGTAGCCGCCCCCGCCGTACTCCTTGGGCCAGCCGAGCCCCAGCTTGCCGTCGCGGCCGAGACGGCGGCAGTGCTCCATGTACGCCCCGCCGAACGGGTCCTCGGCGATCTTCCTGCGGTCCTCGTCGGTGAGGCAGCCCTGGAAGTACTCGCGCAGCTCGTCGCGGAGCCCGCGCTGGTCGGGGGTGAGGTCGATCAGCATCAGACGAGCGCTCCGATCAGGTCGAGCTGGGCGTCGGCGCCACCGAGCAGGTGGGACAGGTGCTTGGCCTGCGCGAAGTAGCGATGCAGCGGGTACGTCACGTCGAGCCCGAGCCCGCCGTGCAGGTGCTGGCACGTGTAGAGCGCCTTGACGGCCTCACCCACGTGGTACGCCGCCAGCGCCAGGTCCTCCTCGGCCGGCAGCCCCTCGGCCAGCCGCCAGGCCCCCGACCACATGGCCACGTCCAGTGCCCGACCGGCGATGTAGACGTCGGCGATCTGCATGGTCACCGCCTGGAACTCGGCCAGCGCCCGCCCGAACTGCCGCCTGGTCTTGATGTAGGAGGTGGTCAGCTCCAGCGCGCCCGCCAGCACGCCGCTCGCCTGGGCCGCGACCCCGGCCGTGAACAGCCGCCGCGCCTCGGCGACCCCTTCGGGCCCCGCCACCCGCTCGGCCGGGGTCCCGTCGAGGACGATGGTCGCGGCGGGCTCGCCGGTCGAGGTGAACTCGGGGGCCGAGTCCACATTCCCGGCCAGGAACAGGCCCTCGGCGGCGGTGACCAGCACCGCGGCCCCGGGGTTGAGCACGGAGACCTTGCGGCCCGTCAGGGTCCATCCGTCCCCGTCGGGCCGGGCGGCGGTCAGGGGAGGTTCGGCCAGGCCGCGGCCGGGCTCGCGGAGCGCGAGCGCGCATTCGAGGCGCTGCTGGTCAGGTGTGCCATAGCGGGCCAGGGTCAGCGTGCTCACCAGCGTCGCCAGGGCCGGCACCGGCGCGGCCCGCGCCCCCACCTCCCGCAGCACCACGGCCATCTCCACCGGCCCGAGCCCGGCCCCGCCCGCCTCCTCGGGCACGCACACGCTCATGAGGCCGGCCTGCCGGAACCGCTCGTCGTCCCCCTCCCGGGCCAGGACCTCGGCCGCCAGCTTCTTCAGATCCTGCTGGGTTTCGTCCAGGTTGAAATCCATCTCACGTCTCCAAGAGGTGGTGCCTGCCGTGCCGTACGAACTCCTCCTCGATCCCCTTGACGTCCTCGCCGGTCAGCGGCCGGAGCCCGTCCGGGGTGCGCCACCAGACCGGGTCGGCGCCGCGCCACGCCTCGCGGGCCAGCCGCCGTTTGATGACCTTGTGCGAAGCCGTCTGGGGCAGTTCCTTGGAAAGGCGGATATAGCGGGGTAAGGCTTTGGCGCCCAGATCACGGCGGGACGCCAGGAACGCCGTGAACGCGACGGGGTCGAAGTCCCCCTCCAGCACGAGCGCCGCCATGACCTGGTCACCGGCCGCCGGGTCGGGCACCGGGTACACCGCCGCCTCCACCACCCCGCCGAACTCCCGCAGCGCGGCCTCGATGGGGGCGACGGCCAGGTTCTCGCCGTCCACGCGCAGGCGCTCGGTGCCGCGCCCGGCGAAGAAGACGTACCCGTCGGCGTCGGCGTAGGCCAGGTCGCCGGACCAGAACGCGCCCTCCCTGATCCGCTCGGCGTCCGCCTCGGGGTCGTTGTAGTAGCCGTCGAACAGCCCGAGCCCGGCCGTGTTGACCAGTTCGCCGACCGCCTCCTCGGCGTTCAGCAGCCGGCCGTCCTCGATCACGCCGGGCGGGCAGGGCAGGCCGGTGAAGGGGTCGAGGATCCGCACGCCCTCCGGCATGCGGCCCAGGCAGCCCGGCGGCCCGGAGGGGTCGGGGGTGAGCGAGATGGCGGTCTCCGTGGAGCCGAAGGCGTCGATCACGTGGCAGCCGAACCGCTCCCCGAACCTCCTGGTCGCGACCGCGCTCCCCTCGTTGCCGAAGGCGATCTTGAGCGGGTTGCCGGCGTCGCCGGGGTGTTCGGGGGTGGCCAGGACGTACGACAGGGCCTTGCCGACGTAGTGGAGGTACGTGCAGCCGTACCGTCTGAGGTCGGGCAGCAGGCCGGAGGCCGAGAAGCGGCGCCGCAGCACCAGCGCCGCCCCGGAGGCCACGGCCGGGGCGTAGGCGGCCATGAGGGCGCCGGAGTGGAACAGCGGCATCGAGCAGTAGACGACGTCGGCGGGTGTGAGCAGGGCCGCCAGGCTCACCCCGGGGACGGCGAGCTTGCGCTGCGTGATCCGCACGGCGCGGGGGCGGCCGGAGGTGCCCGAGGTGAAGATCAGCATCACCAGGTCCGCGGGGTCGGGCTCCGCGGCGGCCGTCTTCTCCAGGGCGAGCGGCAGCGCCTCCACGCCCAGCCCCTCGGCCACCGCCGCCGCGAGCCCGGCGTACGCGCCGTCCGCCAGGAGCAGGTCCACGTCGGTGGCGCGGGCGTCGCGGATCAGCTCGTCGACCGAGCGCGTGGGGTTGAGGGCGACGACCACGTGGCCGGTCAGCGCCGCGCCGCCCAGGAGGAAGACCAGCTCGGGCACGTTCTCGCTGAGCACCCCGACGTGTGACCCCATACCACGTCCGGAGAGCCAGGCCCCGGCGGACAGGCAGGCGGCGACGTGCTCGCGCCATGACCACACCGCGTCCTCGAACAGCAGCCCGGGCCGATCGTCCTCGGCCCGCGCGAGAAGCAGGGACGCGAGCGTGTCCGCGGTCATCGCTCCTCCAGCAAGCGCTAGGTCAGCCGAATCGCAAACTAGAACAGATTCTAATATCTGTCCAGTGGGCATTCCAGTGGATAAGTCGCGACATATGCGTGTAACACCGGAGACATGGGCCTATACGGCTCGTTTGTGACTCGCGAGTAACAAGCCGCGTTATCGAGAAATCAGATAACGTGTTCTTATGCGTACCACGCACGGCTCCATCGCCGCGCCGTCCAGCGACTCCGAGGGGACCATGGAGAGCCACCCCACGCCGGGCGGGCACAGCGTCCGTACGCGCAGCCAGCACCAACGCCGCAAGCGCATCGTCCAGGCCGCGGCGGCGCTGGCCTCACGCGGCGGGGTCGAGGCCATGCAGATGCGCACGGTGGCCGAGCGCGCGGGCGTGGCGCTCGGCACGCTCTACCGCTACTTCCCGTCCAAGATGGACCTCGTCGTGGCGGTGGTCGGCGAGGAGATCGACCTGCTGGAGAGCAGCATCGAGCGCCGCCCGCCCGGTGCCGCCACCGCCTCCAGCCGCGCGGTCGACGTGCTCATGCGGGCCACCCGGGGGCTGATGCGCGAGCCGGAGCTGGCCGACGCCCTCATCCGGTCGCTGATCATGGCCGAGGTCCAGACCCCGTTCGGCGACCGCATGACGGGGCTGCTGCTGCGCGTCTCGGCCGAGGGGCTGACGCTGGAGCAGGCCAGCGAGGAGCAACTGGACCTCGCGGGGTCGCTGGCCAGCGTGTGGGTTCAGGAGCTGCTGGAGATGCTGCGGGGGCGGCGCACCTACGACCAGATCCAGCGGCGCATCGAGACGGCCGCCGCGCGGCTGCTCGCCGACATCTAGGCGCCGACCCGAAACGTGCGGCGCCGGCCGCCGCGGCCCAATCTTTACGCATGTTGGCCTTCGGGCCACTCGCGGCGACGGGTGCCCGGCCAGCAGGCTGAGGCGTATGAAGATGAAGGCGATCAGCCAGGACACGCTGGGCGGTCCTGAGGTGTTGCGGATGGTCGAGGTGGACAGGCCGGTCCCCGGTCCGACCGAGGTGCTCGTGCGGGTCGAGGCGGCCGGGCTCAACCCGACGGACTGGAAGACCCGCGCGAGCGGCGGGCTCGAGCGGATGACGCCGCCGTTCGTCCTGGGATACGACGTCTCGGGCGTGGTCGAGGACGCGGGCGTCGGCCAGGCGCTCTACCGGCCGGGCGACGAGGTGTTCGGCATGCTGAAGTACCCGCAGGGGCACGGGGCCTTCGCCGAGTACGTGACCGCGCCGTCCCGGCACTTCGTCCGCAAGCCGGCCGCCCTGGACCACGTGCGGGCGGCCGCGATCCCGCTCGCCGGGCTGACCGCCTGGCAGGCCCTCGTGGACGTGGCCGGGCTGAAGGCGGGGCAGCGCGTGCTCGTCCACGCCGCCGCCGGCGGGGTGGGCCACCTGGCGGTGCAGATCGCCAAGGCGCGCGGCGCGTACGTGATCGGCACGGCCGGCGCCGCCAAGCACGACTTCCTGCGCGGCCTGGGCGCCGACGAGCTGGTCGACTATCGCAGCGTGGATTTCGCCGAGACCGTACGCGACGTGGACGTGGTGCTCGAGAGCATCGGCGGCGACTACGGCCGGCGCTCGCTGCGCACCCTGCGCCCCGGCGGGACGATCGTCTCGCTCGCCCTGAGCCTGGTCGACCCGGACCTGCACGCCTGTGCGGCGGAGCTGGGCCTGCGCTCGGAGACCATGCTGGTCGAGCCGGACCACGCCGCGATGCGGGCGCTGGCGGCCCTCGCGGAGGCGGGCCGGCTGCGGGTGGAGATCGCCGCCGCGCTGCCGCTCGCCGAGGCCGTCAAGGCGCACGAGCTGGGCGAGACGAACCGCACCACCGGCAAGATCGTCCTCACCGTCCCGCACTGAGGCCGTGTTGGGCCCGCGCCGGGCCCTGTCCGGGACGCCCCCGCGGCACCGGACAGGGCCCGTTCGTCAACGGGATCGCCTTAATTGACCTGCGGGAGGTCAAAAACTCATCGATCTGTCGGTGGCGGCGTCTATACAAGGGGTATGACCGACAAGCCGACAAATGAGGACTTCCTCCGGCTGGCTGATCCGATGCGACGCGAGCTGCTCGCGCACTGCTATCGCATGATGGGCTCCGTGCACGACGCCGAGGACCTCGTCCAGGAGACATACCTCCGCGCGTGGCGGGCCTACGACGGCTTCGAAGGGCGCTCCTCACTGCGTACGTGGCTCTACCGCATCGCCACCACCACGTGCCTGACCGCGCTCGACAGCCGTAACAAGCGCCCGCTGCCGACCGGGCTGGGCGCGCCCAGCATCGAGGCGAGCGCTCCTCTGGTGCAGAACAACGAGGTACCGTGGCTGGAGCCGGTCCCCGACGCCCTGGCGGGCGTGGGGGCCGACGATCCGGCCTCGATCGTGGCCTCGCGCGAGAGCATCAGGCTCGCGCTCATCGCCGCGCTGCAGCACCTGCCGCCCCGGCAGCGGGCGGTGCTGATCCTGCGCGACGTGCTCAAGTGGAAGGCCTCCGAGGTGGCCGAGGCGGTCGGCACCTCCACGGCGGCCGTCAACAGCGCCCTCCAGCGGGCCCGCGCCCAGCTCGACGAGGTGTCGCCGAGCCTCGACGACCCGGTCGAGCCGCTGTCGTCCGAGCAGCGGGCCCAGCTCGACCGCTACGTGGCGGCGTTCGAGAACTACGACGTCGACGCTCTGGTCGACCTGTTCACCAAGGACGCGGTCTGGGAGATGCCGCCGTTCGTGGGCTGGTACCAGGGGCCGGAGACGATCGCCGAGCTCACCAGGACGCAGTGCCCGGCCCAGGCCGCCGGCGATCTCAAGCTGGTGCCCACGGCGGCGAACGGGCAGCCGGCCTTCGCCGTCTACTTCCGCGAGGACGGGGTCTACCACCAGTTCGCGCTCATGGTGCTGACGTTCGGCGGCGACCGGATCAGCCATGTCGGCATGTTCTTCGAGCCGAGTCTGTTCGAGACGTTCGGGCTGCCGTCGACGCTGGAGGGTTCCGCGACAAAGTAGAACGCGTTACAGTCGCGCCAGAGCATCGTTCTGGAGGCGACCATGGGCACACCGGTGATCGTCGAGGCCGTACGCACCCCGATCGGCAAGCGGGCGGGCTGGCTGTCCGCCCTGAAACCGCAACAGGTTCTGGCGGCGGCCTTGAACGGCCTCGTCGATCGGGCGGAGCTCGATCCGGCGGTGGTGGATCAGGTGTTCGCCGGGTGCGTGACCCAGGCGGGCGAGCAGGGCGGGCACGTCGGGCGCCACTCGTGGCTGTACGCCGGGCTGCCGTACCAGACCGGGGTCACCACCGTCGACGCCCAGTGCGGGTCGTCGCAGCAGGCGGTGCACCTGGCGGCGGCGATGATCGCGGCGGGGGTGATCGAGGCCGGCGTCGGGTGCGGGGTCGAGGTCATGAGCCGGGCGCCGCTGGGCAGCAACGTGCTGCCCGCCAGGCCGAAGCCGGACGACTGGAGCATCGACCTGCCCGACCAGTTCACCGCCGCCGAGCGGATCGCGCGGCGGCGCGGGCTGACGCGGGAGCGGCTCGACTGGTTCGGGGCGCGGTCCCAGCGGCTGGCGGCCAAGGCGTGGGCCGACGAGCGGTTCGAACGGGAGATCGTGCCCATCGGTGACGTGCACAGGGACCAGGGGTTGCGCGAGACCACCGCCGAGGGCCTGGCCGGGCTGAAGCCGGTGGTGGAGGGCGGGCTGCACACGGCCGGCACCTCGTCGCAGATCTCCGACGGCGCGGCGGCCGTGCTGGTGATGAGCGAGGCGGCGGCGCGGCGGCACGGGTTGCGGCCCCGGGCGCGGATCCTGGCGCAGGCGCTGGTCGGGGCGGAGCCGTACTACCACCTCGACGGGCCCGTGGAGGCGACGGCCAAGGTGCTGGCGGCGGCCGGCATGACGATCGGCGACCTCGACAGGTTCGAGGTGAACGAGGCGTTCGCGTCGGTCGTGCTGTCGTGGGCGAGCGTGCACGGGCCCGACTTCGACCGGGTCAACGTCAACGGTGGCGCGATCGCGCTCGGCCACCCGGTGGGCGCCACGGGCGCGCGGCTGATCACCACGGCGCTGCACGAGCTGGAGCGCTCCGACTCGGCGACCGCGCTCGTCACGATGTGCGCCGGTGGGGCGCTGTCCACGGCCACGATTCTGGAACGCATCGGTTGAGCACGTATTCGGTTCCTGCCCGTGCCGCTCCTACACGCCGGGCAGTCACTCGATCGGGGGGCACATGAAGAGCAGGCGCAGGCCGTACGCGGAGCAGCGTCCACAGGACCTCGGCGGCGGGGTGTGGAGCGTGCCTGTGCCGATCCCGGGCAACCCCCTGGGATACACGCTCGTCTACGCCGTCGAGTCGCCCAGGGGCCCCGTGCTGGTCGACGCCGGCTGGAACCATCCGGACGCCTGGGAGGCGCTCAGCGGCGGGCTGGCGGCGCTGGGGCTCGACGTGAGCGCGGTGAGCGGTGTGGTCGTCACCCATTTCCATCCCGACCACGCCGGGCTCGCCGGGCAGGTGCGCGAGGCGTCCGGCGCCTGGATCGCCATGCACGAGAACGACGCGGCGCTGGTCAAGCTGATGACCGAATACGCGGCCAGCGAGCACGACGAGTTCCAGACCGACATGCTCAGGCGGGCGGGCGCCGACCCGGGCGAGGTCAGGCAGGTCCTGGGCGCCCGTCCCGCCCCACCCGCCCTGCCCGACCGCAGGCTGCGCGACGGCGACCTGGTGGACCTGCCGGGGCGCAAGCTGCGCGCCGTGCACACCCCCGGCCACACGCCCGGCCACATCTGCCTGCACCTGGAGGACGCCGACCGGCTGTTCACCGGCGACCACGTGCTGCCCGACATCACCCCGCACGTCGGCATCTACCCCTATGACCGGGTCGACGTCGATCCGCTGGGCGAGTTCCTGGAGTCGCTGGAGCGCGTCGAGGAGCTGGGACCACTGGACGCCTTGCCCGCCCATGAATGGATATTTCCCGATGTTGCCGCACGCGCGGCCCAGATCCGCCACCATCACGAGGAGAAACTCGTACGGCTGCGCGCCCTCCTGGTCCAGCGGCCGCAACCGCTGACCATTTGGGAGGTCGCCGCGATGATGACGTGGAACAGGCCGTGGGACGAGCTGTCCCCCGTGCTGAGAGGCATGGCGGCGGGCGAGGCGGCGGCCCACCTGCGCGCCCTGGAGGCCAGAGGTCTGGTTCATCGCCTCGCAGGTGTCGATCCCGTCCGCTTCCAGGCCATAGACTCCTAGACATCCGATGTCTAGGGAGAGAAGCGTGGCGGTCACTGACGCGGCCATTGACAAGATCAAGCAGATGATCGTCTCCGGCGAGCTGGCCCCAGGAGACCGGCTGCCGAAGGAGGCTGACCTGGCCGAACGCCTGGGCCTGTCCCGCAACTCGCTGCGCGAGGCCGTCCGTGCGCTGTCGCTGATCAACGTGCTCGACGTCCGCCAGGGCGACGGCACGTATGTCACCAGCCTGGAGCCCCGCCTGCTGCTGGACACCATGTCGTTCGTGCTCGACCTGCACCGTGACGACACGGTGCTGCAGTTCTTCGAGGTCCGGCGCATCCTCGAACCGGCCGCCACCGCCATGGCCACCGAGCTGATGAGCGACGCGGACATCGCGGAGCTGCGGGTGATCCTCGACTCGCTGCCCGAGCGGCCCACGGTGGAGGAGCTGGTGGCCAACGACCTGCAGTTCCACCAGCGGATCGCACAGGGTTCGGGCAACAGTGTGCTGTGCTCGTTCATCGAGAGCCTGTCGGGGCCGACCACCCGGGCCCGCATCTGGCGGGGGCTCACGCAGGAGGGGGCGATGGAGAAGACGCGCGAGCAGCACACCGCGATCTACGACGCCATCGCCGCCCGGCAGGCCGACGTGGCCCGCTCCTGGGCGACCGTGCACGTGGCGGGCGTGGAGTCGTGGCTGCGCAAGGCGCTGGAGCTGGACTGATCACCAGGGGCGGGCGCCGCCCCGCCCGCTGAGGAGGACGCCGGACGAGCGGAACCTCATCCGGCGCCTCCCCGACCCCGCCGCGCCACGATCCCGAGAGGGCGCGGCGACCTCTGACACACACGTCGGACGACTACCCCAGCGCGGCCTTGAGCAGGTTGAACGAGATCGGCGGGAGCACGGCCTTGAGCCGGTCGCCCTCGATCACGGCCCCGTCGAGGGCGCGCGGCTCGACCCGCCGGGGCTCCCGCTCGGTGTTGCGGGCGGTGGGGTCGGCGTCGGCGACCGTGACGTGGGAGATGTCCGCCGCCTTCGGCAGACCGCGCAGGTCGATCTCCAGGGGCAGCGGCTCGTCGCCGCGGTTCACCGCGAAGACCGACAACCGCCGCTCGTCGTCGAGCGTCGCGGCGGCGGCCAGGACGGGCACCTCGCCGAACCGCTCGGTCGCCATGGCCGGGGCCGTGGCCTGGACGCGCAGCACCCGGCCGCGGGCGTGGGCGGCGGTGAGGGCGAACGGGTGGAAGATCGTCTGGCGCCAGGCGGGGCCGCCGGCCTCGGTGCGGATCGGGGCGATCACGTTGGCGAGCTGCGCCTGGCAGGCGATGCCGACCCGGTCGGCGTGGTTGAGCAGGGTGATGAGCAGGCTGCCGACGACGGCCGCGCCGGCCACGTCGTACTCCTCCTCGATGATGCGCGGCGCGTGCGCCCAGTCGAGGCTGGCCTCGCCGTGGAACAGGCTCTGTGACCAGACGTTCCACTCGTCGAAGGAGACCTTGAGCCGCTTGCGGCTGCCGAGCTTGGCGGCCACGTGGTCGGCGGTGGAGATCACGTCGTGGATCTGCCGCTCCATCTCCACGGCCGAGGCCAGGTAGCTCGCCCGGTCGCCGGCCACGGCGTCGTAGTAGGCGTGCGTGGAGATGTAGTCGACCTGGTCGTAGCAGTGCTCGAGGACCGTCGCCTCCCAGGAGCCGAACGTGGGCATCCGCGGGTTGGAGCTGCCGCAGGCCACGAGCTCGATGCCGGGGTCGACGCGGCGCATGGCCTTGGCGGTCTCGAACGCCAGCCTGCCGTACTCCTCCGCGGTCTTCCCGCCGATCTGCCAGGGGCCGTCCATCTCGTTGCCCAGGCACCAGACCTTGATCCCGTACGGCTCGCGCATCCCGTGCTTGATCCGCAGGTCGGACCAGCGTGTGCCGCCCGGGTAGTTGGTGTATTCGAGCAGGTCACGCGCCTCGCGTACGCCGCGGGTGCCCAGGTTGACCGCCATCACGGGCTCGGCGTCCACCTCGCGCAGCCAGGTCATGAACTCGGCGAGCCCGAACGCGTTCGTCTCGATCTGCCGCCAGGCGAGGTCGAGCCGGGTGGGCCGCTCGGCGACCGGGCCGACGCCGTCCTCCCAGTCGTAGTTGGAGACGAAGTTGCCGCCCGGGTAGCGCACGGCGCTGACGCCCATCTCCCGCGTCAGCTCGACGACGTCGCGGCGCAGCCCGTCGCCGTCCGCCTCGGGGTGGCCGGGCTCGAACACGCCCGTGTAGACGCAGCGCCCCATGTGCTCGACGAACGATCCGAACAGCCGCCGTTCGACCGGCCCCACCTCGAACGCCGGATCGAGCGTGAGCTTGGCGGATCCCATGGACAGTCCTCCTTTGTTGGCCCTGATCATCTATACATCGTTGTATTCAACGTTGTAAAGCAGCTAATACACTTTGTCTCCATGGACAAACCTCGCGTCGGCCTGAAGGACGTGGCCCGTCTGGCCGGCGTCTCGGTGAAGACCGTCTCCAACGTCGTCAACGGCTACGTCCACGTCACCCCGGCCACGCGCACCCGGGTCCAGGCGGCCATCCAGGAGCTCAACTACCGGCCCAACCTGTCGGCCAGGAACCTGCGGCAGGGCCGGACCGGGATCATCGCGCTGGCGGTGCCCGAGCTGGACATCCCCTACTTCGCCGAGCTGGCCCATTTCGTGGTGGCGTGCGCGGAGGAGCGGGGGCTGACCGTGCTGATCGACCAGACCGGAGCCTCGCGCGAGCGCGAGCAGCTCGTCGCCGAGGGTTTCCGCGCCCACCTGATCGACGGCCTGATCTTCAGCCCGCTCGCGCTCACCGCCGAGGACCTGGCGGCCCGCATGGACGACACGCCGATGGTGCTGCTGGGCGAGCGGGTGTCCGAGGGGCCCGCCGACCACATCGTGGTGGACAACGTGGCCGCCGCCAGGGAGGCGACGCTGCACCTGGCCTCGCTCGGCCGCCGCCGCATCGCGGCGATCGGGGCGCAGGACGACGTCGCGGCGGAGACGTCCCGGCTGCGCCTGGCGGGCTACCACCGGGCCCTGGAGGAGGCCGGGCTGCCCGCGGACGACCGGCTGGTGGTCTACGTGGAGGCCTACCACCGGGCCGACGGGGCGCGGGCGATGGCCACGCTGCTGGACGCCGGGCAGCGCCCCGACGCGGTCTTCTGCTTCAACGACCCGCTGGCCCTGGGCGCCCTGCGGACCCTGCTGGAGCGGGGCCACACGGTGCCCGGCGACGTGGCGCTGGCGGGCTTCGACGACATCGAGGACGGCAGATACAGCACGCCGACCCTCACCACGGTCTCCCCCGACAAGCAGGCGATCGCGAGCCAGGCCGTGGACCTGCTGGTGGACCGCATGGCGAAGGGGTCGCAGGCCGGGGCCAGGGAGATCTATGTGCCGTACAAGCTGGTGATCCGGGAGAGCACGAACGGGTAGTACGGGTTCTGTGTCCGACAAACTAGAGCGATATCGGAGCAAACGCGACCCAGAACGTACCCCTGAGCCCGTCCCCGACGCCCCCTCCTCCTCCCCCGGCGGCGACGCGTTCGTCATCCAGGAGCACCACGCGCGGTCGCTGCACTGGGACCTGCGCCTCGAACGCGACGGCGTCCTGGTCTCCTGGGCCGTCCCCAAGGGCCTGCCGGCCGACCCCGGCACCAACCACCTGGCCGTGCACACCGAGGACCATCCGATGGAATACCTCACCTTCCACGGCGAGATCCCGCGGGGCGAGTACGGCGGCGGCACCATGACCATCTGGGACTCCGGCACGTACGAGACGGAGAAGTGGTCGGATCGCGAGGTCAAGTTCGTCCTGCGCGGCGAGCGGGCCACGGGCCGGTTCGTGCTCTTCCGGACGCGGGGCAAGAACTGGATGATCCACCGCATGGGCGGCGCGGTCCGCGACCCGTTCCCGGCGCTGGAGCCCATGCTGCCGACCGAGCGCGCCCGGCCGCCGAAGGACGTCCCGGCCTACGCCTTCGAGTTCGCGTGGGGCGGCCGGCGCCTGGTGGTGCCCATCGACGGAGGCCGTACGGAGGCCGCCAGGGAGCATCCGTGGCTGCGGGGGCTGGCCGAGTCGTTCGGCAGCCGTACGGCGGTGCTGGACGGCGAGCTGGCCACCCTGGGCGGCGCGGAGATCCTCCTCTTCTACGACCTGCTGTACGACGACGGGCGCTCGCTGACCGGGGAGCCGTACACGGTGCGGCGGGCGGCGCTGGAGGCGCTGGAGCTGGGCGGCGCCCACTGGCAGACGGCGCCCTCGTGGCCCGGGGAGGCGGAGCCGGTGCGCCAGGCGGCCAGGGAGCAGGGGCTGCCGGGGGTGGTGGCCAAACGGCTGGACTCGCCGTACGAGCCGGGGCCGTCCAAGTCCTGGCTGTTCATCCCGGCGTGACCGGCCATGCGGTGCACCGGGGAGATCGGCTGAGGGATACTCGTGCCGTGCTGATCACCGGAATCTCCCCCGACACCGACCCCCTCGGCGCCGAGCTGCTCGCCCTGCAACACGCCTCCTACACGGTCGAGGCCGAGATCATCGACGACGACCGGATCCCGCCGCTGCACGAGAGCCTCGAAGAGCTGCGGGCACAGCCGCTCCTGTGGCTCGGCGCGACGGACGAGGACGACCGGCTGGTGGGGGCCGTGGCATGGGAGGAGACGGCCGGTGAGGTGGATCTCAACCGGCTGGTCGTGCATCCGTCGGCGCTGCGGCAGGGCATCGGGCGGGCCCTGGTCAAGGAGGTCATGGCCAGGGCCGCCGGGCGGCGGGTGGTGGTGTCCACCGGGCGGGACAACGCGCCCGCGCGCAGGCTCTACGAGCGGCTCGGGTTCGTGGCCGCCGGCGAGGTCGAGGTGATCCCGGGGCTGTGGCTGGCGAACTACACCTACCCCGGGGCCTGAGACAGCCGCCTACCCCAGGGCCTGCAGCAGCTCCTCCGCCTCCAGTTCCGCCCACAGCGCGTCGGGCACCGGCCGCGACCACAGGGCGGCGTTGGCGACGACCTCCTGGGGCGCGCGGGCGCCCAGCACGACCGTGGCGATCGCCGGGTGGCGCAGCGGGAAGGCCATGGCGGCCTGCGGCAGCGTGACGCCGTGCCGCTCGCACACCGCCGCGATCCGCCGCGCCCGCTCCACCATCGGCTCCGGCGCGGGCTGGTAGTTGTAGGTCCCCGCGGGTTCGCCCGTGGCCAGCAGGCCGCTGTTGAAGACCCCGGCCGCCAGCACCCGCACCCCGCGCTTGACGCACTCCTCCAGGAGCGGCAGGCCCGACTGGTCGAGCAGGGTGTAGCGGCCCGCGAGCATGACGACGTCGATGTCGGTCTCCTGGACGAAGCGCAGCGGCGCCTGCCACTGGTTCATCCCGACGCCGATCGCGCGTACGGAGCCTTCGGCCCGCGCCTCGGCCAGCGCCGGGTACGCCTGCTCGATCGCCTGCTCCACATGGTCGTCGGGGTCGTGGATGAGCGCGATGTCGATGGCCGGCAGCCCGAGCCTGGCCAGCGACTCCGCCAGCGACCTGCGTACGCCGTCGCGGGAGAAGTCCCACACCCGCTCGAGGTCGGCGGGCACGTCGAAGCCCTCGCCGTCCCGGCGGCCACCCGAGGAGGCGGGCACCAGCAGGCGGCCGACCTTCGTGGACAGCACGTAGCCGGAGCGGCCGGCGAGGGCGGCGCCCAGGCGGCGTTCCGACAGGCCGAGGCCGTAGTGGGGCGCGGTGTCGTACAGGCGGACCCCTTGGTCCCAGGCGGCGTCGATCGTGGCGCGCGCCTGCTCCTCCGGGACCTCCTCGAACAGGTTGCCGATCGGCGCGCCGCCGAATCCGCGACGGGGTAGTTCGATGCGTTCCATCAATCTTGAGCCTTTCCGCCGGCTATTCGGCTGATCATGAGGGCGATGAGGATGATCGCGCCGTAGATGACCGGCTGCCAGAAGCCCGAGACGCCGATGAGCGTGAGGATGTTCTGCACCAGGCCGATGACCAGGACTCCGGTGAGTGCGCCCAGGATCGTGCCTTTCCCGCCGTCCATGCTGACGCCGCCGATGACGGCCGCCGCGAACACCATGAAGATCCAGCCGACGCCCTGGTTGTTGCCGATTGCCCCGAGACGCCCGGTTTCGAGGATACCGGCCAGCGCCGCGAGCGTCCCACCCAGGATGAACACGCCGTAGAGCACCCGGTCCACCCGGATGCCGGCGGCGCGGGCGGCGTCGGTGTTGCCGCCGATCGCGTAGAGGGCGCGGCCGATCCTGAGGTAGCCGAGGCCGAAGATGCCGACCGCGAACAGCACGCCGGCGATCCAGATGGCCGCCGGGAGGCCGAGCCACATGGCGCTGCCCAGGTAGAGGATCGAGTCGGGGAGCTGGAAGAGGGTCTTGCCCTCGGTCGGCCCCTGGAGGAAGCCGTGCACGATGATCAGCATGGCCAGCGTGACGATGAACGCCGAGAGCTGGAACCTGATGATCAGGAAGCCGTTGAACGCGCCGATGGCCGCCCCGATGAGCAGGGCGAACGGGATCACCAGCGCTCCGGGCAGCCCGATGCCGAACCCGCCCGCCGCCACCGGGACCACCAGCATCACCGCGATCGCGGGCGCGGTGCCGACCGTGGACTCCAGCGACAGGTCGAACTTGCCGGCGATCAGGATCATCGCCTCGGCCAGCACGAGGAGCGAGATCGCCGCCTGCTGCTGCAGCACGTTCGTCAGGTTGCCCGGCGTCAGGAAGGTCGGGTCCAGGAACGCGCCCACGACCAGCAGGATCACGATCACCGGCACCAGCGTCAGATCACGGAACCTGGCCAGCCGCATCCGGGGGGCGGACGCCGTCAAAGTGGTCAATCTTCCATGCCTTCCATCACGGCCACGAGCTCGTGGTCGGTCCACCCACGTGGCATGTCCTTCACGACCCTGCCGTGGAACATCACCAGCACCCGGTCGCAGATCCGCAGGTCGTCGAGCTCGTCGGAGACCACCACGGCCCCCGCTCCCCGCCCGACCGCGTCCTCCACGGCGCCGAGCAGGGCCTGCTTGGCCTTGACGTCGATGCCCGCCGTCGGGTTGATGACGACCAGGACGGTCGGGTCGTCCACGAGCGCCCTGGCGAACACCACCTTCTGCGCGTTGCCTCCGGACAGGTCACCGACCGGCTGATCAGGCCCTTCCGTCTTGATGTCCAGATTTGCGATCATTTCCTGGGCCTTGGCCCGGCGCCTGGCCGGGAAGACCAGGCCGTACCGGCCCAGCTTGCGGGCGATCGGGAACGTGGCGTTCTCCCCGACCGAGAGCATCGGCACGAAGCCCTCGTGGTGGCGGTCCTCGGGGACGAAGCCGAGCCCGGCCCGCAGGGCGGCGGGCACGTCGCCGGGCCTGACCCTGGCGCCGTTGACCGTGACCGTGCCCGTGTCGGCCCTGCGCAGGCCGACGAGGGTCTCGGCCAGGCCGACCTTGCCGCTGCTGGCGGAGCCCGCCAGGCCGACGACTTCGCCCGATTTAACGGAAATATCGACATTCGCGTAGCGGCCGGTCAGCGTGAGGCCCTCGCCTGCCAGCACGACCGCGTCACCGGGGGTGCGGGAGCGGGACTCGTACGCCTGCGTGGCCTCCCCCGTCATCGCGGCGACCAGCTCGTCGTGCGGGAGGTCGGCGACCGCCCTGGTGGCGATGTGGCGGGCGTCGCGGAAGACCGTGACGCTCTGGCAGATCTCGTAGACCTCGTCGAGGTGGTGGGAGATGTACATCATGGTGACACCCTGCTCGCGCAGCGAGCGCATACGGGCGAACAGCCGCTCGATGGCCGGGCCGTCGAGCCGGGCGGTGGGCTCGTCGAGGATGATGAACCTGGCGCCGAACGACAGTGCTCTGGCGATCTCCACGAGCTGCCGCTGCTCGACGCTCAGGTCTCCGGCCAGTGCCCGCGCGTCCACGTCCACCTCGTACGTGTCCAGCACCTCACGTGCCCGGCCCCGCAGCGCCCGCCAGTTGATCGTGCCCCCGGCCGACTGGCGGTTGAGGAACAGGTTCTCGGCCACCGTCAGCGCCGGGATGATCGTGGACTTCTGGTAGACGCAGGCGACGCGCTGCCGCCAGGCGTCGCGGTCGGCGAGTGCGGGCGCGGCCTGTCCCGAGAACCGCACCTCGCCCTCGTCCGGCCGCTGGAGCCCGGTGAGGATCGACACGAGGGTGGACTTCCCCGCGCCGTTCCTGCCGACCAGGGCGTGGGTCTCGCCCTCGGCTATCGCGATCTCCGCGCCGTTGAGCGCGGTGGTCGGGCCGAAGCGTTTCACCACGTTTCGGGCTTCAACGTGAATGTTCATTACTTGACCTGGTTGCCCCAGAGACTCTTGTCATCCACGTTCTCCTTGGTCACGAGCGGCGCGGGGAGCTGGTCCTCCAGGCCGTTCGGGAGCTGGATGATCGTGCTGCCGTGGTCTGTGGGGCCCGCCTTGAACGACTTGCCCTCGGCCGCGGCCTTGGCGTAGTAGAGGGCGTACTTGGCGTACAGGTCGGCGGGCTGCGACACCGTGGCGTCGATGTCGCCCTTGCGGATCGACTCGAACTCCTGCGGGATGCCGTCGTTCGAGATCACGAAGACGTGCTTGGGGTCCTCCGGCGGGACCAGCAGGCCCTTCTGCTTGAGCACCTGCAGCGTCGGGGCCAGGTGGACGCCTCCGGCGTGCAGATAGATGCCCTTGATGTCCGGGTTCTGCTCCAGGCGGGTCTGCAGCATGGAGGCCGCCTTGCTGCCCTCCCACTCGGTCGGCTCGCTGAACACCGTGATGCCGGGGAACTTGCTCTGCATGCACTCCAGGAACGCCTCCGACCTGTCACGGCCGTTGATCGAGCTGAGCGCGCCCTGGAGCTGCACGACCTTGCCCTTGCCACCGAGTTTCTCACCGAGGAACTCGCACGCCTTGGTGCCGTACGCGCGGTTGTCCGCGCGTACGACCATGTAGACCTTGCCCTTGTCCGGACGGGTGTCGACGGTCACGACGGGGATCTTCTTGTTCTCGAGCTGCTGCAACGTGTTGGCGATGGCGCCGGTGTCCTGCGGGGCCATGACGACCACCTTGGCGCCCTGGCCGATCAGCGCCTGCACGTTGTTGACCAGCTTGGCCACGTCGTTCTGCGAGTTCGTGGCGGGCATGAGGTCCACCTTGAGCTCGCCGGCCATCTGAGGGACGTACTTGATGTAGGAGTTCCAGAAGTCGGAGTCGGCCCGGGGGTGGTCGATGCCGACCTTTCCGCCGCCGCCTCCTCCCTCCGCCGTCGTTCCTGAGCCGGTCGTTCCTGAGCCACACGCGGTGACGACCGCTAAGAGGGCCGCTCCCGCGACCGCCCGTCCGAACATCATGGGGGGGTAACCTTCCTTAGTTGGTTGGCCGGAGCCGGAGCCCCTGCATCCCTCCGTCGACCGCGAGCGCGGTCCCGGTGGTCGCACCGGCCTCCGGGGAGGCGAGGTAGGCGATCGCCGCGGCGACCTCCTCCGCGCTGACCAGGCGGCCCATCGGCTGCCTGGCGTTGAGCGCCGCCCGCTCGGCCTCGGGGTCGCCGGCCGAGTCGAGCAGCCGCGCCACCCACGGGGTGTCCGCGGTGCCCGGGTTGACGCAGTTGACCCGGATGCCCTCGCGAATGTGATCGGCGGCCATGGCGAGCGTCAGCGACAGCACCGCACCCTTGGTGGCGCTGTAGAGCGCCCGCTGCGGCAGCCCGGCGGTGGCGGCGATCGAGCAGGTGTTGACGATCGCCGCGTGCTCGGACCTCCTCAGGTACGGCAGCGCCGCCCGCGCCACCCGGACCATGCCGAGCACGTTGACGTCGAACACCTTGTGCCACTCACTGTCCGGGTTGTCCTCGATGGTGCCCTGCGCCCCGATGCCCGCGTTGTTGACCAGCACATCGATGCCGCCCAGCCGCTCGGCGGCCTCGGCCACCGCGGCCCGCACCCCGGCGTCGTCGGTGACGTCGGCCTTGATCCCGACGAAGGGCTCGCCGGGCGGGTTGAGGTCGAGGCAGGCGACCGTCATGCCCCGCGCGGCCAGCGCGGTGGCCGCCGCCAGCCCGATACCGGAACCTCCGCCGGTCACGACCGCTTTCAGGCTCATGCCTCGTCCTTCCATGCCTCGCCGCCGGGGAAGGTGTGGGCGGCGATCGACTCCGCGTGCATCTCCGCGCTGAACCCCGGCACGGACGGGGCGACGTAACGGCCGTTGCTGATGACGACCGGGTCGACGAAGTGCTCGTGGAGGTGGTCCACGTACTCGATCACGCGGTTGTCCATCGAGCCGGTGACCGCCACGTAGTCGAACATCGACAGGTGCTGCACCAGCTCGCACAGCCCGACGCCGCCCGCGTGCGGGCAGACCGGGAGACCGAACTTGGCCGCGAGCAGCAGGATCGCCAGGTTCTCGTTGACCCCGCCGACGCGCGCCGAGTCGATCTGCACGTAGGAGATGGCCTCGGCCTGCAGAAGCTGCTTGAACACGATCCGGTTCTGTACGTGCTCGCCCGTGGCCACCGGAATGGGATGAATCCCCCGGGCGATGGCGGCGTGGCCCAGCACGTCGTCCGGGCTGGTCGGCTCCTCGACCCAGTGCGGGTTGAACTCGCGCAGCGCGTTGATCCACTCGATGCCCGAGCCGACGTCCCAGCGCTGGTTGGCGTCGATCGCGATCGGGAAGTCGGCCCCGCACACCTCGCGGGCCACCCTGAACCGGCGCTTGTCGTCCTCGAGATCGGCGCCGACCTTGAGCTTGATCTGCCCGAACCCCTGGTCGAGCGCCTCCTTGCAGAGCCGCCGCAACTTTTCGTCGTCGTAGCCGAGCCAGCCCGGAGAGGTCGTGTAGGCGGGGTAGCCGTTCTCGATCAGATACGCGATCCGCTCCGCCTTGCCCTCTTCTGCGGCCTTCAGGATCTCGAGCGCCTCGTCCTTCGTCAGGGCGTCACTCAGATAGCGGAAGTCGATGAGGTCGACGATCTCCTCGGGCGACATCTCCGACAGCAACCGCCACAACGGCAGGCCCGCCCGCTTGGCCTTGAGATCCCACAGGGCGTTGACCACGGCGGAGATCGCCATGTGCATGACGCCCTTCTCCGGCCCCAGCCACCGCAACTGCGAGTCGTTGACCATGTCCCGGTAGAGGGCGCCGAGGTCTTCGACGTCCTTGCCGACCACGTACGACTCCAGCGCGCTGATGGCCGTGGTCTGGATGTCGTTCCCGCGCCCGATCGTGAACGCGAACCCGTGCCCCTCGTGGCCGTCGTCGGTCTTGAGCACGACGTACGCGGCGGAGTAGTCGGGGTCGGGGTTCATCGCGTCGGAGCCGTCGAGCTCGCGCGAGGTCGGAAACCGCACGTCGCGCGTCTCCATCCCGATGATCCGGTACGCCGGCGCTCCCGTTCCCGTCATGCCTGCCCCACTGTCTGCTTCTGCCGCCCCAGCCCCTCGATCTCGAGCTCCACCACGTCACCCGCACGCAGGTACGGCTGGCCCGGCATGCCCATCGCGACTCCGGCCGGGGTGCCGGTGTTGATCACGTCGCCGGGTTCGAGCACCATGAACTGGCTCAGATACCGGACGATCTCCGCCACATCGAAGATCATGTTCTTGGTGTCACCGTCCTGGCGCAGCTCCCCGTTGACCCAGAGCCTCAGAGACAGGTTCTGCGGATCGCCCACCTCGTCGGCCGTCACGAGCCACGGGCCGATCGGGTTGAACGTCTCACAGGACTTGCCCTTGTCCCACTGCCCGCCGCGCTCAAGCTGGAACTCCCGCTCGGAGACGTCGTTGGAGATGGCGTACCCGGCGATCACCCCGAGCGCCTCCTCCCGGCTGCCCAGATAGCGGGCCTCCTGGCCGATGACGACGGCCAGCTCCACTTCCCAGTCCGTCTTCACACTGCCTCGGGGCACCAGCACCTCGTCGTACGGGCCGACCATGGTGTTGGCGGCCTTCATGAAGACGACGGGCTCGGCCGGCACCTCGGCGCCGGACTCGGCGGCGTGGTCGCTGTAGTTCAGGCCGATGCAGACGATCTTCCCCGGACGCACGATCGGCGCCCCGACCCGCAGCCCTTCGGCCTCGACGACGGGCAAGTCGCCTCGCCCGAGCGCGTCGCGGACACGCGCCACTCCCCCAGAGGCGAGGAAAGCACCGTCAATCTCGGGCTCCCCGATGTCGCGCAGGTTTCCGGCATCATCCAGCACCACCGGTCGTTCCTGGCCGACAGGTCCTACTCGCAGCAGCTTCACACCGCATCCTTCATCTATACATCGGATGTCTTATCTCCCGATGCTCGTGCGCGCGGGCGGAGTGTGTCAAGGCCGCGAGCAGGGATACCTCCGATCTGCGACCTCGAAATACACCTCTTCGAGAAGTTGATTGTCTGTGAACCGAGTTAACCGGTCCGACGGCTTTACCACATGATCGAAATTTCTCCCGCACATACATCGGACGTAAACGTTGGGCTGGTGAAAGCCGTCGAACGCGGCACATCCGAGCCCACAAACCCCACCGGCAAACCCGGAATGACCACCGACACCCGCGACAACGAACGGGTACGAACGGCAACGGACCAACGGGGCGAACGGGGCTCAGGACGGGACGAGACCGCCTGGAATGGGCGCCGTCCATGGGACAGAGACGGGCACGAGCACTGACACTGGCACGGGCACGGGCACGAGCGCTGGCGCTGGCACGGGCACGAGCGCTGGCGCTGGCACGGGCACGAGCGCTGGCACTGGCACGGGCACGAGCGCTGGCACTGGCACTGGCACGAGCGCTGGCACTGGCACGGGCACGAGCGCTGGCACTGGCACTGGCACGAGCGCTGGCACTGGCACTGGCACGAGCGCTGGCACTGGCACTGGCACTGGCACTGGCACGAGCGCCGAAGCGCTGCGATGGGGACTTGTGCCATACCCACCCGAACATGCAGTCACCCCACCCGACCATGTGCCGCGCGCCCCGCGCGCAACCACCCCGCCAACCCGACTCCCGGCCTTCACCTAGCCACCCGGCCCGCACCCAAGCCCCGGACCCTCACCTGACCACTCCCACCACAGCCAACCCTCGGCCCCCAACCAACCAACCAGCCTGGCCCGCAACCAAACCCTCGGCCCTCAACCAACCAACCTGGCCCACACCAACCCCTGGCCCACAACCATCCGACCCGGCCCACAACAACCTCCGGCCCGCAACTCCAACCTCCGACCCGCAACCAACCTCCGGCCCGCAGCCCCAACCTCGACCAACCCGGCGCACAATCAACCCGCAGCCCCAACCCCGAGCAACCCGGCCCTCAACCGACCCGCAGCCCTCACCTCGGCCAACCCGGCCTGTAACCAACCCCTGGTTCTTAACCGGCCGACCCCGCCTCCAGCCGACCCGCAACCCTCATCCCGACCGACTCCGCCGACACCCGACCCCCCGACCCGTAGCGAACCTCCAGACCCGTAGCTGATCCCAGACCCTTAGCCGGCCCTCTGTGCGTACTCGACCGCCCCGGCGCGCACCCGTCACCCTGAGTGCCTCCAACCAAGCCACCCGTGAACACAGCCGGCCGATTTCTGCCGTCTACCACCGGATACAGCTCGCCTCGCGCTTATGACCCCCTTACATTTAACCGGCAACGATCAGGAACGATCCATCGCCGTCCTTGACGACCGTACAGGGACGTAATAGAACACGTTTCAGTACTGCATAACCAAGCGCTTGATCAAGAGGTGACCCGCGTGCACATCGACCTTGTCGACAGGGACCTATACGCGACCGCTGGACCACCCCACGAACAGCTCGCCTGGTTGCGCGCGAACAGCCCCGTCCACTGGCACGAGGGCGAGCCCGGCTTCTGGGCCGTCACCCGGTACGAGGACGTCGTTCACGTATCGCGGCACTCCGACCTGTTCTCCTCCCACAAGAAGCTCGCCCTCTTCGACGATCTGGCCGAGGATCAGATCGCGCTCCAGCGCCTCATGATGCTCAACCAGGACCCGCCGGAGCACACGAGGCGGCGGGCGCTGGTCAACCGGGGCTTCACGCCGCGCACGATCGGCGCCCTCGAACAGCACATCCGCGACATCTGCGACGATCTCCTCGACAAGCTGACCGGCGAGATCGACTTCGTCACCGAAGTCGCCGCGCCCCTCCCCCTCTACGTCATCTGCGAGCTGCTCGGCGCGCCCGTGTCGGACCGCGACAAGCTGTTCAACTGGTCGAACCGCATGATCGGCGCCCAGGACCCCGACTACTCCGCCAACCCCGAAGAGGGTTCCGGAGCCGCCATGGAGGTCTACGCCTACGCCAACCAGCTCGCCGCCCAGCGCAAGGCCAGCCCGAAGAACGACATCGTCACCAAGCTCCTGCAGCCGAACGAGCACGGCGAGACCCTCGACGAGAACGAGTTCGACCTGTTCGTCCTCCTTCTGGTGGTGGCCGGCAACGAGACCACGCGCAACGCGGCCTCCGGCGGCATGCTCGCCCTCTTCGAGCACCCGGACCAGTGGGACCGCCTCGTGGCCGACCCGACCATGGCGAAGACGGCCGCCGACGAGATCGTCCGCTGGGTCTCCCCGGTCAACCTCTTCCGCCGTACCTCGACGACCGACCAGGTGCTGGGTGGACAGCCGATCAAGGCCGACGACAAGGTCGTGGTCTTCTACGCCTCGGCCAACCGCGACGCCACGGTCTTCCCGGACGGCGGGACCTTCGACATCGGCCGCGACCCGAACCCGCACATCGGCTTCGGGGGCGGCGGCGCTCACTTCTGCCTCGGGAACCACCTGGCCAAACTGGAGCTCCGCATCCTCTTCGAGCAACTGGCCCGCCGCCACCCCCGCCTCCACCAGACGGGACCGGCCCGGAGACTGCGCTCGAACTTCATCAACGGAATCAAGGAACTGCCGGTCACCATCGGCTGAGCCCAGGTTCGGGTCTGGGTCCGCGTTCGGCCCTTGGTTCGGGTTCGGCCCTTGGTTCGGGTTCGGGTTCGGGCCTGGGTTTGGGCTTAGGTTCGGGTCTGGATGCGGCTCTGGTTGTGGGCCTTGGTTCGGGTTCGGGTTCGGGTGCGGGTCTGAGTTCGAGGCCCGTGTACGAGTCGGGGTCGGGGTCGGGTGGTGCTGTGTGTGGGTTGCGGCTGGCCGGACGACACATCGTTGCGGCGGCCGGGCTGCACGTGCTGTGCCGGGTTTGCGGTAAGCGAGGTGCCCAATGGCTGTGTGGTGTCGGGTGCGCGGTGGGCTTGGCGCTCGATGGGCTCGGGTGCCAGGGCCTCAGGGAACGCTGCGGTGGGTGGGTAAGCGGTGGCGGGTTTTGCGGCGGGCGGCGCGGATGCGGGTGAGGATGCGTTTTGTGCGTTCCGGGCCTGGTTGCCAGCCGCGCTCGATCAAGGCGTTGGCGACGTGTTCGAGAAGGTCGGCGACCTGGGCGGGGATGACGTCTCGTCGGACGGCGATCACTCGCCAGCCGCGCCTTCGGAGCTCGTCGCGGCGGTCCGCGTCGTGTCGTTGGTCGGCGGCTGAGGTGTGGTGCTCCTGGCCGTCGTACTCGACTGCGACCTTGAACTCCTCCCAGCCCAGATCGAGGTAGGCGTGGCGATCCTCGTCCAGCTCGACCCGGATCTGGGTGGTGGGTCTGGGTAGGCCGCCCTCCACGAGGATGACCCGGAGCCAGCTTTCCCTTGGGGAGGCGGCGCCTCTGTCGGCGAGGCTGAGGGTGTCGCGCAGGTGCCAGGAGTTGAGCGGGCGGCGCCACAGGGCCTCGAGGTCGAGGCCACGGCGGGCGAACTGGTCGAGGATGGCCACCGCCTCCATGCGTGGCAACCTGCGGGCGCAGTCGAGGGCTGTACGTTCCACCGTGGTCAGGCGGACGCCCTTGTGATGGGTGATGTCCTCTCTGGGGAGCGGGGCCGTGTAGGTGACGCAACCCGGGAGGGTCAGGTGGGCGGGGGCGGTGAGCTCTATCGGCCAGTCGGGCTCTGAAGTGCCAAGGATCTTCAGCCCCCAGGTGTGGGCCGCCGTTTGGCCGCAGGCGACGACCTGGGGGACTGATTGGGTGACTCGTCTGGTGCGTTCGGCCAAGGAAACCGGTGGTGCGGTGGTGGCCGGCGGCACGTCTTTGACCGCCTTACTGCCGGCCGCCTGGGTGGTGGGAAGGGCTCGGGTGGGGTGAGGGTGAGGCATGCGGCCAAGGGTGTCGCGGCGAGGTGGGGCGAGGGCGCGCCGAACGGGGTTCTGTGGATCGGTGGCAGTTGTCCACAGGCATGACTCAGGCAAGTGCAGTGGTCATGGGTGAGGTGAGGCCGGGGTACGCCTGAGGGCCGCGGCCAGAGCGTCGTGGTGACTGCCAGAGCGTCGTGGTGAGGGCCAGAGCGTCGTGGTGAGGGCCCTGCCAGGTGAGGTGGCTATGGGAGGAGGACTGGGCGCCAGTTGGGGAGTTCGAGGTAGCGGCGGAGTTCTGCGACTCCGGCCAGGAAGCCGCCCCACGCCGCGTACGGGGGCCGGGTCTCGTCGAAGCCGCTCTGCATCACCGTCAGCCGCGTCTTGCCCTCCGACCCTTCCAGCTCCCACACCCCGACCCCCGAGTCGCCCCAGTCCAGGGAGAAGCGCCGGGCGGGGTCCAGTTCCAGGACCTTGGCCGGGTTCGGGTCGTCGGCGAGGCTGCCCATGGCCCAGCGGCCCCCCACGTACGGCTCCACCTCCACCGGATACCCCCACCACCGTGCCACCGCCTCCGAAGAGGTCAGCGACTCGAAGACCTCCGACGGCGGCGCGCCGATCACGACCTCGACCCGCATCTCCGCCGTGGTGTAGTCGACCTGCGGCGTCAGCTCCCGCCCCTCGAAGTGCTCGGCCAGGTTCGTCAGCGCCTGGCACCAGTACGTCTGCAGCACCCCCCGGATGCTCTTCCCCGTGATCAGGTCCTGGAAGTCGAAGTGGGACTGCGACAGGGTCACGATGGTCGTGCCGTCCTCGTCCTCCTCCAGGGCCAGTTCGGCGGTGGTCTCCTCGCCGTCGAGCAGCCACGCGAACCGCACCGTACGCTCGTCCGCGTGCAACAGCCGCTGGTGCGGGGCGTCCCCCTCCGGCGTCGTACGCCCCCAGAACCCGAACCGGTCCGGCGCCTCCACCTCGGCATGCTCGGCCAGCCAGACGCGCATGGCGGCCGGATCGGTCAGCGCGTGACGCACCTCCGCCACGGGCGCCGCCACACGGGCTCGAAGGATCATGGGCTCAGTCATCGTCTCGTTCTCCTCTGGACTCATCGGCAACTCGAAGCTCGGCTCGAAGATCGGCTCGAAGATCGGCTCAGGAATCGGATGAAAGGCCGGCTCAGGAATCGGCATGGGGGCCGGTTGGGGGGACGGCTCCGGGATCAACGTGGGGGTCGGTTTCGGGGGCGGTGGGCGGGACGACGTGGGGGTAGCAGGCGACGGCCAGCTTGAAGGCGTCCCCGTCAGCCCCGCCATACCGCGTGAAAAGGCCCTGAAGCATGCCCTGAAGCTCGTTCAGGAACTCCTGGCGTTGCTCAGGACGGACGCGGATCTCCCCGGACAACCCGATGGAGGGCAACTCGGGCGCCGCCCTGTCGAGCGCCGCGATGTCGGCCTGAACGTCCTCCATGAGGTCGAGCAGGTAACCGAGGCTGAGCTCGTCACGGGCCCTGCGCAGCCCGATCCGCCCCACCAGCCGCGGCGACAGCCAGTACGACCGCGCCCCCGCCTGGTAGATGCCCTCATGGATCCCGCGCACCTTGCGCTCGGACACCAGGTCCACCAGCCCCGCGTCCACCAGCCGCTTGACGTGGTAGTAGACCCGCTGCGGCGTCTGCCCGAGCCGCTCGGCGACCTCGGAGCACGTCCGCGGCTCGGCCAACTGCCGCAGCACCTCCACGCGCTGCGGCTTGAGCAGCGCCTCGGCCTGCTCGATCTCTTCCAGGTACAGGACATCTCTCATTGCAAAAACAATCTTTTACATAAAAATCTGACTTGTCAATGGGGCACGGCAAAGCCACGGAACAAGGTCAACTTCACGCACCGTAACGGCGGCGCGCCACTGAACGGTCAGAGGCCGTTTCCCTGGACAGGCGCGAGCCCACTACGGCGTCTGGCGGACCACGGCGGCGCGTAACAGCGCCTGCAAGAAGACGCGCAGCGAGCGGTTACGGCCAGGAGCTGTCCTGGTCGGCGTCGCCGCCGGCCGACAGGAGGCGCAGGTCGCTTTCGACCATCATCGCCACCAGCTCGTCGAACGGCACCTTCGGCTCCCACGCGAGCTGCGTCCGCGCCTTCTTCGGGTCGGCGCACAGCAGGTCGACCTCCGCCGGCCGGTGCAGTGCCTGGTCGGTCACGACGTACCGCTCCCAGTCCAGCCCCGCCGCCGTGAACGCCGCCTCCACCAGCTCCCTGACCGACTTCATGCGCCCGGTCCCGATCACGTAGTCCTCGGGGTTGGCCGCCTGCAGCATCAGGTGCATGGCCTTGACGTAGTCGCCCGCGAAGCCCCAGTCGCGCCGCGCCTCCAGGTTGCCCAGCCGCAGCTCCGTGGCCAGCCCCAGCTTGATCCGGGCCACCCCGAGCGACACCTTCCTGGTGACGAACTCGGCGCCTCTGCGCGGCGACTCGTGGTTGAACAGGATTCCGGACACCGCGAACATCCCGTACGACTCCCGGTAGTTCTGCGTGAGAAAGTGCCCGTACGCCTTGGCCACCCCGTACGGCGAGCGCGGGTGGAACGCGGTGCGCTCCGTCTGCGGCGTCTCGCTGACCTGGCCGAACATCTCGGAGGACGAAGCCTGATAAAAGCGGATCTGTCCGCCGGACGCCCCCGAGCCCCCACCCCGCGACACGCCCGAGCACACCCGAATCGCCTCAAGCATCCGCAACACCCCCATCCCGGTCACCTCGGCCGTGAGCTCGGCCTGCTCCCAGGACATGGGCACGAACGAGATCGCCCCCAGGTTGTAGACCTCATCCGGCCGCACCCGCTCGACGGCCGAGATCAGCGACCCCTGGTCCAGCAGGTCGCCGCGCACCACCTGCACCTCGGTGAGCAGCTTGCGCATCCGGGACACGCGCGGGTTCGCCTGGCCGCGGGCCAGCCCCCACACCTCGTACCCCTGCTCGAGCAGGTGCTCCGCCAAATAGGAACCGTCCTGGCCGGTGATGCCGGTGATCAGAGCGCGCCTGGCCAAGGGGTCCTCCAAGGATCGACTACCCCATCCCTTTGAGACGGGAATGTACAGCTAAGCGCCTCGATAGGGCATCAAGCCAGATAGAACACGTTCCACCGAACCACGCTCGGTTACAGCAACGTCGCAGTTCGCACGGCCTTTAGCCGCAGATGTGAACAATTCCAGCCGACCTACCGAATGGTAGCCTTCTCGGACTAAGGTCATCTTTCACGGTACACGCCCGACTCAGGGCCCTACCGGCGGAGAAAGGGGTGTCCGTGCAGGAGCCAACGCTGCGGGTGTCCGGGCGTGAGCAACCGCTGCGGATCGCGCTGCTGTCGTACCGCAGCAAGCCCACCTGTGGTGGCCAGGGTGTCTATCTCCGCCACTTGAGCCGTGAACTGATCGCACTCGGGCACCACGTCGAGGTGTTCTCCGGCCAGCCCTATCCCGAGCTCGACGAGGGCGTCATCCTGCGCGAGGTGCCCAGCCTCGACCTCTACCGCGACGAGGACCCGTTCAGAACGCCCAAGCTGCACGAATACCGCGACTGGATCGACTGGCTCGAGGTCGGCACCATGTGGACCGCTGGTTTCCCCGAGCCGCTGACCTTCACGCTGCGGGCCCACCGCGAGCTCAAGAAGCGGGTCGGCGACTTCGACGTCGTCCAGGACAACCAGACCCTGGGCTACGGGCTGCTCGGCATCCAGAAGCTGTTCCCCGTGGTCGGCACCATCCACCACCCCATCAGCGTGGACCGCCGCATCGAGCTGGAGGCCGCCAAGGGCGGCAAGAGGCTGAGCATGCGCCGCTGGTACGGGTTCGTGAAGATGCAGTCCCGCGTCGCGCCCAAGCTGAGCCCGATCCTGACCGTCAGCGAGTCGTCGCTGGCCGACATCCACCGCGACTTCAACGTCCCCCAGGCCAACATGCGCCTGATCCCGCTCGGCGTGGACACCCGCTACTTCCACCCGCGTCCGGACAAGCCGCGGCGTCGGGGCTCGATCGTGGCCGTGGCCAGCGCCGACTCGCCCATGAAGGGTGTCGCGACGCTGCTGCGCGCCGTGGCCAAGCTGGCCACCGAGCGCGACGTGCACCTCACCGTCGTCAGCCGCCCCACCCCGGGCGGCCCGACCGAGCAGCTCGTCCAGGAACTGTCCCTCCAGGAGCGCGTACGTTTCGTGCACGGCATCTCCGACGACGAGCTCGGCGAGCTGATCGCCACCTCCGAGATCTCGGTCGTGCCCTCCCTCTACGAAGGCTTCTCGCTGCCCGCCGTCGAGCACATGGCCTGCGGCACGCCTCTGATCGCCAGCCGTACGGGCGCGCTGCCCGAGGTCGTGGGCGACGCCGCCGTCCAGGTCCCGCCGGGCGACGCCGAGGAGCTGGCCGCCGCGCTGCTCCGCCTGCACGACTCACCCGAGGAGCGCGAGCGGGTGGGCAAGGCCGGATACGACCGCGTCATGGAGCGCTACACCTGGCACGTCGTGGCCAAGAAGACCGTCGAGGCGTACCACGAGGCCATCGAGAATCACATGAGGAGAGGCTGACAAGTGCTGACCGTGGACTTCGCCCGGCTTCCCGTGGGCCCCGGGGTGCGCGTCCTCGACCTGGGGTGCGGCGGCGGCCGGCACGCCTTCGAGGTGCTGCGCAGGGGTGGCGACGTGACCGCGTTCGACATGGACCAGGCGGAGCTGGACAGCGTCGCGGCCATGTTCGCGGCGATGGACAAGGCGGGCGAGGTGCCGCCGGACGCCGCCGGTGACACCGTCCAGGGCACGGCGCTGGACATGCCGTTCGAGGACGGCGCCTTCGACCGGGTCATCGCGGCCGAGGTCCTGGAGCACATCCCCGACGACATGGCGGCCATGCGCGAGATCTTCCGCGTGCTCAGGCCCGGCGGCACGGCGGCGGTGACCGTGCCCAGCTTCCTGCCCGAGCGCATCTGCTGGGCGCTCGACGAGGACTACCACACGGCCCCCGGCGGGCACGTCCGCATCTACACGCTCGCCGAGCTGTCGGCCAAGCTGAAGTCCGTCGGGTTCGAGATCGGCCCGCACCACCATGCTCACGGCCTGCACGCGCCCTACTGGTGGATCAAGTGCGCGGTGGGCGTCAACAACGACGAGCACCCGCTCGCGAAGGCGTACCACGAGCTGCTGGTCTGGGACATCATGAAGCGCCCCGCCGCGACCAGGATCGCCGAGGCCGTGCTCAACCCGCTGATCGGCAAGAGCGTGGTCCTGTACGTCAAGAAGCCATGATCTCCCGTGAGGAGGTCGTGCGGACGGCCGAGAGCATCGCGGCGATCCAGCAGGACGACGGAGGTGTGCCCTGGCCCGAGGGCCACATCGACGCGTGGAACCACATCGAGTGCCTGATGGCGATGTCCGTGGCGGGCCTGGAGGAGCCGGTACGCCGCGGCTACGCCTGGCTGGCCCGCCACCAGCGCGCCGACGGCTCCTGGCCGATGAAGCTGGTCGGCGACGTGCCCACGGAGCTCGGCGGCGAGACCAACCACGCCGCCTACGTCGCGGCCGGCATCTGGCACCACCACCTCGTCACCGGCGACCAGCGCTTCACCGAGGAGAGCTGGCCGATGGTCAAGGCCGCGCTCGACTACGTGGCGGGGCTGCAGACCGAGCGCGGCGAGATCGTCTGGGAGCGTGACGCGCGGGGCCGGGCTTCGACGTACGCGTTGCTCACCGGCTGCTCCTCCATCCACCAGGGGCTGCGCTGCGGCGTGAAGCTGGCCGAGCACCTGCGTGACCCCCAGCCGCACTGGGAGCTGGCCGCCGACCGGCTGGCGCACGTGCTGACCTCCCACCCCGAGGCGTTCGCGGACAAGAGCCGCTACTCCATGGACTGGTACTACCCCGTGCTCGGCGGCGCCGTACGCGGCCGGCAGGCGTTCGAGCTGCTCGAACGCGATTGGGCCACGTTCGTGGTGCCGGGGCTCGGCATCCGCTGCGTGTCCGACCAGCCGTGGGTGACCGGGGCCGAGACGTGCGAGCTGGTCCTTGCCCTGGACGCGCTCGGCGATCGGGAGCGGGCGGTCACGTTGTTCGCCGACATGCAGCACCTGCGGCACGACGACGGCTCCTACTGGACCGGCTGGCAGTACGCCAACCGCAAGCACTTCCCCCACGAGCGCTCCGGCTACACCGCCGCGGCCACGATCCTGGCGGCCGACGCGCTGCTCGGGCTCTCACCAGGGTCCGGGCTGTTCAGGGACATCGACGGGACCGCCGTGTTCGACCCTGACGCGTGCGGATGCGCGGGCGTGCGCGTGCCCGACGAGGGTCCCTGATCCCGGCACAAGGGCTTTTGCGGGTTCTTTGCCGGGAAATCCGGTGCGCCGCCGATGACCGGCGCATGGCGCTTACTAGCTTCTGAGTGACGTACGAGGCGTCTTCGGGGGAAGCGTGGGCGACACGGGCACAACTTCGTTCTTGGACCAGGTCAGGACCGAGCCGACACTGTCCCCGGCCAGAGGGCTGCGGCGGTTCCTGGCCAAGGATCCGCTGGAGTCCGATCTGGGCCGGCGGAGATTCCGGCTCAGGGGCGGAGCTTCTCGGACGGCGTTCGCGAACGCCGAGAAGTCCTACGTCTTCGGTTACAACGCGGTGATGTCACAAGAGACAGAGAAGATCGAGGAGCTTCCGGACGAGCAGCGCCCCTTCGGCTACGAGGGAGCGGCGGCCGCCTGCACCGTACTCGACCTGCTCACACTGACTCGGGGCCGGCGCCTTCATGAGCTACTGGCCGGCCCCGCCCAGCATCACCGCCACGCCGCCTACCTCGGGGCCGGTCGCGGGTACGCGCTGCTGCGCCTGCGCCCGGTCTGGGGCGCGCGGCGGGCGCACCCGCTGCTGCGGTGGCTCGCGGTGGACGGCTTCGGATTCCAATGGAGCCTGTCCAGGGCCGATCGCATGGTGGGTGAGCGGACGATGCCCGATCTGCTCACCAGGGCCCACTGCGCGGTGTTCGACCAAGGGCTGGGCCGGCTGCTCTGGTATCACGACTGCGCCTCGCCCGACGACGTCGCCGCCCGCATCTGTGGATATCCGGCCGGGCGGCGGGCCGACCTGTGGAGCGGGGTCGGGTTCGCGGCGACGTACACGGGCGGGGCCGAGGCCGACGAGTTGTGGTGGCTGACCGAGCACGCCGGGGCCGACGGGTTCCGGGCGCACCTGGCGCAGGGGTGCGCGTTCGCCGTGGCGGCCCGGCTGCGGTCGGGGGCGCTGCCGGACCAGGTGGCGCAGGCCGTGCCGATCCTGGCGGGGGCCGAGCCGGAGGAGGCGGCCTCGTGGACGGACCAGGCGCTCATCGCGCTCGGGCACGAGGCGCACACGCACGAGGACTTCCAGCGCTGGCAGTCGCAGACCCGCCGCTCCTGGACCCGCCGCGACCGGTTCTAGGCGCCCGGCCTCCTCTAGGTACCAGGCCCCCTCCAAAGCTCGGCGCCCTTTAAATGCCGGGCCCTCGCTAAATGCCCGGTCCCACGCGCTCCAGCACGCGCAGCGAGCCCTGAACGGCCGCCTCCTCGAAGGCGCCCGACTCCAGCGCCCGCTGATAGACCCGGTACGGCGCCTGCCCCCCGTCGGCCGGATCCGGGTAGACGTCGTGGAAGACCAGCGCCCCGCCCGTCATGACGTGCGGCGCCCAGCCCTCGTAGTCGCGGGTGACCGGCTCCTCGGAGTGACCGCCGTCGATGAACAGCATGCCCAGCGGCCTGTTCCAGAGCCCGGCCACCCGCTCCGACCTCCCGACGATCGCGATCACCTCCTCCTCCAGCCCCGCCGCCGCGATGGTGGCCCGGAACGTCGGCAGCGAGTCCATCTTGCCGAACCGGGGGTCCACCAGCGTCGGGTCGTGGTGGGCCCACCCCGGCTGGATCTCCTCGGAACCGCGGTGATGGTCCACGGTGACGACCACGGACCCCGCCTGCCTGGCGGCGGCGCCGAGGTAGATGGCGGACTTGCCGCAGTAGGTGCCGATCTCGCAGATCGGGCCGAGCTTGCCGTACCGGCAGGCCGTCTCGAACAGGGCCAGGCCCTCGTCGGGCGGCATGAATCCCTTGGCGTGCTTAGCCGCGTAGAGCAGCTGTGACGGCATCGTCATAGGGCAGCACCCTAGCCGAACCGAATAACATTCCAGCGGGCTCTTGCAGGGCCGTTCTGGAACCTGTTCTACTTGGCAGCGTGAATCAGCGCGCTCGCATAGCGATGTCGGACGACGAGGTCACGGCGTTCCTGGAGGGCTCACGCAAGCTGCAGCTGGCGACCATCAACCCCGACGGTACGCCGCACCTGGTCACGATGTTCTACGGGCTCGACAAGGGGCGCATCGCCTTCTGGACCTACGGCAAGGCGCAGAAGACCCGCAACCTCGACCGCGACCCCCGCGTGAGCTGCCTGATCGAGGCCGGCGACGACTACGGCGAGCTTCGTGGCGTCCTGGTCTACGGCAAGGCCCAGCGGGTGGACGAACGCGAACGGGTCATGGCCATCGGTCTGATGATCGCCCGCAGGATGACCCCGGGCGTACCGGACGAGTTGCTCAGCCCATACGTTGAGAAAACCGGCCTCAAGCGGGTTGCGTACGTTGTCGAGCGCACCAAAGTGGTCTCATGGGATCACAGGAGGCTCACATGAAGGTCAAGCTGGACGAGCTGGTCTGCGAAGCCAACGCCGTGTGCATGGGGCTCGCGCCCGAGGTGTTCGAACTGGACGACGACGACCAGCTCCACATTCTGCTTCCCGAACCACCCCCCGAGGTACAGGACCGCGTCCGCCACGCGGTCAGGTCCTGCCCCAAAGCCGCCCTTTCCCTCGAGGAATAGCCCCCAGGCACGAGGAGGAACCCCATGCGCGCCGCGATCCTGCACGCAGTAGGCAACGACAAGCTCGACATCCGCGACGACATCACCCTGGCTCCCGTCGGCCCGGGGGACGTACGCGTGCGGATCAAGGCGACGGGTGTGTGCCACTCGGACCTGTCGGCCATGTCCGGCGTGCTGCCGCAACCCGTGCCGCTCGTCGTCGGCCACGAAGGCGCGGGCGAGGTGGTCGAGGTGGGCGAGCACGTCACCTCACTCAAGCCGGGCGACCACGTGGTGATCAACTGGCGCCCGGCCTGCCAGGAGTGCGAGCTGTGCGTGGGCGGCCAGCCGTACCTGTGCATGAAGTACGTCATCGAGTCCTTCACCAAGGGCAACTTCCGGATGGGCGGCGACGGGGCGACGGTCTTCGGGATGGCGGGGTGCGGCACCTGGGCGGAGGAGATCATCGTGCCCTGGCAGGGTGCGATCAAGATCGACGACGACGTCTCATGGGAGGCGGCGGCCCTGATCGGCTGCGGCATCACGACCGGCGTCGGCGCGGCGATCAACACCGCCAAAGTACGCCCCGGCTCCACGGTCGCGGTGATCGGCTGCGGCGGCGTGGGCCTGTCGGTCATCCAGGGCGCCCGCGTCTCCGGCGCCCGAATGATCCTCGCGGTCGACCCGCTGGCGTCCAAGCACGAGCTGGCCAAGCAGGTCGGTGCCACCCACGCGGTGACGCCCGAGCAGGTCCCCGAGGCGCTCAACGAGCTCACCGGCGGCGCCGGCTTCGACTACGGCTTCGAGGTGGTCGGCAAGGCCGCCACGATCCAGAGCGCCTGGCAGGTCACCCGGGCGGGCGGCGACGTCATCGTGGTCGGGGCGGGCGCCATGGACGACATGGTCTCGATCTCCGCCTTCAGCCTGCTGTTCGAGGGCAAGAACCTGCTCTCCAGCCTGTACGGCGAAGCGGACGTACGCCACGACTTCCCCTACTTCGCCAAGCTCCACAAGGCCGGCAAGCTGGACCTCGAGTCCATGATCAGCTCCCGGATCCGCCTGGGCGACCTCAACGACGCCGTGGCGGCGCTGCGCGGCGGCGAGGTCCTCCGCCAGATCGTCATCATGGACTGACCGAACCGTCAGGGGTCCCTGCCCGAACCGGAGAGCACGCCTGCGCGGCGCTCAACCTCTCCCTGCCCCGCCGGACACCCGCGAGCGAACCAGGGCCGCGTAGGGGCGCCGGGCCACCGGCGCCCCTACGCCCCTACGCCCCTCCCCCGAGCTCACCGACGTCCTGATCCCGAGGGCGTAGGCCGAACTGTCTCCCCCGGCATGACGACCGCACCGGCCGCCGGGAGAGACCATCTCAGGCCATGGCAGTCATTCGGAGCACACTCCCGGCCTTCACGACGCTCGTCACCGGCCTGCTCGCGGGCGCGTTCGGGTACGGCGCGGCGAACGTCGTACCGACCTTCGGCGTCGTCCCTCTCGACGTGCGCCTGACGTTCCACACGGCGATGATGCGGGTCAACGAGCCGGTCATGCAGACGGCGATGGCCCTGGCCATCCTGACCACGATCGCCCTGACCCTCGCCTCCCGGGGAACGACCCGCCGCCTGGCGGCCACGGCGGCCTCATCGGCCCTGACCACCCTCCTGATCACGGTCTTCGGCAACATCCCCCTGCACGCCCACATCAGACGCTGGGCCACCACCCCACCCACGACCGGGTACGAGGACATCCTGCAACGCTGGGAGACCTTCCACACCCTGCGCACCCTCACGGCCCTGGCCACGTTCACCCTGGTCATCCTGGCCACCCGAGCTCACGACCGGGACGCCTCCGAGAACTGATCGCAACCGTCACAGGACGCCCGGGGGCTCCTCGAAATCCGGACGGCAGGACATGAGAAAAGCGACGTCAGTCGTTATGCGGTCTTCCTCGGCGAAAGGATAATCCGTGTCCTTTCACGGTCACGGTGTCGACATAAGGACAGCCCACGACCATGACAGCCTCTCCAGGCGCTCTCTGGACACCAGCCCACAACGGGGAGCGCGAGGGGCGGAAGCCCCTCGCCGGGGGTGTGGGGGCGTGCCCCCACAAAGCGCAGCCCGAGGCTCGTGGGCGCGCAGCGCCCCCCGTCACGAGGACCTCGCCCTTCGGGGGGCGAGGGGGGCGGAGCCCCCTGGGAGGCGCTGTCTGGAACTTCGTGCGCGGAGCGCTGATCCGCCGTGCAGGCTCCTGTCAGGTGGTGGAGAAGGCGGCGTCGAAGGCCGTCGTGGGTGGGGTGATGGAGTTGAGCTTGCGGATGTAGCCCAGCGCCTCCTTCGCCCCGTCCAGCCGGTCCATGCCCGCGTCCTCCCACTCGATCGAGATCGGGCCCTCGTACCCGATCGAGTTCAGGGCGCGGAAGCAGTCCTCCCAGGGCACGTCGCCCCGGCCGGTCGAGACGAAGTCCCAGCCCCTGCGCATGTCCGCCCACGGCAGGTGCGACGACAGGCGGCCCTTGCGGCCGTCGCCGACGCGGACCCGCGTGTCCTTGCAGTCCACGTGGTAGATCCGGTCCTTGAAGTCCAGGATGAACGCCACCGGGTCGAGGTCCTGCCAGACCATGTGGGACGGGTCCCAGTTCAGGCCGAACGCGGGACGGTGGCCGATGGCCTCAAGGGTGCGGACGGTGGTGTGGTAGTCGTAGGCGATCTCGCTCGGGTGGATCTCGTGGGCGAAGCGGACGCCGACCTCGTCGAAGACGTCGAGGATCGGGTTCCACCGGTCCGCGAAGTCCTGGTAGCCGGCCTCCACCATCGACGCCGGCACCGGCGGGAACATGGCCACCGTGTGCCAGATCGACGAGCCCGTGAAGCCCACCACGGTGTCGACGCCCAGGAGGGCGGCGGCGCGGGCGGTGTTCTTCATGTCCTCGGCGGCGGCCTGGCGTACCGACTCGGGGTCGCCCGAGCCCCAGATGCGCGCGGGGAGGATGGCCTTGTGGCGCTCGTCGATGGGGTGGTCGCAGACCGCCTGGCCGACGAGGTGGTTGGAGATGGTCCACACCTTCAGGCCGTGCTTGTCGAGCTGGGCGCGCTTCTGCTCCACGTACGAGGAGTCGGACACGGCCTGGGCCACGTCGAAGTGATCACCCGAGCAGGCGATCTCCAGGCCGTCGTAGCCCCATTCGGCCGCCAGCCGGCACACCTCCTCGAAAGGCAGGTCCGCCCACTGTCCCGTGAACAGCGTGACTGGTCGCATCAGTCCTCCACGTTCGTGTAGCGGCTGTCGTCAGCCGCGCTGCGCTCGACCGCCTCCAGCACCCGCTGCACCCGCAGCCCGTCGGCGAACGACGGTGTGGGGTCGGCTCCGGTGGCGACCGCTTCCAGGAAGTCCTTGATCTCGTGGGTGAAAGTGTGCTCGTAGCCGAGGCCGTGGCCGGGCGGCCACCAGGCGCCGACGTACGGGTGGTCGGGCTCGGTGACCAGGATCCGCTCGAAGCCGCCGCCGTTCGCGCTGAACCACAGCTCGTTCATGGCCTCGAAGTCGAAGGCCAGGCTGCCGAGCGAGCCGTTGATCTCGATGCGCATCGCGTTCTTGCGCCCGTTGGCGAAGCGGGTGGCCTCGAACGAGGCCACCGCGCCGCCCGACATGCGGCCGATGAACAGGGCCGCGTCGTCGACGGTGACCGTGCCCTTCTCGGCCGAGCCGGTCGCGCCCAGGCCGGCCGACGCGGACGCCAGCGGGCGTTCCTTGATGAACGTCTCCGTCAGCGCGGAGACGCCCACCACGTGCTGCCCGGTGATGAACTCGGAGGCGTCCACGATGTGCGAGCCGATGTCGCCCAGCGCGCCCGCCCCGGCCTTGTCCTTCTGCAGCCGCCAGACCAGCGGGAACTCGGGGTCGACGATCCAGTCCTGCAGGTACTGGGCGCGTACGTGCCGGATCTCGCCGAGCCGTCCCTCCTCGACGTACCGGCGGGCGAGCGCGACCGCGGGCACCCGCCGGTAGTTGAAGGCCACCATGCTCTTGCCCGGCGCCGCGGCCGCCGCCGCCACCATGGCCTCGGCCTCGGCGACGGTGTTGGCCAGCGGCTTCTCGCAGAGCACATGCTTGCCGGCCCGCAGCGCGGCGATGGCGATCTCGGCGTGGGAGTCACCGGGGGTGCAGATGTCGACGATCTGCACGTCGTCGCGTTTGACCAGCTCTCTCCAGTCCGTCTCGATGTCGGCCCAGCCGAGCTGCGCGGCGGCGGCTTCGGTGCGCTCCTTCGACCTGCCGGAGAGCACCGCCATCCGCGGTGTCACCGGCAGATCGAAGAAGGCCCCCACACTCCGCCAGGCTTGGGAGTGGACACGGCCCATGAAGGCGTAGCCGACCATGCCCACGCCGATGGTGGTTCTGTCTGACATGCAACCCCCGATCAGGATCAGGATTCGAAGCCGAGCGCCAGGTACTTCTCGACGTTCTCCGCGGTAATGGTCTCGGACGCGAGCGTGATCGACTGGGGAACCTGGTTTTCCACCAGATCACTCATGCCCTTCCCCTGTGCTATCAGACGCGCGAGCTTGATCGCTGAGGAGGCCATCGTCGGACTGTAGGTGACCGTGGCCTTGAGCACCGAGGAACCGGACTGGATCTCCTTCATCGCGTTCAGCGAGCCGGCCCCGCCGACCATGATGAACTCGTTCCGGTTGGCCTCCTTGATCGCGGCCAGCACGCCGACACCCTGGTCGTCGTCGTGGTTCCAGAGCGCGTCGATCTTCTTGTGCGCCTGGAGCAGCGACGTGGCGACCTGGTTCCCGGTCTCGACCGTGAACTTGGCGTCCTGCTTGGCCGTGACGCTGAACCCGTACTTCTTCAGCGCGTCGGCGAAACCCTTGCTGCGGTCCTGCGTCAGCGGCAGCGTGGCGATGCCCTGGATCTCGACGATCACCGGGTTGGCCACGCCCTTGTCCTTGAGCTGCTTGCCGATGTAGTGCCCGGCGGCCACTCCCATGCCGTAGTTGTCGCCGCCGATCCAGGTCCGGTACGCCAGCTTGTCGGGGAAGATCCGGTCGAGGTTGATGACCGGGATCCCCGCCTCGGTGGCCTGCAGCGCGACCTGGTTGAGCTGCTGGCCGTCGTTGGGCAGGATCACCAGCGCGCTCACCTTGGCCGCGATGAGCGACTCGACCGCGGAGATCTGCTGGTTGATGTCGTTCGTGGGTTCGACGGGCTTGAAATCGATGTCGGAATACTGTTTCGCGGCGCTTTCCGCGTTCTTGGCGATGGCCGCGATCCAGCCGTGGTCGGCGGCCGGCGCCGAGAAGCCGATCGTGACCTTCGTGCCCGGCTGGTCATTGCCACTGGCCGCCGGGGCGGGCGCGGCCGCCGCGGTCGACGGCGCTGCCGCCGGCTCGTTGCTGGTGCAGCCCGCCGCTAAAAGTACGGCTCCGCCGACAAGGAATCCCCGGCGCGCGACGTTGTCACTCATGGTGCTCTCTCCTTCAGGTTCCGCCGCTGGAGAAGGACGGCGACGACAATGATCAGGCCCTTGGCGATCAGCTGGTCGCTGGTGTTGAGCCCGTTGAGGATGAACAGGTTCGTGATGAGCGTGAAGATCAGCAGACCCAGGATCGAGCCCACGATCGTGCCCCGGCCCCCGGTCAGCAGCGTGCCGCCGATGATCACGGCGGCGATGGCGTCGAGCTCGTACAGGTCTCCGTGCGTGGACGAGCCCGTCGTGGTGCGGGCCATGATGATGACGGCCGCGATGCCGCAGCACAGCCCCGACAGGGCGTAGAGGAGCATCGTGTGCCTGCGCACGTCGATGCCGGCCAGCCGGGCCGCCTCGGGGTTGCCGCCGACCGCGTACGTGCGCCGCCCGAACGTCGTGCGGTTGAGCACGATCCACCCGAGGATCACGACCAGGGCGAAGATGTAGACCAGCAGCGGGATGCCGAGCAACCGGGTGGTCGACAGCTCCACCAGGACCGAGTTCTCGCTCTGGATGAGCTGCGTCTTGCGGTCGGACATGCGCTGCGCGAGGCCGCGGGCGGCGACGAGCATGGCCAGCGTGGCGATGAACGGCACCAGCCGCCCGTAGGAGATGAGTAACCCGTTGACCAGCCCCGCCCCGGTGCCGACGAGGACCGCGCAGATCACCATCACCACCGGCCCGTACGACTGCGTGGCCAGCGTCGTCGCCCAGACCGAGGCCAGCGCCATGACCGCGCCCACCGACAGGTCGATGCCGCCGCCGATGATCACGAACGTGGCCCCGACCGTGATCACGCCGATCGTGGCGGCCAGGGACAGGATGCTGACCAGGTTGGAGGTGGTGGCGAAGTTCTCCGGCCGGGTGACCAGCCCGACGACGATGAGCAGCGCCAGGGCCCCCAGCAGGCCGAGATGTCGCATCTCGCTCACGCCGCGGATGGACGACAGCGCGGGCGCCGTCGTCTTCCCCGCGGCACGGTCCGTTGTGGGCTCGCTCATCACGCCGCCCTCCCATTCATGATCATGTCCAGTACGCGGTGCTCGTCCAGCTCGGCGGCGTCGCCCTCATGGATGACCGACCCCTCGCGCAGCACCAGCACCCGGTCGGCCAGGCCCAGCACCTCCGGCACCTCGCTGGAGACCAGCAGCACCCCGATGCCCTTCTGCGCCAGGTCGTGGATGACCGCGTACAGCTCGGCCCTCGCGCCCACGTCCACGCCCCGGGTCGGCTCGTCGAGCAGGAGCAGCTTGAGGCCGCCGAGCAGCCAGCGGGCGAGTACGGCCTTCTGCTGGTTGCCGCCGGAAAGGGTTCTGATCGGGCGTTCGGTGTCGGGCGGGCGGATGTCCAGCATCTCCGACAGGCGCCTGGCCTCGCTCCGTTCGCGTTTGCGGTCGAGCCAGCCGTACTTGGCGAACCCGGACAGGGTGCCCAGCGTGATGTTGGCGGTGACGCTCTGGTCGAGGAGCAGAGCCTGGGCCTTGCGTTCCTCGGGGGCCAGGCCCATGCCGTTCCTGACGGTACCGACGACGCCACGGCGTACCGGCTTGCCGTCGAGCAGGACGCGGCCGGAGGCGGGGCGGGCGCCGTACACGGCTTCGAGGATCTCCGAGCGGCCCGAGCCGACGAGCCCGGCCAGGCCCACGATCTCGCCCGCCCGCACGGAGAACGAGACGTTCCCGAACACCCCCGGCGCGGTCAGGTTCTCCACTTGGAGCACCTGTTCGCCGAGGTCGCGCCCGCCTCTGGGCGGGAAGACGTATTCGACGTTCCGGCCCGTCATGAGGGAGACGATCTGGGTCGTGGGGGTGTCGCGCGCGGGCAGGCCGACGGCGACCGTGCGGCCGTCCTTCAGCACGGTGACCCGGTCGCCGATCTCGCGGATCTCCTCCAGCCGGTGCGAGATGTAGACCACGGCCACGCCCTGGGCGGTGAGCTCGCGGATGATGCGGAAGAGGTTGGCGACCTCGTCGTGGGCGAGGGCGGCCGACGGCTCGTCCATGATGATCAGGCGGGCGTCGTGGGAGAGCGCGCGGGCCATCGAGACCACCTGCTTGGCGGCCGGCGACAGCCGCCCGACCTCGACCGACGGGCGGATCTCCGGGTGGCCGAGGCGTTCGAGCACCTCGCGGGCGGCGCGCCTGGCGGCGGGCCTGTTGACGAAGCCGAAGCGGGTGTGCTCGTGGCCGAGGAAGATGTTCTCGGCCACGCTGAGCCCGTCGACCAGGTCCAGCTCTTGGTAGATGGTGGCGAAGCCGAGCTTGATGGCGTCGATGGGGCTGCTCGGGCGCACTTCCGCCTCGTTGAAGACGATCGTGCCCTCGTCCGGCTGGTGCACTCCGGCCAGCACCTTGATCAGGGTCGACTTGCCGGCGCCGTTCTGGCCGAGCAGGCAGTGCACCTCGCCGGCCCGTACGTCCAGATCGACGCCGTCCAGCGCGCGCACGCCGGGGAACTGCTTGACGATGCCCTTCATGACCAGCATCGGGACGTCCCTTCCAGGCGTTCTCTCAGGCGTTGACGATGCGGTTGATGTTGTCGGGTGACAGATAGTGCTCGATGGCCAGGATTCCGGCGCCGAGCGCGGCGGCGTTGATGCCGGTACGGCTCGGCGTGATCGACAGGTGGTGGGTGGCCAGCGGCAGCGAGCGGCGGTAGACCGTCTCCCTGATCCCGGCCAGCAGATGCTCGTGCACCCGCGACAGCGCGCCGCCGATGACGATGACCTCGGGGTTGAAGAAGTTGACCAGGCTGGCCAGCACCTCGCCGATGAGCCGGCCCGCCTCCCTGACCAGCCGCAGCGCCTGGGTGTTGCCCGACTGTACGAGCGCCACGACGTCGGCGCCCGACTCGGCGGGCAGGCCCAGCTCGGTCAGCCGCCGCGCGATCGCGGCGCCGCCGGCCACGGCCTCGAGGCAGGCGCTGTTGCCGCACCGGCAGCCCGCGTCCTCGTGGCCGCTGACCCGGATGTGCCCGATGTCGCCGGCCGAGCCCTGGGCGCCCCTGTGCAGCTTGCCCTCGGCCATGATCCCGCAGCCGATGCCGGTGCCGACCTTGACGAACAGCAGGTGACCCGCGCCGGGGAAGGCGTTGCGGTGCTCGCCCAGCGCCATGACGTTGACGTCGTTGTCCACCAGGACCTCGACGCCGCCGAAGTATTCGGGGATGGGGTAGTCGTTCCAGCCGGGCATGATCGGCGGGTTGTTCGGCCGTCCGGTGGCGAACTCCACCGGCCCCGGCACCCCGATCCCCACCGCGCGCAGCGCCGCCCGGGGGCGGCCCACCTGGCCGAGCAGTTTGTCGAGCCGCTGGTCGACGTGCGCGAGCACCTTCTCTGGTCCCTCGCCGATCAGCAGCGGGTCCTCGCACTCGTCCAGCACGTTGCCGGAGATGTCCATGAGCGCGACCCGGCAGTGGGTGGCGCCGAGATCGACCCCCGCGAACGCGTGCTCCTCGGTGTGCAGGCGGAGCTGGCGCGGCGGGCGGCCACCGGTGGACTCGCCGCTCTCGGTCTCCTCGACCAGGCCGCGCTCGATGAGCGCGTCCACGCGCTGCGAGATCGTTGACCTGGCCAGGCCCGTGAGCCTCGCCAGATCGGAACGGGTGGTCGCCGAGCCCGCGCTGATCAGCGTCAGCACGTCTCCGGCCGAGCCCGGCAGGGGGGTCATGCCGAGACAATAAGATCACCGATGCGGCAAATCAAGAGTGATTATCGACCAAACTCCCCCAACTTCCGCCGAAGATCGAACAAAGACCGGTTTGTACTTAAATTTCTGCACTTTCGTTACCAAAAACGCCCTCAGAAGGCTGCTCCGGGGTCGGAGGTGACGCTGCCGGCGCCGGCAGCGTCACCGACCCCGGCCGCGAAGAGGCGCCCGCTGGACGCAAAGCTCCCGCCGCCGAGGCCGTGAGCCCCGGCGGCGGGAAGAGCGGGAAGAGGCGGGTGCTAGAGCATCGCCTTCATCGAGTCGGACGCCGTCAGGACGTAGGGCTGCTCGGCCATCACCGATCCCCAGTTGTCGGCGATCCCCTCCGGCGTGAGGTCGTCGGTCTTCCAGCCCGGCCCCTCGGCCACGAACACCCGCGCCACCCGGCCGCCGCCGACGGTGAAGACCTCACCACTGGCCTCGCACGAGTCGTGCGCGAGGTAGGCCACCAGCGCGCTCACCCGCTCCGGCGTGAACTTGGCCTCGAACTCGGCCGGCAGCAGCGCCTCCGTCATCCGGGTCCAGGCGATGGGCGCGATCGCGTTGGCCTTGATGCCGTTGCGCGCGCCCTCGATGCCGAGCGTCTTGGTCAGGCCGACCAGGCCCATCTTGGCGGTGGAGTAGTTGGCCTGGCCGAAGTTGCCGAACAGGCCCGCCGGGCTGGAGGTGTTGACGATCCGCCCGTGGCCGGCCTCCTTCATCAGCGGATAGGCGGCCTGGCTGACCAGGTAGGAGCCGCGTACGTGGACGGCCAGCACCCCGTCGAAGTCCTCGACCGTCATCTTCCCGAACGACTTGTCGCGCAGGATGCCCGCGTTGTTGACGACGATGTCGACCCTGCCGAACGCGTCGGCGGCGGCCCGCACGATGGCCCTGGCGCCCTCGGGCGTGGCGACGTTGTCGGCGTTGGCGATGGCCTGGCCGCCGTTCTTCGTGATGATGTCGACCACCTCGGCGGCGGGCCCCGTCGAGGCGCCCGTGCCGTCGAGCGCGCCCCCGAGGTCGTTGACGACGACCTTGGCGCCCCGCTCGGCCAGCAGGAGCGCGTGCGACCTGCCGAGGCCGTGCCCCGCCCCCGTGATGATCGCGACCCTGTCATCGAACCGAAGCATCGAACCTCCCACGCAGGAGAACAACATTCTAGTACGAGTACGATAACCCGGCCCGGGGCAACCGTGACTGATCGTCGCGGATAGTGATCAGACGGTTCGTTCTCTGCTAGAGTTCGGGGCTCCTCAACGGGCGGCGCCCCACCACCCGGCCGCCCTCTCACCAGGGGCGGGCATGCGCATTCGTGTGATCCAGTGGGCCACCGGGGCCGTCGGCCGCTTCGCCCTCCGCGGGGTGCTCAGCAGGCCGTGGCTGGAGCTCGCGGGTGTGCTCGTCCACGACCGCGCCAAGGTCGGCTGGGACGCGGGCGAGCTGGTCGGCCTGCCCCCCGCGGGTGTGGCCTGCACCACCGACCGCGACCGCGTGCTGGCCATGGAGGCCGACTGCGTGCTGCACATGCCGCTGCCCTCCTCCTACTTCGGCCCCGACCACGCCGCCGACCTCGAGACCATCTGCGCCCTGCTCGCCTCGGGCAAGAACGTCATCACGACCACCGGCTTCGTCTACCCCAAGACCCACGGCGCCGCCGTCGTCGAGCGCATCGAGACCGCCTGCGCCCGCGGCGGCACCACGCTGCACGGCACCGGCGTCAACCCGGGCTTCATGAGCGACTTCCTGCCACTGGCGCTCACCGGGCTGTCGAACCGGGTCGATCACGTCTACGTGCGCGAGTCCTCCGACTTCCGCGGGCATCCGTCGCGGCGGGTGGTGGTGGACCTGGTGGGGTTCACGCGGCCGGAGAAGGACTACATCGCCTCGGTGCGGCCGTACCGGACGTTCCAGCGCTCGATCTTCGCCGAGAGCGTGCAGCTCGTCGCCGACGCGCTCGGCGTGCGGCTCGACGAGATCGAGGAACAGGACGAGTACGAGCTGTCCACCGAGGAGTACGAGATCGTGGCGGGGCGGGTGCGCAAGGGGACGGTGTGCGCGTCCCGGTGGGTGTTCTCCGGGCTGGTGCGCGAGCGGCCGTTCATGACGGTCGAGGTGGTCTACAAGGCCGACGCCACCCGGGTCCGCCGCTGGCCCGACCCCGGGTTCAGCATCCACATCGAAGGGGTGCCGCAGATGACGGTGCGGGTCGACGAGGTCTCCCACGGGCTGGCCGCCGCGGCGGCGCACGCGGTCAACGCCATCCCCTCCGTGTGCGCCGCCGAGCCGGGCATCCGCACCCTGCTCGACCTGCCCCTGGCGACCGCCCGCGGCGCCGTACGCCTGGCCTGACGGCCGTCAGGCGGGATACCAGAGGTCGGGCTCCCCCACGACGCGGCGTACCCGGCCCTTCGCCTCCAGCCAGGCCAGATGGGCGAGCGTCTCGTTGTTGGCCGAGCGGCGCATGAACGGCTGGATCGTCTCCCACGGCCGCGACCAGGTCAGCCGGGTGGCCACGGTCCAGCAGTCGACCCCGTCGAGCTCGCCGACGACCCGCTCGATCTCCGCCAGCCGCTCGTCGTGGTGGGCCATCACGGTGTCCACCCGCTCGGCCAGCTCCAGGAACCGGTATTCGTGCGCGGGCAGCACCTCGTCCACCTCCAGCTTGCGCACGGCGGCCAGCGAGTCGAGGTAGTCGGCCAGCGGGTTCGGCCCCGACTGGGGATGCACGGCCACGATGGGCGTGATCCTGGCCAGCACGTGGTCGCCGGAGAACAGCACCCTGCGCGACGGCGAGACGAAGCACAGGTGGCCGGGCGAGTGGCCGGGGGTCCAGATCGCCCGCAGGTCCCAGCCGGGCAGGCCGAGGCGGTCACCGTCCTCGACCAGCAGGTCGGGCTTGGCCATCGAGACCATGTGCCTGATCATCATCGAGGCCCCGGCCAGCTCGTCCAGCGTCAGGGGCGGGACGCCGCAGCGCCGCAGCAGCGCGCGCTCCCGCTCGACCAGGGAGTCGATGGCGTCGTCGTCGTAGCGCTCGCGGACCAGGCGCGCGTCGGCGGGGTGCAGCGCGATCCAGGCGCCCGACATCTCCCGGATGCGACCGGCCAGCCCGTAGTGGTCGGGGTGGATGTGGGTGACGAGCACGCCCTTGACGTGGGTGATCGCGTACCCGGCCACGCCCAGGCCGGCGACGAGCGCGTCGTACGCCTCGTCGGTGTTCCACCCGGCGTCGATGATCGCCACGCCGTCGGGCAGCTCCAGGACGTAGACCAGCACGTATCGGAGGGGGTTGATGGGGATCGGCACCGGAATCGACCAGAGCCCGGGGCGTACCCGCTCGACGTCGGGGATCGTCCCGCCGGTCCACGCCTCACGTTGTGCCACGTTGGCCGGGGTCACTGCGAATTTCGCCACGCCCTTGAATATAGATCCGAGTCAGAATCATGTTCTACTGGGGGTCATGAAGCTGAGCCGTGAGATCTCCGGCGATGGCCGCTTCGTCCGGCAGCCGAACCGCTTCACGGAGCGGCTCGGCCCGCCCGAACCGGGCCGCTACCGGCTCTACGCCTCCTATGCCTGCCCCTGGGCCCAGCGCGTACTGATCGTCCGGGCCCTGCTCGGCCTGGAGGACCTGCTGGACGTCACGATCGTCGATCCCATCCGCGACGAGAAGGGCTGGCGCGTCCCCGGAGGCGACCCGGAGTATCTGTCGGAGCTCTATCACGCGACCGACCCGGAGTACGCGGGCCGCTACACCGTCCCGTGCGTCTGGGACACCAGGGACGGGCGGATCGTCACCAACGACTTCCCCCAGATCACCCTCGACCTGGAGACGTCATGGGGGACCTCCCCCGACCTCTATCCGGAACGCCTGCGTCCCGACATCGACATCATGAACGACCGCCTCTATCACGGCCTCAACAACGCGGTCTACGAGGCGGGCTTCTCCCGTGACCAGCAGGCGTACGAGGAGGCCGTGGCCCGCGTCTTCACCACCCTCGACGCCCTCGAGGTGCGCCTGGCCCGGTCGGAGTATCTCTTCGACACGCTCACGGACAGCGATGTGCGCCTCTACACGACCCTGGCCAGGTTCGACGCCGTGTACTACGCGCACTTCAAGTGCTCGGTCCGGCGGCTGACGGACTATCCGGCGCTGTGGGCGTACGCCCGGCGGCTCCACGCCGTCCCGGCCTTCCGCGAGACCACCGACTTCGACCAGATCAAGCGTCATTACTACCTCACCCAGACCAACATCAACCCGAGCCGGATCGTGCCGGTAGGCCCTGAGCTCGACTGGCGCCTGTAGGCATCCGCACGAACAGCAGCGCCGACGACAACATCACCGCGGCCGCGACCGTCCAGGCGGCGGCCACGCCCGTCTGTGCGGCCAGCGTGGCGAGCGTCAGGTTGGCCAGGATCCCGCCGGACTGCAGGGAGAGCGAGCTCGTCGAGGAGACGGTGGTGCGCTCGGCGGCGGTGACCGCCTTGTGCGTCATCTCCAGGCACAGCAGGCCCGTCACCGCGCCGCCGACGAACAGGGCGACATAGGCCAGCGCGGCGCTCAGCAGCCCTGCCGGGCCGCTCAGCCCCGCCGTCGCGGCCAGCACGCCGACGGAGAGGGCGGTCAGCGCCGTCCCGGCGATCGCGCCCCTGGCCGAGCCGCCCGCCAGCCGCGCCGCCCGGGGCGCGAGCGCGCTGCCCGCCGCGCTGCCGGCGAACCCGAGCGCCGCGACCACGGCGTAGGCCAGGCTGCCCTGCTCGGCCGTGCCCGCCAGCTCGGCCAGCCGGCCGGGGGTGAGCAGCTCGATGGACATCAGCACCACGCCGGAGCTCGCGGCGGCGAGCATCAGGCGGCGCAGCACGGACGTGCCGGCCGCCAGCCGCACACCACCGGCGACAGTGGCGGGCACCTCGCGCAGCACGCTCGCCAGGGACCGGCGCGGGTGGGGCGGCTCGGGCAGCGCCAGCAGCACCACGACGAGCAGGATCGCCGCCGTCGCCGCGCCGAGCAGCACGGGGGCCGCCAGCGGGAACATCAGGCCGGACGGCACCACCAGCGGCAACCCGCCGCCCGCGAGCACGCCCAGGCACAGGGACACCGACTCCATGGCGCCGCCGCGGGCCAGCCCCGGCTTGAGGTCCGCGTCGTGGCCCTCGACGCGGTGCAGGGTGTCGACGTACCAGGAGGTGGCGGGGCCGCTGGACAGCGCCCTGGCCACGCCCTTGAGCACGCCGCTCAGCAGGAACATCCAGAACGTCGTGGACACGGCCATCAGCGCGAGCCCCGCGGTGAGGAACGCGGCGGAGGCGGCCAGCACCACGCGCCGCCCCACGACGTCGGCCAGCCCGCCGGTGGGCAGCTCCAGGCCCACGGTGACGATGGAGAACACGGTCACCGACAGGCCGACCTGGGCCAGGCTGAGACCTCGCCCGGTCATCAGCAGCACCATGGAGGCCATCATGAGCCCGAGGGGCAGCCAGGTCAGGAAGCTGACGAGCAGATAGCGGCGTAACGCGGAGCGGGCGGTCATCGGTCCTCCTCCTGCCGGGGCGAACGCGGGACGGCGCCGAACCAGAGGTGCACCTTCCTGGCGTCGGGATGGCCGGCGTAACGGGCGGTGAGGTCGCGCAGGAGCTCGGCGGCCCGCTCCTCGTACTCCTTCAGGGCGGCCGGCGGCAGCACGAGCAGGTCGTCGCTCATGCCGGAGACCTCCACCCACTCACGGGACCAGTCGTCGAGGTCGAACTCCTCCAGCACCCGCCCGACCATCTCGGCCTGCCGCATGTGCATGATCCTGACGGCCTCGCGCCCCTCGGCGGTGACCGACAGCTCGCCGGAGTCCCACGAGGTGTAGCGGCGGCGGGACCGCCAGCGGCGCTCGCGGCCGTCGCGCTGCTCCGGGTCCTCCTCGACGAAGCCGTACTTGAACAGCTCGCGCAGGTGATAGCTGGTCGAGCCGGAGCTCTCACCCAGCCGGCGGCCCAGCTCGCTGGCGGTGGCCGGGCCGTCGCTGCGCAGCAGGCCGAGCAGGCGCACCCGCAGCGGGTGGGCGACCGCCTTCAGCACGCGCGGGTCGCTGATCTTGTATCGCTCCTCCATACGCCCCACGGTAGACCGCAAAGACAATTTTGCAAAGTGAATTTTGCGGTCTGTCCGCTCCTAAACTGTGGGGATGCTTGACGACATCTGGGTGGACGACTCCGTCTTCGCGCTGCGACCCGACTTCGCGGTGCTGATCATGACCGCGTACGGCCTGCGCAACGGGCCCACCGACGACCGATCACGCGCCTGGCTGGCCGAGGCCTCGGAGCGGGAGATCCAGGCGGACAGGATCGACGCCTGGAAGGAGGCCTACCGCGCGTTCGGGGCCAAGCCGCAGCGCACCAGGCCCTCGGTCGACGCGCTCACCCGCAGGCTGCCGTTGCCGGAGATCAACCGGGCGGTCGACGCGTACAACTCGATCAGCGTCAAGCACCTGCTGCCCATCGGCGGCGAGGACCTCGACCATTACGCGGGCGTCGCGCGGCTGGTCAGGGCCACCGGCGACGAGGCGTCGGAGGAGGCGCTCGGTCAGCCGGAGCCCGGCGAGGTGATCTGGCGCGACGACCTCGGCGTCACCTGCCGTAGGTGGAACTGGCGCCAGGTGGCCCGCACCCGCCTCACCGAGGAGACGACCAACGCGTTCTTCCTCCTGGAGCGGCTGGAGCCGATGTCGATGGAGGAGCTCAAGCAGGCGGGCGAGGAGCTGGCGGACCTTCTGTCCGAGTTGTCCCCAGAGGTGCGGATCGCCAGCCGGCTGGTGTCCAGCGGGAAATAAACCTCTCCCCTAGCTGTTGATACCAAAGAGTAATAATTGCCGCACCACCCGGATTGACTAGGGGGGCGTGACCTCTTTGCGCGGTCCTGAGAGGATCGTTCGAGGCAGGGCGAGCCCTTCGGCGCGCGCTGCCGGTCCGGGCGAGTAGCCTTGGACAGGTTCTCTAACATCAACGCCGATCTGCGGAAGAGGGCGATTTCCGCCGTGTCGTCTGAGTCGTCGCGGACAAACCCGCTGGCAAGCTTTGGTCAGAACGAGTGGCTTGTCGACGAGCTGTACCAGAAGTACCTCCAAGATCCCGAGTCTGTCGACAAGGCCTGGTGGAACTTCTTCGCTGACTACAACCCTGATTATGGGCCGGGCCGAACCCCGGTCAGGGAGGCGGCGAACGGCACTGCGACCGCCCCCGCTCCTCCACAGGCGCCCCCCAAGGCGCCTCCAGCCGCCGAGAAGCCGAAGCAACCGGCCACTCCGGTGCCCAAGGGCGCCGAAGAGGTCAAGCTGCGCGGTGCCGCGGCACGCACGGCCGCCAACATGGACCTGTCACTGACGGTCCCGACGGCGACGAGCGTCCGGGCCATCCCGGCCAAACTGCTCATCGACAACCGCATCGTGATCAACAATCACCTCAAGCGGGGTCGGGGCGGCAAGATCTCCTTCACGCACCTGATCGGTTTCGCGATCGTCAAGGCGCTGCGGGCGATGCCGGAGATGAACTACTCCTACACCGAGGTCGACGGAAAGCCGACCCTGGTCAAGCCCGAGCACGTGGGCTTGGGCCTGGCCATCGACGTCCAGAAGAGCAACGGCGAGCGCCAGCTCCTCGTGCCCTCCATCAAGGGCGCGGAAGAGATGGACTTCCGGCAGTTCTGGATCGCCTACGAGGAAGTCGTACGCAAGGCGCGGGCGGGCAAGCTCGGCGTCGACGACTTCTCCGCCACCACGATCTCGCTGACCAACCCCGGCACGATCGGCACCGTCCACTCGGTGCCGCGTCTCATGCCCGGTCAGGGCACGATCATCGGTGTCGGCGCGATGGAATACCCGGCCGAATACCAGGGGGCCTCCCCCGACACGCTCTCGCGCCTGGCCGTCTCCAAGGTCATGACGCTGACCAGCACCTACGACCACCGGATCATTCAGGGTGCCCAGTCGGGCGACTTCCTGCGCCAGATCCACCGGCTGCTGCTCGGCGAGGACGGCTTCTACGACGAGATCTTCGAGGCGCTGCGGATCCCGTACGAGCCGGTCCGCTGGGTCCAGGACATCTCGGCGTCGCACGACGACGACGTGGCCAAGTCCGCGCGCGTCATCGAGCTGATCCACGCCTACCGCGTGCGCGGCCACCTGATGGCCGAGACCGATCCGCTCGAATACAAGCAGCGCAAGCACCCCGACCTCGACATCCAGTCGCACGGCCTGACGCTGTGGGACCTGGAGCGCGAGTTCGCCACCGGCGGTTTCGGCGGCCGGCCGCTGATGAAGCTGCGCGAGATCCTGGGCGTGCTGCGTGACTCCTACTGCCGCACCGTCGGCATCGAGTACATGCACATCCAGAACCCCGAAGAGCGGGCCTGGATCCAGGCACGGGTGGAGAAGCCGCACAAGTCGCCCGAGCGCGACGAGCAGCTCAACATCCTGTCGCGGCTCAACACCGCCGAGGCGTTCGAGACGTTCCTGCAGACGAAGTTCGTCGGCCAGAAGCGCTTCTCGCTGGAGGGCGGCGAGTCCCTGATCCCGCTGCTCGACTCGGTGATCAGCGACGCCGCCGACGAGGACCTCGACGAGGTCGTCATCGGCATGGCCCACCGCGGCCGCCTCAACGTGCTGGCCAACATCGTGGGCAAGTCCTACGCCCAGATCTTCGGCGAGTTCGAGGGCAACATCGACCCGCGCACGGCGCACGGCTCGGGCGACGTGAAATACCACCTTGGCGCGTCGGGCACGTTCACCGCGCCGAGCGGCAAGACGATCAGCGCCTCCGTGGTCGCCAACCCCTCCCACCTGGAGGCGGTCAACCCGGTGCTGGAGGGCGTCGTCCGCGCCAAGCAGGACCTCCTGGAGCGCGGCGAGGAGGGCTTCACGGTCCTGCCCGTCCTCATCCACGGCGACGCGGCCTTCGCCGGCCAGGGCGTCGTGGCCGAGACGCTCAACCTGTCGCAGTTGCGCGGCTACCGCACCGGCGGCACCGTGCACGTGGTGGTCAACAACCAGGTCGGCTTCACGACCTCGCCCGCCTCGTCCCGCTCGTCGGTCTACGCGACCGACGTGGCGCGGATGATCCAGGCGCCGATCTTCCACGTCAACGGCGACGACCCCGAGGCCGTGGTGCGCGTGGGCGAGCTGGCCTACGAATACCGCCAGGCGTTCCGCAAGGACGTCGTCATCGACCTCATCTGCTACCGCCGCCGCGGGCACAACGAGGGCGACAACCCGGCCTTCACCCAGCCACTGATGTACGACCTCATCGACGCCAAGCGCTCGACCCGCAAGCTCTACACCGAGGCGCTGATCGGCCGCGGCGACATCACGGTCGAAGAGGCCGAGCAGGCGCTGCGCGACTACCAGGCCAAACTGGAGCAGGCGTTCACGGAGACCCGCGAGGCCTCCAAGAAGCCGCTCGAGGCGGGCGCGATGCGGGTGCCGCACACCGAGGTCGTCAAGTGGTCGCACGACGACACGCCGACCGCGATCAGCCACGAGACGCTCAAGCGCATCGTGGACACCCAGCTCAACCTGCCCGAGGGCTTCACGCCGCACCCGCGCCTGGCGCCGGTGCTGCAGCGCCGCGGTCAGATGGTCGAGCAGGACGCGATCGACTGGGCGATGGGCGAGACGCTGGCGTTCGGGTCCCTGCTGATGGACGGCCACCCGGTCCGTCTGGTCGGCCAGGACTCCCGGCGCGGCACCTTCACCCAGCGCCACGCCGTCCTGGTGGACCGGATGACCGGCGCCGACCACACGCCGCTGAAGACCTTCAACCAGGGCACCACGAAGTTCTACGTCTACGACTCGCTGCTCAGCGAGTTCGCGGCGCTCGGCTTCGAATACGGCTACAGCGTGGTCCGGCCCGACGCCCTGGTCGCGTGGGAGGCGCAGTTCGGCGACTTCGTCAACGGCGCCCAGACGATCATCGACGAGTTCATCTCGTCGGGCGAGCAGAAGTGGGGCCAGAAGTCCTCCGTCGTGATGCTGCTGCCGCACGGCTACGAGGGCCAGGGCCCCGACCACTCCTCGGCCCGGATCGAGCGGTTCCTACAGGTCTGCGCGCTCGACAACATGACGGTCGCGCAGCCCACCACCCCGGCCAACTACTTCCACCTGCTGCGCTGGCAGGTGGAGTCGGAGCGGCACAAGCCGCTGGTGGTCTTCACGCCCAAGTCGCTGCTGCGGCACAAGGCGGCCACGTCCAAGTCGGCCGACTTCATCTCGGGAGCCTTCCAGCCGGTACTGGGCGACACGGGCGCCGAGGCGGGCAAGGTCACCAAGGTCGTGCTCACCTCGGGCAGGCTCTACTACGACCTGGCCGCGCACCGCGACAAGAACGGCCGGGTCGACGTCGCCATCGTGCGGCTCGAGCGGCTCTACCCGTTCCCGGGTGAGGAGCTGGCGGCCGAGCTGGCCCGTTTCGACGGGCAGGCGGAGCTGATCTGGGCCCAGGACGAGCCGGTCAACATGGGGCCGTGGCCCTACTTGACGCTCAAGCTGGCCGAAGACCCGCAGACGCTGGGTGGCCGGTCGGTGCGGCGCGTGTCGCGCACGCCCAACAGTTCCCCGGCGACGGGGTCGCACAACTCGCACGACACCGAGCTCGAGGAGATCCTGCACCAGATCTTCGGCTGAGCCGATCGCGAGTGAGCCCCCGGCCGTGCGGCCGGGGGCTCATTGCTGTCTCAACCAGGCTAAAGTCAGGCGAGGCCGAGGGGCCTCAGGGAGGAACGGAGAGCGATGTACTTCACCGATCGGGGGATCGAGGAGCTTGTCCAACGGCGGGGCGAGGAAGAGGTCAGCCTGCTGTGGCTGGGCGAGCGGCTGCGTGAGTTCGTCGATCTCAACCCCGAGTTCGAGACCCCGGTCGAGCGGCTGGCCACCTGGCTGGCGCGCCTGGACGACGAGGACGACTAGAACCCCCGCCGCTACCCTGACATAACGCGATACATCTTGAGTTTTGGGTTATCGCGACATATCGTGTTTGTCATAGGGACGTGTCGCCAGGAGGGCGGGGAAGCATGCAACAGTGGACGATCGAGGAGCCTCGGCAACTCACGTTCGAGGAAGTGCGATCGCTTGACGTACGCATCGTCTCGGGTCGCCTCGACGTGCTGGCCAGCGACGGACCACCCACGCTGGAGGTCGCCGAGATCGAGTCCGCCTCGCCGCTGATCGTGACGTACGACGAGGACGCCGGCGAGCTCAGCGTCTCCTACAAGGACCTCACCTGGGACGGCCTGCTCGGCTGGCTGCGGCGCGACCGGCGCAGCACGGTGCTGACGATCACCGTGCCCAAGGGCTGCAGCGTCAACGCCGGCGTGGTCTCCGCACCCGCCGTCGTGGCCGGGTTCGAGAAGGAGACACAGGTCAGAAGCGTGTCCGGGGAGATCGTGCTCGACGGCGTCAGCGGCGACGTGAGCGCCTCGACCGTCTCCGCCCCGGTCGAGAGCCGGGCGCTCGACGGCGACCTGTCGTTCAAGAGCGTCTCGGGCGACCTGACCGTGGCCGGCGGCACCCCGCGCAGGCTGCGGGCCAACACCATCTCCGGCCGCATCACCGCGGATCTCACGCTGCGGCCGACGGGGCACGTGACGTTCAACAGCGTGTCCGGCTCCATCCTGGTCAGGCTGCCCGAGAACGTGGAGACGGACGTGAGTCTCAGGTCCACCTCCGGCAGGCTGGTCAGCGGTTTCGAGAAACTGTCCAACGCGAGCGGCCCCGGCATGAAGTCACTGTCGGGGCGGCTGGGGGGCGGCATGGCCTCGCTGTCGGCCATCACGGTCTCCGGTGAGGTCACGCTGCTCAAGGGAGAGAAGGAATGAGTCCTGTCTTCGGTCATGGCCGGCTCCGGCTGTACCTGCTCAAGCTGCTGGACGAGAGCCCGCGCCACGGCTACGAGGTCATCCGGCTGCTCCAGGACCGCTTCCTCGGCGTCTACTCGCCCTCCCCCGGCACGATCTATCCGCGCCTGGCCCGCCTGGAGGAGGAGGGCCTGGTGACGCACGAGGTGGTCGAGGGCAAGAAGGTCTTCTCGATCACCGACAAGGGCCGCGACGAGCTGAACGCCCGCCTCGACGAGCTCGCCGACCTGGAGCAGGAGATCTCCGCCTCGGTGCGCGACATCGCGCGGGAGGTCAAGGAGGACGTACGCGACACGGTCAAGTCGCTGCGCGACGAGCTGACGCGGATGGCCAAGGACGTCCGTACGGAGACCGGCGACGACTCCAAGCGGTTCCGGCAGCAGCAGAAGGAAGACCTCAAGCGGCTCAGGGAACAGCAGAAGCGGCAGTGGATGGAGCACGCCTACCACTGGCAGGACGAGGGCGAGCGGTTCAGCAAGGAGTGGCGCCGGATCTGGTCGGAGGTCTGGGCCACGCTCGGAGCCTCGCCGCCCAACCGGCCCGAGCTCGACGCCGAACTCGGCGAACTCCTGGCCGACTTCGTCGCCCAGGCCCGCCAGGAGGCCTCGGAGGCGCGGCTGACACCGGAGAAGCTGACCGAACTGCGTACAGCGCTCGACGAGGCCGGCGACCGCATCCGCGACATCCTCGAACGCTGACCCGCCTCCCTGGCCGAACCCCGACTCCCCCGGCCTGCCGAGGTCACGGCCCGCCCCTGTCTCCGGCGAGCCACCTTAGTCACGGCCGGACACCAACTCCGGCGAGCCGCCCAAGCTACGACCGGACACCAGCTCCGACCGTCCGCCCGAGCCACGGCCGGACACCAACTCCGGCGGACCGCCACCGAGCCACGGCCGGACACCGGCTTCGGCGACCCGCCGGGATGAGGGCCGGGCGTTGACGGCGTCGGACGGCCCGTGGAGGGCTATGCGGAGCGGAGTTGCCGCTCCAGGCGGCGGGCGCTGCGCGCGGCCTTGCGGGCGTGGTAGGCGATCGGCATGTATCGCAGGCGCTCGGGCAGGCGCGGCATCAGCATCGCCACCGCATGCCCGAGGTGCCGCAGCCGCCGCTCGTCCCGCGCCGTCCAGCGCAGGCCCAGCTTTCTCCGGACGGCGGACGGCAGGGTGCCGACCGTGACGAAGTGGTTGAACTCCCCCGACCCGACCCCCACCGGCGTCCACAAGCGGCGCAGCGGCCCCGGCAACCCGGGTGGGGCCGGGGTGCCGCGCATGACCGTCAGCACGTCGAGCGCGGTCGGATGCGCCTCGAGCCGGTCGGCCACCATGTGGTCGAAATACCGCCAGAACGCCTCCAGATCGTCCGGCATCTCCCGCTCCGGCACTCGCAGGATCGCGCCGAGTTGCCGTGACTCGGCGTAGAGCCGCCGCTCCTGTGGGCGGGTGAACGGGGTGCCGAAATAGCGGTTGAGCGCGATGAAGCGCTCGAACAACGACAGGTGCACCCACGCCCACGCCTCACCGTTCAGCGCGTGGTAGGACCTGCCCTGCTCGTCGATCCCGCTGATCGACTGGTGCAGCCGCCTGAGCCGCTCGCCCTCGGCCAGACCCTCCTCGCCGCCGTACACCCACTTCTGCACGGACGCGAGCGTGCGGTTGAGCCGCCCCCAGGGGTCGGCCTTGTACGTGGAGTGCTCCGCGACGGCCGCGCCCACCGCCGGGTGCATCGTCTGCAGGACCAGCGCGCTGCCGGCCACGAGCAGGTTGCGGTATTCGCCGGCGGTGTCCCAGTGCATCGAACCTGGGCCGAAGGGCTCAACGTCCATGATGACCTCCCGGGTGATACAACCCCACTCCTCTTGTATCACCCGGAAGGCTCAGAAATAACCCCGCACTTATTCAGCGGGTAAAGACGATCTTTCCGAAGATCTCCCCCTCGGCCATGGCGGCGAAGCCGTCGCGTGCGTCCGTCAGGGGCAGCGCCCGGTCGATCTCGGGCCGTACCCCGGTCTGCTCCAGGAAGACGGCCAGCCGCTGGAGCTGCTCGCGCGTCCCCATCGTCGAGCCGACCACGGACAACTGCAGGAAGAAGACCCGGTTCAGATCCGCCGGCGGAACCGCGCCGCTGGTGGCGCCGCTGACGACGATGCGCCCGCCGGGCTTGAGCGACTTGAGCGAGTGGTCCCAGGTGGCCTGTCCCACGGTCTCCATGACCGCGTCCACCCGCTCGGGCAGCCGCGCGCCCGACTCGAAGACCTGGTCGGCGCCGAGCTGCCGGGCGCGGTCCCGCTTGGCCTCGGAGCGGCTGGTGGCCCAGACCCGGTAACCACCGGCCCGCCCGAGCGCGATCAGCGCGGTGGCGACGCCACCGCCCGCCCCCTGCACCAGCACGGTCGCCCCCGGCTGCAGCCCGGCCTTTTCGAACAGCATGCGGTACGCGGTCAGCCACGCCGTCGGCAGGCAGGCCGCGTGCTCGAAGCTCAGAGTGGCGGGCTTGGGAACGAGGTTGCGGCGCGGCACGGCCACGCGTTCGGCGAACGTGCCGTCGTACAGCTCCGACAGCAGCGTGCGCTTGGGGTCGAGCGTCTCGTCGGCGCCCGTGCCGATCACGGAGTGCACGATGACCTCGTTGCCGTCCTCATCCACCCCGGCGGCGTCGCAGCCGAGCACGATCGGCAGCCGGTCCTGCCTGATGCCGACGCCCTTGAGCGTCCACAGGTCGTGGTGGTTGAGCGCGGCCGCCCGCACGGAGACGGTCGTCCATCCGTCCGGCACCTTCGGCTCCGGATGCTCGCCGAGCGTCAGCCCGGCGAGGGGGTTGTCGGGATCGGTCTGTGTGGCGGTTACGGCGAACATGGCCGCACCTTACTTCAGCCCACCCCCTCACCCCCGCCCACCCAACCCTTCAACGCACCCACCCCGACCGCCACCGCCCCGACGACTCCACCACGACACCCGACCGAAACCACTCCAACCACTCCAGCACCACCGCCCGACCAGAAACCGCAACGACCGCTCGGGCACCGCTCTCCCAACCAGGACCACCTCGACTACTCCGGTGCCACCCACCCGACCGGAACCAGCCCGAGCACTCCAGCGCCGCCCACCCAGCCAGGATCAGCCCAACCACGCCAGCGTCGTCCGCCCGGCCAGGACCGGCCCGACCACGCCAGCGTCGTCCGCCCGGCCAGGACCGGCTCGATCACTTCAGCGTCACCCGGATGCCTTTGATCGCCTGTCTCCTGAACGGCTCCGGCCCGGTGACGGCGACCAGCACGTCCCCCCGGCACACCGAGTCGACGGGCCGCCCTCGCCCTTGGACCACGCGGGGCGTCCCGGTGTACTTCTTGCAGTCGAGGGTGGGCACGAGCGCCACCATCTCCCTCGCCCCACCACCGAACCAGAGCTGCGGCCCGACCGCCTCCCCATCCGCGACGTCGCCCGGCTTGGTGAGCCGCGTGCTCCCGCCGGCCGACAGCACCAGGTAGCCGTCCTTGGTCACCCGGCCCTTGAGGTTCTCGGCCAGATCCCGCCGCTGTTCGAAGGTCAACCCCACGCCCCGGTCGTACATCGCCAGCCGCCACTCCTCGAACGTGAACAGCAGCACCTGCCCCTGGGACCCGCTGCCCGCCTGGCGCGGCCAGAGGCTGACGTTGGCGGCGTAGTTTCTGATCGGCTTGCCACCCCGGGTGATCTCGATCTCCCCACCGTACGGGGCCACGAACTGCCGATAGCTCCCATCGACGTAGGCCCCCTGGAACGGGCGCACGCCCATGTCGTCGAGATCCAGCTCGGCCGGATAACGCACCTCGGCCCGCACCCCGTGCGGGAACACGACCCGGATGACCTCGTCACCGCCCTTGACGGTGGCGGGCGGGTTGAGCAGGTTGGGCGCGCTGCTGAGCGTGGTCAGGGACCGGATGGGCTCGGGGCCCGGCATCGCGGGCGATGACTCGGGCTCGGGGTCCCGGCTGGTGAGCAGGCCGACAACGGGGATCAGCAGGAGCGCCAGAACCACCACCAGCCCGATCCACCGGCGACGGCCGCGCTCGCCTGCCTCGATGACGTCGAACTGGTCAGCCACGACGTTCCTAGCCGAGTAGTGCCGGCTTGCGCCCTTGCCCTCAGTTCAGTTGAGCGGCGACCGCCAGCGCAAGCCCTGGAACCTGGAGAAATCCTTGTCGCAGGTCACAAATTCACAACCGTGCTCGATGGCGAGTGCGGCGAGGTAGGCGTCGGGGACGAGCTTGGCCGTCGCGCCGGCTTGGCGGCTCAGGCGGGTGAAGATCTCCCAGTGCCTCGTCTCAGCGGTCACCACCGTCGCGTGGGGCTGGTTGCGATAGCTGTCGGCAAAGGCCAGCGCGCGTTCGAGGGTGTCGGGGTCTTTGTAGATGCGCGGGTTGGTGACCATGCGGATGAAGCCGTTGACCACGAAGTCGCTCACCGCGTAGCCGGAGTCGCCGTTCACCATCTCGTCGATGGCGGCGTGGCAGCGCTCGTGGCTGGTGGACTCGTGGCGGAAGGCGTTGACGAGAACGTTGACGTCAGCAAGCAGCATCGCGTAGCTCCTCGTCGAAGAGGTCGGAGGCGATGTGCTCCAGCTTCTCGCCGGCGTCGAAACGCTCCTGGACCCGTGGCTGGAACCCGGGCTCGGCGGCAGAAGTGATCAGCTCCACGCGGGGCCGCTCGGCCACCTCTATGGAACGGTTGATGAGTTGTCGCAAAGCATCCTCCATGACCGAGTTGAGACTGCGCCCGTTCTTGGCCGCGTACGCCTTCGCCTCGTTGAGGAGCGTCTCGTCGATGCGCACCGTTGTCCTCCGCATGACTCCAGCGTCCGCTGCCGACATAAAAATGTCAACACCAGATAGTAGTCACACCGTCACAGAAATGAGCCCATCTTTACCTCACCAAGAAGCCACATTGACCTTCCCATCCGACGTCACCCGTACCTTCCGCCCCACCAGTTCCCGCGCCTCGGCCTCGGCCAGCAGCTCCGCCTCCGCCACCACCGCGTAAGCCCGCCCCCCGGGCACCTCCACCACCGCGATCCCCCGCTCCGCCGCCCCGTCCCGCCCATGCGCGACCGTGTACCCCGCCACCACCGCCATCCCCTCATAGCCCTCGGCCACCGGCACCTCCTCGGCCACGAACACCGGCGCCGCGCCCCCCAGCCGCCCCCCGGGCTCGCTCGACCACACCGCGTACGTGTGCTTGGTCAGGTGCATCCCCACCCCGGTCACCAGCCCGTGCCCCGACTGGGCCCGCAGCAGCCCCGCCATGGTCGCCGTCGAGTGCAGCACATAGTCGCTGGCCGGCCCGCCCGCGTAGGGCAGCCCGCCGGTGACCGTGAGCCCGCGCCGGTCCAGGGGGTCGAGCCCGATGGCGTCGCACGCCTGCCGCAACGCGATCGCGAAACAGCTGTACACGTCCAGCGCGTGCATGTCGCCCAGCCCCAGCCCGGCCCGTTCGAAGGCGGCCTCGGCGGCCGACGCGACGGCCTGCGAGGAGCCGAGCCGGGGCCGCGCCGCCACCTCCCAGGTGTCCTCCGCGTACGCCCACCCCCGCAGGTACACCCGCCGATCCTTCGGCACCCCCAGCAGATCGGCCAGCCGCGAGGAGGCCAGGACGACGGCCGCCGCCTGGTCCACCTCCAGCACGGCCACCGTGTTGCGGCCGTACGGCCAGCCCACGAACCGGTCGCCGTTCACCAACTCGTCCGCGGTCCTGGCGGTCCTGCGCCACGCGTGCGGGTTGGCCGCCGCCACCTCGGTCATCGGCGCCATCATCCGGCCCCGCTCCGACATCTCGTCCTCGATCGAGGTCCCCAGCGCCGCCCGCCTGGCGGTCTCCATGATCGGATAGGTGTGCACCGGCAGGAACAGCCCATGGGCCAGCGCGGCGGGATGCGGCTCACGCTCCCACCCGTACGGCGGCTTGGGCACGGCGGGGTGGCTCCACGGCACGCGCTCCCCCGCCACCCGGTACGCCCTCCGCGTGGCCAGCGCCTCGGCCCCCACCACCAGGGCCGACTCCACCTCACCGGCCGCGATCGCCGCCGCCGCGGCGCCGATGAGGAGTTGCGGGGCCGTACCCCCGACCTTGGAGTACGCCCGGTGGCGCGGCGTGGCGCCGAGGCGCTCGGCGAGGCGGCGCACGGGCGAGTCGTACTGCCAGGAGTCGGTGTAGACGATCTGGACGGAGCCGAGCCGCCCGACGGGAAGACGCGCGTCGGCCGCGGCGGCGCGCGCCACCTCCTCCCAGAGATCGAGCGGTTCCGGGCCCGGCTGCTCGCGAACGGTGCGTTGCGCGATGCCAATGAGACAGGGGGTGCGAGGATCCATGAACCCATCTAACCAGAACAACGTTCGGTTGATAAGGAGTGGCGTTTGATAATTCACGTTACCGGTGTTGCCCGAGAAAATAGAACACGGCTCCCACCTGCGCGGATGCCAATCACGAATACATGCGAAAAGGCTATTTCTATAACGGAACGGAACCGAGCCATGCCTTTTTACGTCGTTTCCTGGCCGCCGGATCGCGCCATTCAATAACGTTCCGAACGTTTTCCTGGCCCACCGGGGCGCAGTACCCCGCTCTGGGCCGCCGAAAGCCGGAAGGAGCCCCATGCATTCCCGAGCAAGACGCATCGCGATCCCGCTGGCCGGCCTCGTGGCCATCGGACTGGCCGCCGGAATGGCCGGCAGCACCGCGGCGAGCGCGACCGCACCCCCCGACGTCGTCTCCAGGAACGCGGCGATCCCCGCGGAGCAGGCGATCCAGTTCTGGACGCCGGACCGCATCCAGCAGGCCACCGACTACGACGATGGCCTCGACCTGTCCTCCAAAGGCGTCAAGGGCAGCAACGACACCCCCGACGGGCCGGCCGGGTCCGTTCCGCCGATCGGCGCGGAGAAGACCAAGGCCAAGAAGAGCAAGCACGTCAATCTGCCGAACACGGTCGGCCGCGTGTTCTTCACGCTGCCGAAGGCCGACCCGCGCAACCCGAAGAACTGGCGTTACTGCTCGGCCAGTTCCGTGCAGAGCAAGTACCGCAACCTCGTGGCGACCTCCGCCCACTGCGTCTACGACACGAAGAAGAACACCTTCTACGACAACTGGATCTTCATCCCGTCGTACTGGGACGGCGACAAGGCCTGGACCGGCAAGGCCCCGTACGGCATCTACGCCGCCAAGACCTTCAACGCGCACGACGACTTCGTGGTGAAGGAGGACTACGACTTCGACTACGCGTTCGTCAACGTCTACAACGGCATCAAGGTCACCTGGGAGAAGGTCCAGGGCAGGTGGCGCTGGACCGTCAAGAACGTCGGCCGGCTCGGCGACAACGTCGGCGGCCAGGGCTTCACCTGGAACCGGAGCACGAAGCTGAACGTGTTCTCGTTCGGCTACCCGGCGGGCGAGCACCCCGACGGCGACAAGCCGTACACGGGCCGGACGATGAAGTTCTGCTACGGCAAGACCAAGCCGATGCCCGAGGCCGGGAAGTACAACCTGCAGGAGCACATCGGCTTCAAGTGCTCCTTCACCGCGGGCGCGAGCGGCGGGCCGTTGCTCTACAACTACAAGAGCGCGTCGCGCACCGGCTACCTGGTCGGCGTCAACAGCGTCGCGTGGGACACCGACGGCAACGACCGCTACGACCACATCTCCTCGCCGTACTTCAACGGCGACACCTACAAGGTCTACAAGGCCGCGGCGAACCGCTGGACCGGCAACAAGGGCTGATAGGCCGGCACCCTCAGGCCCCGGATCCGAGGGGATCCGGGGCCTTCCCCTGATCGCGGAATGAGATGGGACGGGCGTGGCGTACGCCACTCGAGCAGCCCCGAATGACCACCCGAATGAGCGAATTCATCCATCATGCGCGATCAACGAAACCAGCTCCTACCTGGGGAAACATGGCCGACTAATGATCATTTACACGTATCGTCAGTGCATGACTGACGATGTCCTTATAGTTCACGGTGCACTCTTGACTAGGTAACGAATCTCTATCTGAGCTGCAATACCGTCTGCACATCTGGAAAAATCCACCCTTACGACCCCAAGAAAGGCATTTCATGATCCCCCGCGTCAGGCACCTCGTAGCCGCTGCCGTGAGCAGCGCGCTGCTGATGCTGCCTGCCTTCACGGGGATCGCCCACGCCGCGCCGGTCAGCAAGGTGTATCCCGTCCCTCTGGCCAAGACGCTCGCGGACGTCAAGCGGGTCGCCGACTACTGGAAGCCCGACCGCCTCAAGAAGGCCGACAGCTACAGCCCGGCCACCCCCGGCGCCGCCGCCGGCTCCAACACGCCGGCCACCGCGGCCGCCGGTGCGCCCGTCGCCACGATCAACCGCGCGACCGCCGCACAGAGCGTGGCCCCCGCGCTGCCGCGCAAGGGCTCCGGGGCCAGCACCATGGGCAAGGTCTTCTTCCGGTTCGGCGACAAGGAGTACTGGTGCTCCGCCAGCTCGGTCGCGGCCAAGAACCGCAGCGTGGTCGCCACGGCCGGGCACTGCGCGTACGACTCGCGCCAGGCCAAGCCCGCCGACTACTGGATCTTCGTCCCCAACCACGGCCCCAACGGCGAGACGCCTGAGGGCATCTACGTGGGCGCCTCGATCAGCCTGCACGAAGACTGGTCGGGCAAGGCCGACTACGACTACGACTACGCGTTCGTCACGGTGCACCGCGGGTTCACGTGGGTCGCCAAGGACGGCGGCTACGTCATGCAGGACATCGGCCGGCTCCAGGACAACGTGGGCGGGCTCGGGATCGAGCTGAACAAGAAGCCGGGGACGTACGCGGTGGCCGCGTACGGCTATCCGGCGGGGGCGCAGCCCGACGGCTCGACCCCGTTCAACGGCAAGAAGCTGCTGAAGTGCATGGGCAACCCCACCCGCTACACCGTCGCCCCCAGCCTCGACCTGCAGAAGGGCGTCGAGCTCCAGCCCTGCAACTTCAGCCCGGGCGCCAGCGGCGGCCCGTGGGTGCTCAACTGGAACGAGTCGCGCCGGCTCGGCAGCCTCAACGGCGTCAACAGCCTGACCTGGAACCGCGACGCCAAGGGCCAGTACGACGCGGTCTCGTCCCCGTACTTCGACACCACCACCGGAGAGGTCTACAGAAGCGCCGCCGCGCTCTCGACCCTCACAAGTGTGACGTAAGTCATAGCAACCAGGTGATCACTGCGGGTGATCAGCCGATTCTCTGTCACGGTACGATCACGGCGCGTCTTTGGACCGCTGACATGATCTACCGAAATTTCACACGATCATGGTCAACGCTATAGGTTCCGGGCTGTCCGTTTGCTGAGTTTCGGGGGTGCACGAGGCGCCTCATGTCAGCGCAACCTGGAGTTACCTTGAAGCGAATCCTCCTTCCCGCCGGCGGTGCCGTCCTGGCCACCGGTCTGCTCGCCACCGGCCTGGCCGGCACGGCGCAGGCCGACGGCGACGTCGCCAACGACCCGATGGCCCGCAACACCTCCCAGGCCGTGTCCGTCGCCTCGTTCTGGCTCGCCTCGAACGGCGCCGCCCTGCGCTCCGCGACCCAGTACACGTGGGACGCGAAAGAAGTCCGGAAGGTCGTCTCCAAGGGCGGCTACAGCCCCGACGGCCGCCCCGGCACCACGGCGCCCACCGGCGAGTCGAAGTCCACCGGCAGGGCCCAGAACGTCAACCTCCCGAAGACCGTCGGCAAGGTCTTCTTCGTCGACGGCTCCGGCAAGTTCCGCTGGTGCTCGGGCACCGCCGTCCAGTCGAACTACCGCAACCTGGTCTCCACGGCCGGCCACTGCGTGTACGACACGGACAGCAACTCCCCCACCATGGACAACTGGGTCTTCGTCCCCGGCTACTACCAGGGCAAGGCCCCCTGGGGCATCTACGTGGGCAAGCAGGCCTTCACCCACTACGACTTCGACACCTACGAGGACTACGACCGCGACTACGCGTTCGTCACCGTCTACAACGGCATCACCTCGAACGGCGTCAAGCGCGTGACCCCGCGCGAGTACGCGGGCTTCACCGGCCCGAAGCGCTCGTGGGGCGGCCGCCACTACATCCTGCTGTCCAAGGACGCCGGTCGCCTCGGTGACAACGTCGGCGGCCAGGGCTTCGCCTGGAACCAGGCCACCGGCAAGACGGTCCGCGCCTTCGGCTACCCGGCGGCCCCGCACCCCGACGGCGACAAGCCGTACAGCGGCGTGACCCCGAAGCACTGCTACGGCAAGACCACCGCCAAGGCGGTCGGCGCCCCGTGGCTCAAGATCGAGGAGCACATCGGCCTCAAGTGCGCCGTGACCCCCGGCTACGACGGCGGCCCGTGGCTCCTGAACTACAACAACGGCAAGCGCCTCGGCTACGTGAACGGCGTGACGAGCACCTTCGCCGACCAGGACGGCAACGACCGCATCGACTACATCACGTCCCCGTACTTCGACGGTGAGACGGCGGCGGTCTACAACGCGGCCAAGAACGTCTGGTCCGGCAAGATCGTCGGCCCGCGGGGCGAGCTCTACAAGTAGAACCTCCACCAGGGGAGAAACAGGCGGGGGGCGCGGGCGCGGGGGAGGGGCCCCCCCCCACCCTGACCCGGGGCCCAAGGACCGGCGGAGCCCAGGGGGCGGCCGCCCCCCCAAAAA